>CAADGM010000001.1 GCA_900696535.1 uncultured Planctomycetota bacterium
ATCACCTGCATCGGCTGAGGGGGCATGTGGAGCGTCGAAACCTCGTTTGTCGTGCGGGCTCCTCCTTGTTCGGACGCGAAGCGCCGGGCAAGACCGAGGCTGCCCGTGCGCAGACCTCGCCGAACTCGGCGCTTCGACCTGCGCGATAAGCACCGGCACGGCTCTTCAGCAGTCGTGGTGCAGTTTACCCAGATGTCATCCACGTACACGGAGTTCGTCTTGGCGATGCAGCGGATCGAGGACCGTCTTCTTCGTGTCACGGCGGCGCTTGAGGCGGCCGGTGTGCCGTACGCGGTCGTGGGTGGAAGCGCCGTCGCTGCGTGGGTAGCGAGCATCGTCCTGGCGGCGACGCGCACGACGAAGGACATCGACCTGCTGGTTCGCAGAGCAGATCTCGACCGGATTACGGCGGAACTGGGCAGACTCGGGTTTCGGCGCGAGGATCTGCGCAGCCTGATACTTTTCCTTGCTCCCGATGAGCCGAGCCGCAAGTCGGGTGTTCATCTCTTTTGGGCGTCGGAGCGCGTCCGGCCCTCGTATCAGCGTGTGGCTCCTGGTGTTGATGAGGTCACCCGCTCGCTGGCGCCGTTTGCTGTTCTCGACCTGGCCGCGCTCGTTCGAATGAAGCTGACTTCGCTGCGCGATATCGACCGGGTTCACGTTGCCGATCTGCTTCGCGTCGGACTCATCACCGACAAGGTCCGGGCGCGTCTGCCCACCGATCTGCTCGTTCGGCTGAGCGACGTCGAGTCACATGTCGACGACGACTGACCGCGGCATGGGCCGCTCACGCTACGGGCACAGCCCTCCCAGGCACGCGACGAACGGGTCGATGTCGTCAAAGTCCACGGCACCGTCCTGGTTGATGTCGTTGACGCACAGGTAGCTGCACGCTGGCGGGCTCGGGAACGACGCGGCCCACTCGGCCTCGCCGGAGAGCGCTGCCACGAACGGGTCGATGTCGTCGAACGTCATCGCCCCGTCGCAGTTGCTATCCCCGCGGGCGCCGATTCCGGCGACGATCGCGATTTCCTCCTCTGCAGTACAGGGCGAGACGGACGGGTTCGCGACCGAGACGCCGTACACGCCCGCCGCCGTGACAATGATCGACGGCGTAGTCGCGCCGGTCGACCAGACGTACGTCTCGTACGTGCCGACAACGCTCAACTCTATGGAGCCGCCAGCGCACAGGGTGCTGCTGGGAGTCGCGACGATCTCCGGCAGCGGCGGGTTGTCCAGGAACTCCACCGTCGTCTCGGCACTGGCCGAGCAGCCGTTGTCGTCGGTCACGACAACGGTGTAGACGCCGGCATTCTCCGGCTGGGCGTCCGGTATGGTCGGATCGGGCAGCGTGGAGCTGAACCCGGCTGGGCCGGTCCAGGCGTAGGACGTGCCGCCGGTCGCGGACAGCTCGATGGTCTCGCCGACACAGTAGGGGCCGCTGTTGCTAGCGGAAGCGGTCGGGTTGGCATAGACGACGACGGTGGTTTCGGCACTGGCCGAGCAGCCGTTGTCGTCGGTCACGACAACGGTGTAGACGCCGGCATTCTCCGGCTGGGCGTCCGGGATGGTCGGGTCGGGCAGGGTGGAGCTGAACCCGGCTGGCCCGGTCCAAGCATACGACGTGCCGCCGGAGGCGGACAGCTCGATGGTCTCGCCGACGCAGTAGGGGCCGCTGTTGCTGGCGGAAGCAGCCGGACCGACGTTCACCGAAATAACGCCATACACGATGTTCGCAGACGGGATGACGCCCCGCCCGAACGCCGCAACCGAGGTCGCGGCCGGTGCGGCGGCGTACGAAACCGTGCCCGGGGCCGCGGCGAGGAACTCGACCGCTGCGACGCGCGCCCAGACGGGTTGCACGCCCTGACCGACAAGCAGTGCGTCCGAGCCTCCGAGTTCGTCGACGAGGCCCGCCGCGATCGTGCCGCTCGGAAAGAGCGTGAAGGGCGGCCGGTGCACGATGTTGGTTGCGATCGCGGGGCCCACGTTCCATGAGAGATCGAGGTATGCCGACGTGAGGCCGGTGTTCACGCTTCCGACATCGCTGACCCAGACCTCGACGAAGTAGGTGCCGTAGAGTGGCACGCACGTGAGCGACTCCGGAAGTGTCGTCGACTGATCGGGGCCCGTCACCGCGTCAGTGACGCGCAGCATGAACGCGACATCGTCGCTGCCGTTGAGAGTAGCGCCCGTGAAACTGATGTCGCCGGGCGGGATGACGCCGCGGCCCAGGCAGGCGGTCGCCGTCGACGCGGGAGCGACGGAGACGGGGATGTCGCCGAGGGCGTCGATGGACAGCGTCACAACAGACAGCCGCGCCCAGAGCGGCGCGATGCCTTGGCCGGTCAGGGTCGCGTCCGACCCGCCCAGCTCGTCCACGCTGCCGGGCTGAATCGTCCCACTGCTGAAGAGCGTGAACGGCGGACGATGCGCAACGGCCTGGGCGGTCGCGTGTGTAGTCGACCACCCCAGATCGACGTATGCGGAGATCAGCCCCGTGTTCACGCTGCCGAGATCCGTGCACCAGACTTCCAGGTAGCACGTGTCGCCCACCGCAAACTGTGTGGCGGGGGGTGGCAGCGTCGTCGCGCTGTCAAACGCACTGGGCGCGCCGCGCGGCACCAGCGTGTACGACACGTCGGTTGCCCGGTCGGCCCAGGCCAGCGACGACAGCGCGGCCGCGCACGCGACTGCGCAAACGCGCGCGGCCATCCCGCCGCGGCGGCGCCAGCCCGTCAGGCTGGCCCCGCGAGCGCCCCTGGCTCGGGTGGCCGACACGCGCCGGCCGGACGGGGATTCGCGCGCCGGCCTGAGGTCCGATGGATGATTCGCGGGATTGCGAGCGGTCAAAGCCCGGGACGACAAGTCCGCGGCGTCGTATTGAGCTGTCATGACATCCTCTCCACGTGAGACTCGGTTCCGACTTTCGGCTCGACGCGCAACGTCGAGGCAAACCGGCGTCAGCGCACGCCGGAACCAGCGGCCGCGGCCTCGGGACGAACCAGCGGTCCCTCGTAGTCCCCGGCTGGGCCGACCTGTCGCACA
>CAADGM010000002.1 GCA_900696535.1 uncultured Planctomycetota bacterium
CATCGGCCGGGACGGTGAAATTGAACACGTACGGTCCGACACCGGGGATACCGGCGGTCGGCCCGAGCTTCTCGACCTCGTCGAACACCAGGCTGCTGTCGTAGTCGATCCAGGCCTGGCAGCGGTCGGACGCCCAGCTCGTGGTGCTGTTCGTGACCGTCAGGGTGTACGACTGGCCGCGCTGGAGGTCGGTCGAGATCGACGTGAAGTCGCTGTAGCACACGCCGTTGCCGCCGCCGCCCTGCGCCGTGCTGCTCGGGTTGTCGATCGTGTTGAGCTGCACGCGGACGATGAACTCGTCATCCGGGCCGGCCGAGCAGTTAGTGGCCGTCGCCGAGCAGTAGCTCACCACGCACGGGGTGCAGGTGACCGTCACGTAGTAGTCAGCCGGGCAGGCCACGGGGGTCGTGAACTGCGGGGCGACAAAGATCCAGTACGTGCCAGCCGGCAGGCACTCGGTCTGCGGCGTCGTCGCCACCAGGCACTTGGCAGCCGTGGCCGAGACGAGGAACGAGCTCACCGGGCACGGCGGGACAATGATACCCGTCAGGATATCGAACTCGCCGCTCGCCGAGACGGTCAGCCGCGCCGGCGAAGTGAGAACGAGCTCGTACCAGTCGGTGTCGCGGGTCGACCCGTCGTAGTAAGCCGTACCGCACTTCGTCTCGCCACAGGCGATCGGCTCGAACGCCGGCGTCGGCATGTTGCAGCCGCCGTTGGTGTCGGCGCCGCAGGCCTCGAGCTCAGCCACGCCGCCCGGCGGGCACGGGACCTCGCACGGGACGTACTCGCGAATGACCAGACGGTAGTTGCCGCAGGACGCCGAGGCGTAGCCGTCCACGACGATGTAGTACGTGTTGCCGGCGGTCAGCGTAACCTGCTCGATCTCGGACACCCAGGCCGACGGGAAGCTCAGCGTAGAGCAGTCGTCGTCGTTGCAGGCGATGGCCGGGTTCACGCACGCGTTCTCGAAGATGTACAGCTTGCTGTCGTAGTTGGTCGGGTCGTTGCACAGGGTGACCGTGTAGACCCCCGTCGTGTCGGGGGACCAGCGATACACAACGTCCGGCGAGCCGGGCGTGGTGAACGGGCAGACCTCGTTGTACTGGTGGCCGAACCCACACGAGTTGCCGTCAACCGTGATCGGCAGCGGGCCGCTCAGGATGATCGGGTCTTCGCACGTATCACCCGGCGGAATGGTGCACTGCTCAATCGGCGACGGCGTGCAGACGTCGACCTCGCCGATGGCCACGTCGATCGGGCCGATGTTACCCGACGAGTAGCCGCCGATGATGATGTAGTAGTCGACGCCCGGGGCACCGCACCACTGGAACGTGGAGGTCCAGGGGCTGCTGAAGAACGTGCACGTGCCGTCGTCGTCGTTGCCGCCGACGCACAGCGCCAGGTCGCACCCGCACCAGACCTGGATGCGCGTGTCGAAGTTGATCGTGCCGGGGTTGCAGGTCGTGATCAGGATCGAGTTGCCCGTCCCGGTGACCTTGTACCAGATGCCCTTGAACGGCGGACCGGCGTTCGAACCGCAGGACGGCGTGTTGTCATCGGTCGCGTAGGTGTTGTCGACCGTGAAGAACAGCGGGCCGCCCGACAGGTCGAGGTACTCGGCGCCCGAGCACTCGTCGTTGGCCGGCGGAACCGGGCAGACGACGTTCGCGCACTCGGAGCCGTTGCCCTGGAAGATGCCGCCCACCTGGCAGTTGCAGGTCTGCTCGTTCACGTCGTCGAAGCACTCGCCCGACGGGAACAGGCAGCAGGCACCGGTCGGCAGCTCGCACGGCTCGCAGGTCACGCGGAGCACGTAGTCGGCCGGGCACGGCTCGATGTTCGTGAACTGCGGACCGACGAAGATGTAATAGACGCCGGGCTGGAGGCAGATCGTCGTTGCCGACGCGTTCTGGCACTCGCCGGGGAAGATCGCCGGGTTGATGAAGCCCGTGATGTTGTCGCAGCCGGCCTGGCCGTAGCAGATCTGCTCGATCAGACCCGAGAGGGCCGCGAACTCGGCCCGCAGCTCGATCGTCAGCGTGGCCGGCTCGGTCAGCGTGATCTGGTACCAGTCGGTGTCACGCGTGCTGCCGTCGAACCACGCCGTGCCGCAAACCGTCTGGCCGCAAGCGATCGGCTCGAAGGTCGGGGTCGGCATGTTGCAGCCGCCGTTCGTGTCGGCGCCGCAAGGCTCCTGCTCGCGATAGGCACCCGGCGGGCAGAGGACCACGCACGGGCAGGACGAGCAGTTCGTGAACGCACCCAGGAACGTCGCCGGGTACTCGACGGCCGGCTGGCCGATCAGGGCCACGAAGGCGTCGATGTCGTCGAAGTTGACCACGCCGTCGCCGTTCGTGTCGGCGTTCATCCAGTTGCACAGCGGATACTCGGCGTAGTAGACGCCGGGGCCGCCCAGGGCCAGGACGAACGGGTCGATGTCGTCGAAGTCGACGTCGCCGTCGCAGTCCATGTCACCCGGGGTCTTGTTGCGGCAGAACTGCTGCGGGACCTGGATGCAGGTCGCATCCTCGTAGCAGCAGGCGCCGGTGGCCAGACCGCAAGGCGGATCGAAGTCGTCGCAGGAGCCGTCGGCCAGGAAGCGCAGGCCGGGGCCCAGGCAGTCGAAGATCGAAATGTTTTCCTGACAGATGCCCAGCGGCTCGTCGCAGCAGGCACCGAACGAGGGCTCGAAGTCGCACGCCTGGGCGATGGCCAGCGAGCCGAGCTGGGTGGTGCCCGGGATGTTCAGGGCGCCGACCAGCGCGCTCGAGCCGTCGCCGGTGTTGACGATGCGCAGCTCAGCCTGGAACGAGGTGGCGTTGAACGCCGCCATGTAGAGCTGGCCGGTGCTGTCGTCGAAGTCCATGCCCTGGCCGAAGTTCGCGTTGAAGCCCAGCGGGCCGATCGGGGTCGTCGCACCGGTCGTCAGGTTCACGGAGACCAGGTTGTCATTGACGATGTCGTGCGCGTAGGCCTGGCCCAGGCAGTCGATCGCGAGGCTGATGATGCCGGGGCTGCCCATGTTGCCGATCGACGTCGCAGCGCCGTTGGCGAGGTTGATCGTGTACAGATTCGACGCGGTGATGTTCGTGGACGTCGCGTACATCGTGTTGTTCACGGAGTTCCACGCGAGAGCCGTCCAGCTGTGGCCCGCCACGCCCACGGCGTTGCCGAGGAACGTCGAAGCGCCGTTGGCCGTGCTGACCGAGTAGAACCCGCCGGTCGTGTCCAGCATGTACAGCGTGCCGAAGTTCGAACCGGCAAAGTCATACGCGTTCACGAAGTTCGCGATGCCCGTCGTGCCGATGTTCGTGAACGCCCCCGGAGCATTGAGGATGAAGCTGACGAGCGGATCGCCGGCCAGGCCCTCGTCACGACCGTAGGCCGTGTCCGTGGGCAGCTCGGGGCTCCCGCCCATGCCCTCGACGGGCTGGACGCTGACGCCCACCGGAGCCTTGCCGAGCGATGTCACCGACATGTCGATCGACTGTGTCGGTGTCACTGTCGGCTTGTCGGTTGTGCCGCCACCCACACCGGGCGCCGCCGCGAAAGCGACCGACGCCGCGAGCAGGATGGCGAGGCTACAGAAGCACACCTTCTTGCCTACCATGGTTCCCTTACCTCCATCTGGTGTGAAACGAAGAACCCACCGCTCCCGAGATCAACGCCGCCGCGAAACACTCGACGTGAGAACGGCGCCGCAGGAGCGTACCGGTCAGAACACTGGGGGACGGGGCGAGAAAGGCA
>CAADGM010000003.1 GCA_900696535.1 uncultured Planctomycetota bacterium
CGCTGCGTCGGTGGCCGTGCAGGTGACGGTCGTCGAGCCGACCGGGAAGACCGACCCGCTGGCCGGATCGCAGGCAACCTGCACACCCGGGCAGTTGTCAGTCGCGGTCGGCAGCGTCCAGGTCACGGCCGCCGAGCACAGGTCGGGATCGGAGTTCACCGAGATGTCGGCCGGGCAACCGCTGATTACCGGCGGCTCGGTGTCTTCGACTGCGATCGAGACACTATCGGCGCACGAGCACGTGCCCAGGCTTACGACGACGCTGATGCCGGCGGCGCCAGGACCTCCACTGTCGAAGGTGATTGTGCTGGTGCCCTGCCCCTCTGCCAGGGTCGCGTTGCCTGTGACGGTCCAGGCGTAGGTCGCGCCCGGCTGAGAGGGCACGGACGCCGTGTGTCCGGTCGCATTCGGGCAGACTGCAGCGGGCGCTGTGATCTCGCAGCCGAGGATCGTGACCGGCCCGAGGTTGCTCAGATTCAGGTTGCCGATCGTCTGGCTGTAGGTCAGGCTATCGGCGTCGACCAACTGCGTCTCGATGGGCGGCGCTGGCGGCGCGAACGTCACCAGATCGACCGTGTCGCACGCAGGTCCGACAGCGCGGAAATTGACGCACGCCATGGTCCCGCTCGGCGCTCCGCCAGTGAAGGACAGCACGCCGACGCTGATCTTGCCGGTTGTCTCGTCGACGATCGGTCCCAGCAGCACCGACCAGGGCCCGCCTGGAGTGACGCTGATGTAGTCCAGTTTGGCGAAGTCGTATCGCAACTCGAACTGGCCGGAGATGATGCTGACAAGGTTGGTCATGTCGATGCAGACGCTGACCGGGTCGTTCGGCTCGTACGCGGCCGTTCCGGTGACGAGCGACAACGTTGCGGGCCCCAGAACCTGAACGGACACCGGTGGCCCCAGGGTTCCAGTGATGTTTGGTGCCGGGAACCCGGGGCCCAGGACGATCGTTGCCGTTGGCGGACTCCCTGCGGAGGCGAGAAGCCCGACCGGCGAGGCAACAGCGGGCGCGATGGCAGTGAACCTAAAGGTCGTAAGCAGGATCCCGGGTGGCGGTACGACGATTGTCTGGAAGCCCGGCGCATTCGGATCGAACGGGGCAATGTGACGATAGAGCGCGTCGCCGTCCGCCGGCAGCGCCGCCTCGTTCACGCCGCCAGGCGAGGGGTAGGGAATCGACGAGGTGGTCGCGAGCACAGCCCCGTTCGGGTCGAGCCCGTCGAAGCGCAGAACGGCCGGATCCCACTCGAAGATGACCTCGCAACTGGCGAGGGGGACGTCTCCACCCGTGTTGGAGACCGCGCGAAGCTGGACTGTCACGGGGTCATTCGGTTCGACCACCGTGGGCGTGGTCAGCACCACTTGCAGATCCACTGTTCCCGCCACTGACGCTCCAGGGCCTGCTGCCAGAGCCAGCAGAATGGCGACAGACGTCAAACGCCGATCAACAGTGCGCTGCGCGGGTTTCATGATTTGAACTCCTATTCGGCTTCATGCTTGAGTTACCGCGGGCCGACGCACGTCCGAGGAAACGGGCCCGGGGCGCCGAATGCGCACCCCAAGCGATGCGTTCTCTCCGGGCGTGCCCTTGCCCGTCCGTTCCCCGCGCCTTCCGTTTGCGCGGAAGGCATGGGGAAGGGACCGGCGTCGCAAACAGGCGGGGCCAGCGCTGTGAGAGCTGGGAGATGGGCAGATGGCTCCCATGACGCTGGCCCCGGCGCCGGGTGACAAGGGCCGTGCGGGCGGCCATGCCGCCGCGCACAGCCCCACCTGTTACTCAGACTCAGCGACTCTGGAGCAGCGCGATGAACGCGTCCACGTCGAGCGCGTCGACGCGACCATCCGCGTTGGCGTCCGCGGTGTACCAGAAGCCGTCCGGATAGGCCTCGTAGTAGGCCTTCTCGCTCTCCAGCGCCACGGCCATGGCGTCGATGTCCGTGAAGTCGACGCGGCCGTCGGCGTTCGCGTCGCCGCGAACCCAGATCGGCACGCCGCCCATGACCGCCGTGATGTCCTCGCGATTGAGGATCCCGTCGCGCGTGACGTCGACGAGGATCAGCTCGGCGACGCCCTTGGCGATCAGGTCTTCATAGGTGAAGTCATCCACGAACTCGCGGATCGACGTGTTGTTCGGGTCGTTGCACAGACCCAGACCGAGCATGCCGTAGTTGCCGGCTGGCTGGGCCGTGTACGGTCCGAAGTCGGCAATTGTCACCAGGCCGTCGCCGTCGAAGTCGGCGTGATACTGGCCCGTTGGCAGCGAGCAGGGGCTGTTCGCGCCCGGCGCATTGAGGTTCGGGTCGGACGAGTTGAGCCGGATCACGTACAGACCGGCGTCGATCGCGTTGATCACACCGTCATCGAGCAGATCGCCCTGCTGCAGCGAGAACGGGCCCACGAAGCTCGCCGAGAACTGGCCGGTGACATTGGGGTCGCCGACCGGCGACACACCCACGCGGCTGCGCAGCGTGTGCAGCGAGTCCTCAGCGGCCAGGCAGTTCCAGGCCTCGTTGCACGGCAGCGCCGGATCGAGAGCCAGCAGGCTGCCCGTCCAGACGCCGTTACTGAACGTGAGCAGCTTGTCCGCAACCGTGTAGTACGTGCCGGAGACGGTGTTGCCGAGGTGGAAGTCCACGCAGCGCGTCACCGATCCGCCGCCCAGCCCCTCGACATTGAGCGTCACGACGACGTCGATGTCGTTGCTGACCGTGACCAGGAACGTGCACTGGTTCGGGTCATTTGGGTCGAGCCCTGACTCCGGCGGGAACACGTTTCCGTTGATGTCTGCCACCTGGACCCAGACACGGTGCGTGCCCGGACTGAACGAGCGATGCGAGACCTTGATCCGGGCATTGATTGTGCCATTGTTGCCCGTGTCGATCAGGTAGCGAACGCCCAGCGCGAAATTCGGGTCGCTGAGCAGCCCGCATGCATCCGACGCCACCGCATCCTGCCAATCCACGTCGATCGAGTTGCAGCTATAGAGCACGGCCGGCGCCGGCGGGCAGAACGTCACGGTCGGCGGCGTGAAGTCTCCGACCGAGACGTTGAATGAGCAGGTCACCGGCGGGTTGACGCCATCGGTGGCCGTGTACGTCACCGTCGTCGTGCCGACCGGGAACAACGCGCCGGGATTGTGCGTCGACGTCAGCGTCACGCCGCAGTTGTCGCTGGCGGTGGGAGGCGTCCACGTGGCCGTCGCACCGTTCGGATCGCACGTCTCGACCGTGATGTCGGCCGGGCAGGGCGTGAGCGTCGGCGACTCGCCGTCGTACACCGTGATCGTGAACATGCACGTGTTCGGGTCGGACTGGTTGCCCGCCGCATCCACTGCCTGGACAGTCACGTTGTAAACGCCGACGGCGTACGCCGCGCCGTTCGGATAGTTGGAGACGAAGCTGACGACGCCGCAGTTGTCCGTCGCCACGGGATTCGCCCAACTGACAAACGCCGTGCACTGGCCCGGGTCGGTCGGCTGCGAGAAACTGCTCGGGCAGTTGGTTACGATCGGGTTTTCGTTGTCCGTCACGGTCACGGTGAACGTGCACGTGCTGGTCAGACTGCCACCGTCGGTCGCCGTGTAGGTCACGGTCGTCGTGCCCACCGGGAAGACCGACCCGGACGGCGGTCCAGCCGTCTGCGTCATCGTCACGCCCGGACAGTTGTCAGTCGCCGTTGGCGCCGTCCAACTCACAACAGCCGAACACACGCCGGGATCAGTGCTCACCGAGATGTTCGCCGGACAGCCGATGATCGTCGGCGCCTGCTGGTCCTGGACGATCACGGTGAACTGGCACTGGGTCACGTTCGGCGGGACGGCCGTGTCAAGGGCCGTGTAGATGACCGTGTACGAGCCCACGCCGACGTACGATCCCGGTGGCGGTCCCGCCGTCTGCGAGATCGTCGCACCCGGACAGTTGTCGGCCACTGTCGGCGCCGCCCGGGTAGCCGTCGCGGCGCAGTTGGGATCTGCCGGGAAGATCATGCCGGGTGGCGGCGGATTCGGGCAGTTGAGGATCTGGGGGGGCTGCGCGTCGACGACAGTAACCGTAAACGTGCAGACCGCGGTGTTGCCGGACGTGTCCGTTGCCGTGTACGTGACTGTGGTTGCACCCTTGTTGAACGTCGACCCCGGCGCGGGGCCCGCAGTTCGAGTGATCACGACGCCCGGGCAGGTGTCCGTCGCGGTCGGCGGCGTCCATGTTACGACGGCGGTGCACTTATTCGGGTCCGTGTTGGTCGTGATGTTCGACGGACAGCCGAGAATGACCGGCAGTTCCGCGTCGGTCACCGTCACCGTAAACGTGCACGTCGTGAAGTTGCCGGACGCGTCGGTCGCGGTGTACGTGACGGTGGTGACCCCCTTGGGGAATGCGGAGCCTGGCGGCAATCCAGCGGTCTGGGCAATGGTCACGCCCGGGCAGTTGTCGCTCGCCGTCGGGGGCGTCCAGGTTGCGACTGCGGTGCAAAGGCCCGGATCCGTGTTCTTCGAGATGTTCCCGGGGCATCCGCTGATCAGCGGAATCTGGGTGTCCTGCACTGTCACCGTGAACGAGACGTTGGCCGTGTTACCGCACGCGTCGGTAGCGGTGTAGGTGATCGTCTGCGTTCCGACCGGGAAGGTCGACCCCGACGGCGGACCGCCAGTCTGTGCGACCGACACGCCGGGGCAGTTGTCGGTCGCCGTCGGCGCCGTCCACGACACCGTCGCGCTGCAGAGGCCCGGAGCCGCGGGAACCGTGAGGTTCGGCGGCGGTGGCGGGACGAAGGTCGGCGGGACGTTGTCGACCGCGATGGCCGGAAGCTGCGTCGTCGTCAGGTTGCTGTTGGCGACACTGTAAACGACGCCGTTGGCATCCAGCAGCGACGACGCCGGGGACGCTTGCCAGTCGACGAGCCCGGCCGTGCTGCAGATCGGGGCCAGCGCCTGGAACTGCAACGTCGCCATGACGCCGGAGCCCTGCCCGCCCTCATACGGCGAAAAGTCCTGCACGCCGAAGCTGGTGAGCTTGCCGTTGACTGTGTCGACAGTCCCGATGAACGCGAGGTCCCAGACCGTGCTCGGATCGATTGCGAACGAGCCGTTGACGTACGCCAAGGTCGCCGGCGCGTACGTGAGGTTGAACGAGCCGGTGGTCATGTTCGTCACGGTGGTTGTCAGCGTGATCGACACGGTGAGGATCTCGTTCGGATCCAGGCAGGTCTTGTCTGGAACCAGGCTGAGGCTGGTCTGTGCGCTCGCCAACCCGACAGCCATCAGCAGAACTGTGACGCCGATTACTGCTGTTCTCATTTGCTACCTCCTCGGGCTCTCGTCGTGCACCGTCCGAACGCCGACACCGTGCCTTTGAGAGCCTGCTGGATGTGTCCCTCTCGCGACATGCACGCAAACGCTGCGTGCGGTTCTTCGCTTGATGCCAATACAAGACCGCCTCCCCGCATCGTCCGGCGCCTCCTGACGCCGCCGACGCGGTAGTCACGAACTCCTGGACTGCTCTCGAAACTCAAGCGCCCACAACACCCACCCCTCGACACGCTGCCGCCAGCACGGGATGTGCTCGCTGCCGGCAGCCACGCGGGCGCGACTCACTCTCGGCGCTTTCTCTCCTTACCCTTCGCGCGGCGCCGTGGCGACCGCGCGCTCGGACGCTCAGTCGAATTCCGCCCCCGCGACGAGCCGAAGCCTGTCTCCTGGCCCCGCCTGACCACTGCGCTCCGGCGAAGTCGCCTGACTCGCCGCGCGGTGATCCTCGCGCACGAACTCGACGACCAGGCCGAGACGCGAGTCCACGCCGACCCGCCGGAAGATGTCGCGCAGGTGCACGTGCACCGTGTCGCTGGTGATATCGAGCAGGTCGGCAATCTGCTTGTTGGTCAACGCGCGGCAGAGCAGCCGCGCGATTTCGACTTGTCGATTGGTGAGCGAGAAGTGCTGGCGAATGCGTTCCCATCCGGCCTCGGAGATGACCTCAACTCGACCGCTCTCCATTTCGCACGCCCTCCCATTGCGATCAGCACCGGCCCATCGCAGCCGACCGGTGGTGGCCATTCGTGCGTCCCTCTTCCTGCATGACGGCATTGCCCATCATGCTGCCCACCCTGGCACACTTTCGCACTTATACTGTTCGATCACGCCGTGGGGAACTACCCGTTCGGGTAGTTGTGCGACAAAGCGGTCGTTTTCTTGATCGATGCACGTTGTCACCCCACACCAACTCATTCGTTGCCCGCGCGACCCATCTTTCGCGCTCCGGGCACTCGCACGCGCCGCGCGCAGGGCAGCAACCGCGCCGCTCAAGGTATGAGACCGGGCCCCCGTCGCGAAGTGCGAACAACCTAAAACCTTGCGTCGAGAACAGATACCGCATTCGCCGCGCCACGTGGCCGGCTCGTGTTGCGCTCGCTCATGCGCACGCGACTTCGAACGCCAGTTCGAACGCGTCGCGCCGCGAGAACACCGGCGTCAGGGATTGCCCTATTCGGGTAATCAAGGTGTTTGTAGCGGCTCCGGAGTGGCGTGCACGACGGACCGCTGCCGACGCGCGTTGGTGTCCGGCTCGGCAGAATTCCGTGAGCGCGTCGTGCAGCCACGCCGCGATCGAGTGCGCCGAACTCGCACACGAGCCGCGGCCTCTCTGCTGTGACTCGAGTCGACGAAGTGCTTCACTGTGTACTCGATGACTTGCGGGCGCGCGGCCACATCAACAGCACAATTAATGCTGACCCCACAGAGTCCTCCCGCTCGCCCGCTATGGCCGTCGAAGCTCGCCGGTCGCCTGCCCGCTGCGAATCGTTCCGTCGACGAGGTTGATCACCAGCTCGCGGGCCGTATGCACGTCGAACAGGCTTGCGGCGGTGTCCTGGAGGAAGACTTGTGCGTCGGCGCCGGGGCCGCCGCGGACCGCGATTCGCGACTGGTCGCGGTTGAACTCGACCCAGTCGGCGGTGACCTCGCGGACCTTCGAGCCCTGCGTGTCGCGCAAGTACACGTCGCCGCTGGCGACGAGGGCGCTCAGCCGCAGCGGCGTGCGCGTCAGGCCGCCCCCGCGGGTTGCCGATCCGCCTGCCTCGTCCACGTTGAACCAGCCCTCCAGGCGGCGGCACTCGAGCGCGGCGCTGCGCGTCTCGAGTCGCGCGAGCTGATTCGGGTCGGTCGCCAGGTGCGGGAAGGCCTGCTCGACCTGAATCATCTCGCGGCCGGTGCGATGGACGAAGACGACGTTGTCCTCGAAGACCACGGCGTCGCGCCGCGCGGGGCCGTCGGGCCCGAGCGTGTACGTCATCCGGCCCGTGCACCGCATCGCGGTCTGGCTCGGCCCTCGGCTGACCAGCGCCGACGGCAAGCCCAGCGTCTCGCTGGTTTGCTCCGCATCGGCCGCGGCCCCGCCGGCGCGCCGATCGAGCATCAGCAGTTCGGTCAGGCCGATCGTCGTGATCTGTCTCTGCGCGATGTCCACCTCGAGCCGCGGCGCCGAGATGCTCGCGTGGATGATCGGGGTTTCCAGCCCGTCCGCGTAGCTCTCGCTCTGCATCAACGCCTGCTCGGCCGCGAGGCGCACCGGGTCCTTTCTCACGCGGACCGCTTCGTCGTCGCCGGCCACGTCGAAGGCCGGCCGGGAGCGCTGCGGCGCGGGCGTGATCCCCACGCCGCGCTGAAGCTCGTGCCACACATCCGTCCAGGTGA
>CAADGM010000004.1 GCA_900696535.1 uncultured Planctomycetota bacterium
ACCAGTCCGTCGCCGAAGGTCCGCCCGCTGAACTTGCCGTCGAGGTCGTAGACCTTGACGTTCCGAGTGGTCTCGTCGCAGAGCAGCACGCGCTGCTGGGGCTCGTCGATGAGGACGGACTCGGCCTCCTTGATCGCGCCAGGACCGGCCTTCTCGCCGAAGTGCCGCACGTGCCGAGCCGTCACCTCGTCGCCACGGAGCGCCAGCTCGAAGACGTGCACCGTCCGGTCCGGCTCCACCTGCGTGTCGGTGACATAGAGCATCGGCTTACCTTGGATGGTCGCGAACGCGACGCCGTAGGGGCGATGCAGGTGCTCGGTGCCGAACACCCCGAGCGACTTGCCCGTCTCCGGGCAGAGGATCTGCACGCGGCGATTGTCGCGCTCGACAACGGCGAGCGCGGCTCGGGCGGGCAACTTGGGATCGCCGTGTGAGCCGAAGACCACGGTCGCGATTCCGTTCGGATACTTCAGCTCGCCCGCGGCGGTGCCGGGCTTGCCCCAGGTGCCAAGGAACTTGCCGGTCGAGCCGTCGATCATGTCGAGCCGGTGGCCGTCCTTCGAGGTCGCATACACGCGGACCTCCCCGCTGGGCAACATCACCGCCGCCAGCGAGTCCGTGTTCGCGTACGTCTCTCCCTCCGACGCCCACGCGCGATGGACCTGAGCGGGCTCGGCGGCAAGGCACACACCGGCGATCGACACGATGGCGAGGCAGGCGGAAAGACGGCGCATACGCGGCTCCTCACGTTGTCTTGGTTCGCTCAAGTTGCGGGATAGTGCCATCACCGGGCGCGGGCTTCAAGGGGTGGGGCCGGCACGCCGGCGCTCACGCCGCGCTAACTTCAAACTCATAACGAACACACGAAGCATACGGTACTGTCGCGAGACACGAGTCGCGGCTAGCCGGCTGCGGTCACCACTGGGCGCCGCGGGCCGATGAACCGGCAGCCACTCATAGCAGGGAGCCGACGCATGAGGCTGGGCCGGGATTACTCGCCGCTCGCGACGCTCAACGCGTTTCGGAGGCCCGGCTTCACGCTGATCGAGCTGCTCGTAGTCGTGGCCATCATTGCGATCTTGATCAGCATCCTGCTGCCCGCACTCGGACAGGCGCGCGACCAGGCCAAGCGGGTCAAATGCGGGGCAACGCTGAGCCAACTCGGGCGCGGCTTCCACAGCTACGCCAGCGAGAATCAGGACTATCTGTCTAGCGGTCAGGCCGACCCGCGGCCCGGCTACAACTATCCAGCCGAAGTCACTGACGCGAAGATCATCAGCATCGACCGCGTGGGCTGGCTGGCCGACCTGGCACGGGTCGGCGTCCGGGCCGGCGACCTCCTGTGCCCCGCCAATACGGCTCGTCATACGGAAGCATTCGAGGAGTTCGGCAAGAACGGTGCCGAGCCGCTCACGCTCGCGCGCTTCGAGGAGCTGATGCGCGAGGGGTTCAATACAAACTACACCCAAAGCTGGTACATGGCCCATACGGAGGCACGCTTCCCCCCGCAGCCGATGGCCGACCTCCATAAGTCCTATCGCGGGCCGGGCTTCCCGCGCTGGGACATCGGTCCGCTGCGCCTGGCTGAGACGCGTCGGGCCAGCCCCGCCCGGGTCCCGTTGATGGGCGATGGGCGGCAGGACTCCAACGATTTCTTCCAAGTCGCGGGCGGCCCGCGCATCTACACGGCCGAGGTGGCCACCGACGGCCCACGGTATTTCTTCTTCGAGGGAATCTGGTACCGGTCGGACCAGAACGGCGCCCGCTTCGGTTCGCAGGACTTCGAGGACTTCGGCACCGCCCACGGCACCCGCTCACTGATCCTACAGCAAGACAGCGGTGGCACGCGACAGCACTCCTACACGATCGGCGGCATCTTGTTCGCCGACGGACACGTGGAGTTCATGCAGGATCGACTCACGCTTCGCGTGGGCCAGGGAATCCACAACAAGCCGGACGGGGTCCTCGACTCGGCGGACCTGGACGGCCGTGTGTTCGACGGATTGCTCAGCCTGGGACGGCGGAGTGCCAGCCCACTGGAGCCACAGTAGTCGCAGCTAGGCGAGCCACGGCTCGCCAGGAGGAAAGAGAGATGCACGAGAAATCGGCAGTGGGGCTGTTGCTCGCCCTCCTCGTGGCGAGCGCCGGGGCGCAGTCCTCGGTAACACTCTTCGGCCAGGAGTACACCCTTCAGCGCTTCCACTACTTCAGCAACGTATCGTGGGACTGGAACGGCCAGGATGTCCCGCTGCACTCGGTCGAGGGCGTCGTTTGGCTCGGCAACGACCGACTGCTGCTCTCCACGGAAGAGGCCGACCAGAACGGCCTGCTTCCGCTGGTGCCCGAGAACGCCGTCGTCGAGGTGCGCTTGCCGCGCGATCCGAACACCGGCCTGGTCACGGGGCTGTTCTTCGAGCGGCTGGTCCTGACGCAGGACGAGACGTTTTTCTTCCTCGGCGGCTGGGGCCTGAATCCGAGTGGCATCACGATAAACTCGAGCGCCAGCGGTCTGGCAGCGGGCGGTAACCTGGTGGTCGCGGACACGGAGAGCGACGACGGAACCTTCTCATCGCTGCGTGGCTACGACCTGGCCTCCGGTCAGCAGTTCGCGTGGCCGCCGGGCTCGAACTGCCTGAGCATTAACAACGGCAAGTTCTGCGAAATGTCGCTCGAGCCGCACAACCCCGACGTCGAAGACGTCGTGTACGTGGCGCAGACCGATCGCTTCTACACCATCGCGGACAACATCTACCGGGTCGTCACGTTCACGACCGACGGCACCTACCTGCCCGCCGAATCATTCGACGTTCCGCTATTCGGCTTCGGCGAAACCAAGGGAGTCGCTTTCGTGCCCAACAACGGCAAGTTCCCCACGGCGATCTCGGACGGCATCGGCGCTTTCCTGATCAGCCAGGACGACGTCGGGCCGGCGATTCAGGCTCGCACGATCAGCGGGCAATTGCTCGCCTTTGAGCCGCTGACGACGAACGGACTGCCGTCTGGACCTCCAAAGCTCGATGTGCCCGACGGCGGCCTGCTCCAGATCGAGGCGCTGACGGTCGACCCTGCCACGGGGCGAATCTTCCTGATCAATCAGGGTCAGGACGACCTCCTGGGTGACTACCTTTGGGTGCTGACGCCGGTCACGCCTGCCGTATGCCCCGGCGACACCGACTGCGACGGCGACGTGGACTTTGACGACATCGATCCGTTCATCGCCCTGATCGGTTGCCCAGGCGGTGCCGGCTGCGATGGCCCGTGTGCGTGGCAGTCGGCCGACGTCGACCAGGACGGCGATGTGGACTTCGACGACATCGACCCGTTTGTGACGGTACTGGGCTCC
>CAADGM010000005.1 GCA_900696535.1 uncultured Planctomycetota bacterium
ACGGGCCAACGCCGCCCGAGGCGAACTGGAGGCTGCCCGACAGCAGGGCCTCGTTCATCACGTTGCCGCCGGCAAATTTCGACCAGCTGACCTTCAGGTCGCCGATGCCTGCGGCCTTCGCGTGCTTCTCGATCAGGCCCTGGTCTTCCATGATCATCAACGGCAGATAGCTGATGCCGTACTGCTGTGCCACCTTGAGTTCTCCCAGTTCGGCGCGGGCAGCAGGGGCCATGGCAAAAGCAGCGAGGGCTGCGATGCCCAGGATCTTCCTCTTGTTCATGTTGTCCTCCATGGTGAAGTGGTTGTGTGGACCGTTGCGCAGACGGCCCCGCTGTTTCCTCTCGCGCCGATCATCCCGTCATGCGCTCTCGTACAGGCGGGTCAGGACGAATTCCCGGTGACCCAGCGCCTCGGCCGCAGTGAGCCGCCCGTTGGCGGTGCGCAGCATCATGTCGAGCAGCTTGTCGCCTGCCTGGTCGAGCGTCAACTCGCGCTGCAGCAGTCCCGAGGTGTCGACGTCGATGTGCTCGCTCATCGTGCGCACGGTGCGCGGATTGGCGCAGATCTTGATGACCGGCAGGATCGGATTGCCGATCACGTTGCCCTGGCCGGTGGGAAAGAAGTGCACCGCGAAGCCCGAGGCGGCGCACAGCGTCACCATTTCCGCCGCCGCCGACGAGGAGTCCATGAACCAGAGCCCCGGACCCGTGGGTTCCTCGGCCTTGTCGAGCACGCCGTCGACCCTGCACTTCTTCCCGATCTTCTGGATGTTGCCCAGCGCTTTCTCCTCGATCGTGGTCAACCCGCCGGCGATATTGCCCTTGGTCGGTTGCGATTCGGAAAGGTCGTCGGTCTTGTGCCGGTTGATCATGTCCTGATAGCGGTTGAACATGAACATGAACCGTTCGCGCACCGCGGGCGTGGCGCAGCGCTCGGCCACGAGTTGCTCGCCGCCGGTGATTTCCGACGTTTCGCCGAAGAGCAGCGTGCTTCCCAGTTCATAGAGCTTGTCGAACGCGTTGCCAACGGTGGGGTTGCCGCCGCAGCCGGAGGTGGTGTCCGACTCGCCGCACTTGGTTGATACCCACAACTCCGATACGTTGCATTCCTCCCGCTGTTTCTCGGAAGCCCACTGCACCAGTTCGCGCGCGCCGCGGGAGGCGCGCATGATGGTGTCGTGGTCGCCGTGCAGTTCGATCGAGTAACCGAGCGCCGGCTTGCCCGTCTTCCTGATGCCTTCAACGATCCTGTTGGTCCAGCCTTCCTCGATGCCGATCACCACCACCGCCGCGACGTTGGGATTCGAGCCGGTGCCGATCAGCGTGCGGAAGTGCAGATCGAGGTCGGCGCCGAACTGCAGTCGGCCATAGGGATGGGGCAGCGCCAGTGTGCCCTTGATGTTGTTGGCGACGGCCTCGCAGGCTGCGTTGGAGATGTCGTCCACCGGCAGGATGATGACGTGGTTGCGCACGCCGACCCGGCCGTTTTCGCGGCGATAGCCCATAAACGTGGTCGTGCTGCTGATCATGGCGGAGTGTCCTTGTCGAAGTGTTCGGGAATTGCCGTGGTGCGCAGTGCCCTTACCAGCGCTTGGTCTTGATGTTGTGCACGTGTGCGTGTTCGCCTGCCCTGATCGGTGCAACCACGCGGCCGATGTCGACGCCGTACTTGTAGACGGTGTCACCGGAGGCCATGTCTCCTAGCGCCACCTTGTGGCCGATGGGGATGTCCTGCCTGGCAGTGATCCTGACTTCGCGGTCCTCGTCCATGATCCAGCCGTTGAGTTCCATGCCGGCCTTCACGCCCTCGACGACCACGACCGCAACGGTGTCCTTCGGGTCATGCAACACGAAATGAATCATTTCCCTGCTCCTGAAAAAGGAAGACGGCCAGTCGTAGGCCGGTGCGCACCTGCGTAACGATGCGATCTTAGTGACGTGGTTTCCGGTAGTCAACTATATGAGTAGTATGAATTATATGACATGTGTAAGATGCGCAGATGATCACTCGACATTCCCTGCCTTCGGGGGGCGGCGACATGGGTAGGCACGCGGTGACAGGGCTGGCGCTACGTAACCCGCTCTACAAGGAGGTGAAGCGCAAGATCACCGAATCGTTGCGCAGAGGCGAGTGGCGGCCGAGCGAGGCGATTCCGTCCGAAAAGAAACTCGGCGAGCGCTTCGGCGTGAGCATCGGCACCGTCCGCAAGGCGATCGACCAGTTGACCGCCGAGAACATACTAATCCGCCACCAGGGGCGCGGAACCTTCGTCGCTTCGCACGGCGAGAGCCGTTACTTCTTCTCCTTCTTCCACATCGCCCGCCAGGACGGCTATCGCGAATATCCGGGGGTCGAGCTCGTCGACTTCGCGCGATGCACCGCCGATCCTGCGATTGCCGACGCGCTGCGCGTCGAGGAAGGGGCACGCCTCTTCCGTTTCACCAACCTGCTGCGGCTCGAGGGGTCTGCGGTGATCGTCGACGACATCATGGTGCCGGTCTCGATGTTTCCCGGCCTGACCGGCAGGATGCTGCGTGAGCGCAGCAGCACCATCTACCGCCTCTACGAGGAGGGTTTCGGAGTGAGCGTTCTGCGTACGGTGGAACGTCTGCGCGCGGTTCGTGCATCGAAGTCCCATGCCGCGCTGCTCGGCGTGAAGGCCGGGCACCCGTTGCTGCTCATCATCCGTGTCGCGCTGTCGTTCCGCGACCAGCCGGTGGAACTGCGCTATTCCTACGTCAACACCGAGGCGCACGAGTACAACGCCGAGCCGACCATCGGCGGCGAGCCAGGGTTGTCGGAAGCCTGAGAACGTGTGAAGCAATCATCCGCTCCCGTCTTGCACGCCAGGAAGCGTCCGTGCTTCGTTGCAAATGCTCGCCATGTCGGCCGATATGGCTGCGCTTTGCGCCTCGCCCGGGCGCTTCCTGGCGTGCCTTCCGGGCGCGGCCGATTGCTTCACACGTTCTGAGTCGAAACACGGAGGGCACGATCCGGCGGCCTTCCGGCGGGTGGGTGAACGTCTCGTCAGAGATTGCGCAGCACCAGCGTCGCGCCCCCGACGATCAGGATCGCCCACACGGCCTGGACGATCCGGTGCGCGGGCAGGCGATGATGCAGGTGCGTGCCCAGATACATGCCGGCGAGCGCGCA
>CAADGM010000006.1 GCA_900696535.1 uncultured Planctomycetota bacterium
AAACGGACGGAATTCAAGCGGGCGGGCGTTCTCAGCCCTGGACGACGGTGACGAGCGCCGGCCGCAGCACGCGGTCGCCGATCAGGTAGCCCTTCTGCAGCACGTGGGCAACGTGGTTCTCGGCCACAGGCGGCTGCGTGGCCGCCGCGGGCACCGTCGAGATCGCCTGGTGGCGGTTGGGGTCGAACTTCTGGCCCTGCGGATCGACTTCGACGAGCCGGTTCTTCTCGAAGGCCGAGGCGAGCAGGCGCAGCGTGGCCTCGACGCCCTCCTTCAGGTTCTCCAGCGTCGGCGTATCGGCCTTCAAGGCCATTTCGAGGCTGTCCTTGACCGGCAGCAGGCTCTCGGCGAAGCCCTCGATGCCGTACTTGTGGGCACGGGCGACTTCCTCCTGCGCCCGGCGGCGCACGTTCTCCAACTCGGCCATCGCCCTCAGATACTGGTCGCGCAACTCGGCAACCTGCGCCTCGGTGTCCCCCGCGTGCCCGGCGACCTCGGGCGCGGCCTGGTCTGTGGCGCCTTCGGAACCCGGCGCGGCGCCGGCATCGTTGGCGGTGGCGGGCAGTTCTTCTTCCGGACGGTCGGGCGCTTCCCGGTTCATCCCGTGATTCTCCCAGCAAAATCAAGGTGTTGGACAGATTCGCCGCGCGTGCAGCCGGCGCGGTCGGCAGTACTTTGGGGGCGGACCCGGAGATTTCAACAACCTTCGGGCGATCAGCGGTTACCCTTGGATCCGGCCGGCTGCACCGCCGGACCCTTTTCTTAGCACCGGGAGAACAACGATGGGCCTCTTGTCATTCATCAAGGACGCGGGCGAGAAACTGTTCGGGCGCGGCGAAGCACAGGCCGCCGTAGGCGCCGACAAGTCGGCCGCGGCGAACGCGGCTGCCGCCAAGGCGATCGAAGACTACATCGCGGCGATGAAACTCGACGCCGACGGCCTGAAGGTCGAATTCGACGGAGCCAACGCGACCGTGACCGTCTCGGGCACGGCACCCGACCAGGCCACCCGCGAGAAGATCGTGCTCTGCTGCGGCAACGTGGCCGGGGTGGGCAACGTGATCGACAACATGTCGGTGAGCCATGCGGAGCCCGAGGCGCAGTACTACACGGTGGTGCGCGGTGACACGCTGTCGAAGATCGCGAAGCAGTACTACGGCAATGCCAATGCCTACATGCCGATCTTCGAAGCGAACAGGCCGATGCTGACGCACCCCGACAAGATCTACCCGGGGCAGGTGCTGCGGATTCCGCCCAAGGCCTGAGAACGTGTGAAGCAGTCGGGTGCGCGGCCCGATCGCGCGCCGCGGCGGCGATCAGCGCGCCTGCGCCGGGGTCGGGGTCAGCGGGGCGGCCGGCGCTGCACCGGTCGGCCAGCCCGACAGGTGCTGGCGCGCGATCGAGGCGAGCGCGCCGATGAACTCCGGCGATTCGTTCAGGCATCCGAGATAGCGGAACTCGCGGCCGCCGGCCTCCAGGAACGCGCGCCGGCCCTCGATCGCGATTTCCTCGAGCGTCTCGAGACAATCGGCAACGAAGCCCGGGCAGATCACCTCGACGCTGCGCACCCCCGAGGCGGCCAGCTCGCGCAGGCTCGGCTCGGTGTACGGGCGCAGCCATTCGGCGCGGCCGAAGCGCGACTGGAACGTGAGCAGCCATTCGTGCGGCCGCAGCCCGAGGCGCTCGGCCAGCCGCCGCCCGGTGGCCAGGCACTCGTCGTGATAGGGGTCTCCGAGCTCGAGCGTGCGCCGCGGCACGCCGTGAAAGCTCATCACGAGCCGCTCGGCGCGGCCGTCGCGCTCCCAGGCGCGCCGCAGGTGGGCCGCCAGCGCGTCGATGTAGCCGTCATGGTCGTGAAAGCCGCGCACCATGCGTAACTCGGGCAGGTTGCGCCAGCCGGCCAGCTCGCGCCCGACCGCGTCGAGCGCGGTGGCGCTGGTCGAGGCGGCATATTGCGGATAGAGCGGCAGCACCAGCAGTCGCGCCAGGTTGCGCTCGCGCAGTTCGCGCAGCACCGCCGGAATCGACGGATTGCCGTAGCGCATCGCGAAGGCGACTTCGAGCTGGTGGCCGAACGCGCCGAGTGCGCCGCGCAGCAGCGTCGCCTGGCGGCGCGTGTGCACCAGCAGCGGCGAGCCCTCCTCGCTCCAGATGCTCGCGTACTTGCGTGCCGACTGCGCCGGACGCAGGCGCAGCACCAGTCCGTGCAGGATCGGCAGCCAGAGCGCGCGCGGCAGCTCGACCACCCGCGGATCGGAGAGGAACTCGCGCAGGTAGCGCCGCACTGCGGCTGGCGTTGGCGCATCGGGCGTGCCGAGCTGCACCAGCAGCAGCGCGGTGCGCGCAGGCGCGGCGTGATCGAGGTGGCTGGCCGACGGGTAGCGGGTCACGAAGGCACGCCGGCTCCGCCCCGGATCAGGCGTGGTGGCTCAGGGCCGAGGAAACCAGTCGGGCAGTGATGTCGACGATCGGGATCACCCGCTCGTAGGCCATCCGCGTGGGACCGATGACGCCGAGCGTGCCGACGATGCGGCCGTCGGCCTCGTAGGGCGCGACCACGACGCTGATCTGGTCCATCGGGACCAGCTCGGACTCGCCGCCGATGAAGATCTGCACGCCCTGCGCCCGGCTTGACGCGTCGAGCAGCTGCACCAGGCTGGTCTTCTTGTCGAACAGCTCGAACAGCCGCCGCAGCCGCTCCATGTTGTCGGAGAGCTCGGCCACGCCGACCAGGTTGTGCTCGCCCGAGATGACGACCGGCTCGGCTTCTTCGGTGAGCGCGCGATTGCTCGCTTCGACCGCCTTCTGCATCAGCGCGGTGATGTCGTCGCGCAGTGTCGCGAGCTCGGACTGCAGCCGCTTGCGGATGCTCTCGAAATCGAGCCCGGCGAAGTGCGAGTTGATGTAGTTGGCCGCCTCGGTGAGTTGCGACGGCGTGTAGTCGCCCTCGGTGGACAGGATGCGGTTCTGCACGTCGCCCTCGGGGGTGACGATGATCAGCAGGATGCGCCGCTCGGACAGGCGCAGGAATTCGACCTGGCGAAACAGCGAAG
>CAADGM010000007.1 GCA_900696535.1 uncultured Planctomycetota bacterium
AGATGCCGTGCTGCAAGGCCGCCACCAGCTTGTCGAGCGCTGCCACGCGCTTCGCCGTCCGACGCATGGCGAGCATATACGCGCGGGCGCGCTCCCGGCGCAAGGGGTTTCTGGCAGAAACTCAGAACAATCTTGCAGACGGGTGAAGTGGTACCACAGGTTCAGGCACGCCGATTGCAGCGCCCCGCGCGTCGGGGCCACCGGCCGCCACACGGCCTGAGTGCGGCGCACGACACCTTCTCGACGGCCGCGGCATGTGCTGCACAACGACTTGCGCGCGCCGCCCCCACGCCCAGGCGTCGTTCGCGACCTCACACCCGCCCTGAGCTTTGCTCGGGCCGGTGAACCGCGCCGGCATCTCGCAATGGCTGCGCGTGCCCCCCCGGGCGGCAGCTCCCCGCCGCCCGAACACGCTCCCCGGACACGACGCCCGGACACGCCGCCTGAAGAAATGTGAAACCGAATGGTTGACAATCGTCGGCCCGCGGGTATATTAAACCACATGGTTATAGATCGCTCCCCGAAACTCGACCGCGTGTTCCGGGCCTTGGCGCATCCGGCCCGGCGGGCGATGCTGCGCTCCCTGGCCGATCGGGAGCACAATCTCAGTGAACTGGCGGCACCTCTGAAGATGTCCTTCCCTGCCGCTTCCAAGCACGTCCGAGTCCTGGAGCGCGCCAGGCTCGTGCGGCGACGCGTCGTCGGCCGCACGCACATCTGCCGGATCGAGGGCAAGCCGCTGGCCGAGGCCGATCGTTGGCTGGAAGCCTTCCGTGAAATCTGGGAGCGGAATCTCCTGCGGCTGGACGCGCTGCTCGACCAGATGAAAGCCGAGGAACGGGACAAGTCACGGGAACACCCAAGGCCCTGAAGGAGACGAACGATGCAAGGGTCGGCAAGGCTCCAGGTCGCGACGCCCACTGACACGACGATCGTCATGACGCGCACCTTCGACGCGCCCCGCCGTCTGGTCTGGGATGCCATGACGAAGGCTGAACTCGTCCGACGCTGGATGTTCTGCCCGCCGGGATGGTCCTGGGCGGCATGCGAGATGGACGTTCGCGTCGGCGGTCAGTACCGCTGGGAGTGGAACGGACCGGATGGCCCGCTCGCGTTGACGATCCGGGGCGTGCACCGCGAGGTGGACCCGCCATCCAGGATCGTCCACACCGAGCGGATGGAGATGGCCCCCGGCGCAGGACCTTGTGGACCGGACGGCGGCCCACCGGAGCCGTGGGAACTGGTGGCAACGCTGGAACTGACTGAGACGAATGGCATCACGTCGATGACGATGACGCTCGCGTTCGGCTCCAGGCAGGCCCGAGACGTGGCGCTCAAGTCTGGCATGGAACAGGGCATGGAGGCGGGGTACGCGCAGCTCGACACGTTCCTCGCTTCTGCATCGGCCGGCGCATAGGCCCGCGCAAGAACTCGGGGCCACAGCCGGGCACGATGCTCGCGAAAGGCGGTGGCGACGATGAAGAAGCCCATGAGCTCGGCAACAGATGGACGTGCGCGCCGCGGCGCAGATGCAATCGCCGCGTACGCGAAAGCCCAGGCACCGGCATTCCGGACGATGTGCGCCACACTCCGTGCGCTCATTGACTCAGCCTTGCCTGGGGCATCATCCAAGGTCTGGCATGGCAGCCCGGTATGGTCCATCGATGATAATCCCGTCGTCGGTTACGGCGCGACCGCCCGGGGCGTCAGCCTGTTGTTCTGGAACGGCCAGGCGTTGAGCGAGCCCGACCTGAAACCGGTCGGTAAGTACAGCGCGGCGCAAGCCGTCTTCGCTTCTGCGGAAGAGATCGACTCCAAGGTGATTCGTCGTTGGATGGAGAAGGCCCGGTCCAATGTCTTCGACTCCAAGACCTACTTCAAGACGATGCGAGAGCAAGCACGAGCACGGCGGTGATGCGCCGGTGGCATGACCACTCGACGGCGCCCCGTGGCACAACGACTCACACTCCAGTTGCGCCTCACCGCTCGGGTGCGGCCGTGCGCACCCCTTTGGGAGACGCGCTGGACAAGGGTCACCGGTCCCGACGGCAACCACTGGGAAACACGGCTGCGCGATCGCTGGAGAGTCACGGTCGTGCCGGCCAGTCCGGGCGGGTCAGCCGGATGGCCCGCAGGTAGCGCTAGAACAGCGTCAAAGCTCCAACGAGGACGAAGCATGTCCGCCCACCCAAAAACCAGGGCCGGGAGCGTGGATGACTACCTCGCCGCCCTGACTCCACCGCAGCGAAACACGCTCGAGACACTCCGCAGGGCCATCAAGGCCGCGGCGCCGAGGGCCGAAGAGTGCATCAGCTACAGCCTGCCCGCCTTTCGGCTGGACGGCCGCGTGCTCGTGCACTTCGGCGCGGCGGCGAAGCGCTGCTCGTTCTACCCCGGCAGCGGCGCGACCGTGGCGGCGCACGCCCAACTGCTCAAGGACTACGACTGCAGCAAGGGAACGATTCGATTCCAACCGGATGCTCCCCTGCCCGGCTCGCTCGTTCGTATCCTCGTGAGGGCCCGAGTCGTTGAGATCGCCGCTTCCAGGGGCCAACGCGAGGACGCCGCGCCCCGTCAGAAGCGGAGGCAAGTGCGCTGACCGCACGCCGTGACGGCGTTGTATCGCCGGAGAGCGTACCGCTGACTTCGGACTCCGCCCCGGGCCAGCTCTGAGCCCACACCTGCGTGGAGGTCGCCATAGTGTGGAGCAAGTGGATTCGGCAGGCGCACCGCTGGCCCGGGTTGGCCTTCACTGCGACCGTCATCGTCAACATCTTCGTCGTGTCCGCAGGACAGGGGAAGATGCCGCCGCCGTGGGTGACGTACTCGCCACTGCTCCCGCTTGCCTTGCTTCTGCTTACCGGGTTGTATCTGTTCGTGCTTCCGTACACCCCCAAGCGCCGCAGCGCGCGACGCGCCGAGGAGTGAGAGACAGTGACTGTCAAGAAGACCAGGAAGCGGGCGAAGGCCGCGAAGACCGCCGCCACTGAGCGTGTCGGCAGAGAATCCCGCGGGTTTACGGACGCCGAACGAGTCGCGATGGCAGAGCGCGCCCGGGAGCTGAAGGCGGAGGCTCGAGCCAGCAGGAACAAGGC
>CAADGM010000008.1 GCA_900696535.1 uncultured Planctomycetota bacterium
GGGTGATCAGCGGCACGTGGAACATCTGGAAAGGCGAGAAGTGCTTCGGCGCTTGACGCCGCCCGTACCGCCTACCCTCCCCCGATGCAGATACCCCCTCCCGCTCTGGGAGGGGGCAGGGGGAGGGCAGAGACCCACGCGAGTAAGCCGTCTTCGAGCTTGTCGCTCTTCACCCCCCTGTGGTCCCTCCTGAGAGGGGGGACACTAAGCCCGGGTGGGGAGGGGAGACGGCGTCGCGGTCCGGGTCGCCGGCTGTCGGGCGGCGTTGCTACGCCTTGCGGACCTCGTCGAATGCCGCCTTGAGCCCCGGCAGCGCCCCGAGGATCGTCTCGTGCTCCACGCAGAAGCTGATCCGCATGTGCCCCGGCCAGCCGAAGCCGCGGCCCGGCACCGTCAGCACGCGCCGCGTCACCAGGCGCTCGACGAACTCGGCGTCGTCCGGGACAGGCGTCTTCGGGAACGCATATAGGGCTCCGCGCGGCTCAACCAGGGCGTAGCCGTACTCGCGCAGCGCCGCGCAGAGCACGTCTCGGTTCTTGCGGTACAGCGACAGGTCGCACCGCGCCGACGCGCACCGCGCGATCACACGCTGCGTCAGCGCTGCCGCGTTTACGTACCCCAGCGTCCGGTTCAGCATCGTCATCGCCCCGAGCAGCAGCTCGCGCTCCGGCATCGCCGGCGGCACGGCGACGTAGCCCGCCCGCTCGCCCGGGATGCTCAGATCCTTCGAGTAGCTCGACACGATGATTGTGCGCGGGTAATGCGCCGCGGGCGTCGGGCACCAGTCGAGGTCATAGAGGATGCGACGGTACGGGTCGTCCAGCAGCAGGTACAGCGGACGGTCCGGGCGGTCGCGCTCGGCCAGCACGCGGGCCAGCCCGCGGCAGCGCTCGTCGCTGTAGACCGCCCCGGTGGGATTGTTCGGCGTGTTCACGATGACCGCGCGGGTGCGCTCCGTGATCGCGCCGGCCAGGGCGTCCAGGTCCGGCTGAAACGTCTCGTCGCACGGCACGATGACCAGGTGCGCGGTGGCCTGCTCCACGTAGAAGCGGTACTCCGGAAAGAACGGCGCCAGGACGATGACCTCGTCGCCCGGGTTGCACACGGCGTGCAGGGCCACGTTCAGCCCCCCTGCCGCGCCGCTTGTCAGGATCACCGAGGAAGCGCCGACGTCCAGGCGATATTCCTGGCTGACGAACTGCGCCACCGCCGCCCGCGCCGCGTCGAACCCCGCGTTCGGCATGTAGCGGTGCAGCTCGGGCCGGCGTTCCGCCGCCACGGCCCGCAGCGCCTCGAAGTAGGCCTCCGGCGGCGAGGCGTTCGGGTTGCCCAGGGACAGGTCGAAGACGTTCTTCTCGCCGAACTCGGCCTTGAGCCGCCGGCCCTTCTCGAACATCTCCCGGATGAACGACGCCGAGGTCAGGTCCGAGGCGACCTTGCGCGCAATCGCATGTGACATGGGGCAGGCTCCCAGGGCGCCCGACGCAGGCGCGCTGCGCGCATTCTACGGGAGACTCAGCGCGCGTCTGCGCCTTGCAGCAGGTGTGGCGGCAAGCGCCGACAACGCAGGGTATGACGATGCCACGCCGGACAGGGCTACGGCCGGTCGCGAACCTGGTCCTTGATGACTTCGAAGTCGATGCGGAATCCCCCCGACGCATCCGGATCCTGAACGAACGTGAAGACCAGCCGGTCGCCGCAACTGAAGTCCCGCCCGATGAGTACCTCGCGACCCGCGGCCGTGCCCTCGGTCGGCAGCGCAGCGGCATCCGAGTTCGACGGCGCCGACGAGAAATTAACCACCTCGCCGAACGCGTCCGCGTCGAAGTTGGCCGCCTCGTCCGCGCGGGTCGCCAGCACGCGGGCGACGAACTCAGCGGTCCCGATCGCGGCGTTCCGCCGGCACACCGCGGTCGAGGTGGTGCTGGTGCTGTTGGCGGCCAGGCGCAGTTGGAGGAGCGTCACGGTCCCGGGCGGGCTGCGGTCCAGTGAGTCCCACGTGCCGTACGAGAACGACGCCCTGAATGGCGTCGTGTTGATGAACTGGAACGTCACGTTCCCCGTGCGCTCCGAAATCATGTACTGCGACAAGTACTCCGGGCACCCCCCTACGCTGAGCAGCGCACCGCACAGGAGACATCCGGCCGCGGAACTGAAGACGACTCGGCGGAGGTTCATGGGCACTTCCTGGGCCACGCGCGGCGCCGAGACGCGGCGCGCTACGCTCGACGAAGGTCACACACGGGCATTATCGGTCACGTGCTTGCCAGCACTGCGGCGAATTCTATCGGTGCCGCCAAGTCACGCAAACCTTGCCCCGTGCGGGGCTTGAACCGGCCGGCGGCAACTTGACCGGCCGTCGGGTCGGCGAATAATGACCCGGCAGGCCGCGCGACCCGCGCGGGCTTTGACGCGTCGGGACGAACGACTGTGCCGGCGCGCTGAAAGCGACCGATTCTCTTATCGGTCTTCCGTCGTTGATGCCGCCTCTGCGGCGGGTGAGGTCTCCCTGATGCGCTTCTCCACGATCGTCCTCGGGTGCGTGCTGCTTGGGATCCTCGGCGGCACGTGCGTCCCGCTCATCGACGAAACCACGCGCACCGCAACGCCGGGCAACCAGCTCGCCGTCTCCATCAAGAAGCCCGATGCCAGTCGCCGGGTCGCGCCGGGGACCGAAGTCGTGATTGACTGGGCCGCGGCGAACGTCACCGGCGAGGCCGGCGTGCTCTCGCTGCTTGTCGAGTCGCGCCGCGACCTGCTGCGTACGGTGCTGCTGGCCGACGTCGCCGTCGGGAGCCAGGGCGCGTCGGGTACGTATTCGTGGGACACAACCGGCTTCGCGGGACCATACGTCGTCTACGGGCGGCTGGTCACGGCGTCGCGCACCGTCGAGGAGCGCGCGACCGGCATTATCACCGTGGACACGTCGCCGCTGTTCGTGTTCGAAGAGCCCAAAGCGAACGTCACGTTCACGATCGGACAGACGCCGGTGAAGCCGGTCAACATCGCGTGGACCGGCCGGGACGAGAGTGCGCCGTATCGCGTCGGCCTGGACCGTGACACCGATCATGGTGCCTTCGAGGACGACCCGAACGGCACCGGGCGCAACGAGATCATCCTGGCGACCGGCACGATCACGACTGCCCAGCCGGACGGGTCGTTCTCCTTCGAGGGCAAGGATCGATCCGGGCGCGAGGTGCCCGAGGGGACGTACTTCATCTTCGCGATCGTCAACGACGGCGTGAATCCCGACCTGGTTGTCGAGGCCGAAGGCCGCTTGACGGTCAACAAGGTCGAGCCGAACCAGCCCGCGGCCGCGCTCGAGGTAAGCAAGCCGGCAGAGGACACGACCTTCCTGACCACGACGGCCACGCTCCAAATCGAAGTCAAGGTGAACGAGAAGCAGGACGCCCTCGTCGACATCAAGATCGACACCGACGACAACCACCAGAACGGCAACGAGATCACGCTGCTCGCGCAGCGGCTGGTCTCGGCGGGCGGCGAGCCGATCGTCTTCGACTGGACCGGCGTGGACAGCGCCGGCAACCCCGTGCCCGACGGCATCTACAAGGTCTTCGCCGTGTCCAGCCTCGGCACCGGCACGCCGCGCACCGACGACGCCCCGGGCCTCGTCTTCCGCCGGAGCAGCGAGGACCAGCCGCTCATCGCCGCGCTCGAGCCCGCGACCCGCAAGACGATAGAGCCGGGCAACTTCGTGACGATCAAGTGGCGCGACGACGATCCGAACAACCCGACTCCGGCCAAGGTGTTCGTCTTCGTGGACCGGGACGGCGACTTCACGACGACGGGCGACCAGTTCGCAATCCTCACGAACCGCGAAGCCGGCCCCGACGGCGTGCAGGACACCTTCACCTGGCAAGTGCCGTCCGGCCTGCTGGAGGTCGGCAAGGAGTACACGGTCATTTGCACGATTGACCGCGACGGGGTCGCCCCACCCGACGGTATCTCCATCGCGCCGGGCCGGCTGTTCGTGAAGGATCCGACTTCACCGTAACCAAAATCTAAATCAGTATTTACATTGAGCCTCCCGGCGACCAAATGGCCGCGGGAGGCTCTCTTGGTGAAACCGGAGCCCGAGGTCTTGTACAGTCCGCCAGCGCTTTGTAAGATATATCAAACAGGCGGAGCATCGCCCGTCGCGCTGCTTCGCCAAGCTTCGCATCAGGAACGCCGATGTCTCTCGCTGACGTGCCCTATAACACCCCCGTTCGTGTCGCCAGCGTCCGCCTCACGGGGGCCCTCTCCTACCGGCTGCTCGAGATGGGGTTCATCCGCGGCGCCGAAGTCGAGGTGCTTCGGCGGGCGCCGCTCGGCGACCCGTTGCAGGTCCGCGTCGGCGACTTCGACATTTCGCTGCGCGGGACAGAAGCCAGGCTCATCGACGTCGATGGGCATTGAGCCGCCTTGCCGCTGATCTTCGATGGACCGCACTCGCATCGCGTGGCGGCGATCCACACGATCGAATCGCGAACCTGCAAGCCAGCCACACAGCCTGCCCGGTCGGCGAGCGCGTCGCGGGCATCTGCACCCCGCGTCATACGCCCCGCTTGATCTGACACGCACCAGGACTGCTCGCACGACTCGCTGATGGAGAAACACGCCACCTCAACTTCGCTCGCGCCGCCGGATGCGCCTGCCAGCGCGCCGCACGACGATCGGCGTCCCGCAAGTGCGGAGCGCGTCGTCGCGCTGGTGGGCAACCCGAATACTGGGAAGACCTCGCTCTTCAATGCGCTCACGGGCTTCCGCCGGCACGTGGCCAATTACGCCGGCGTGACGGTCGACATTGCCCGCGGGCCGATTCGCGGCTCAAGCCGGCCGCTGTCGCTGCTCGATCTGCCCGGGGCGTACAGCCTGGCGGCTACTTCGCCTGACGAGGCCATCGTCAGCGACGTGCTGCTCGGGCGGCGCGACGACGTTCCACGGCCGGATGCGCTGCTCGTTGTCGTTGACGCCTCGAACCCGCAGCGGAACTTTTACCTCGTCAGCCAGCTCGTCGAGGTTGGCCTGCCGATGGTCGTCGCGCTGAACATGGTCGACATCGCGCGCAACCGCGGCATCGCGGTCGACGCCCGCAAGATCGCTCGCCGGCTGGGCTGCCCCGTCGTGCCGGTGGTGGCCACGGACGACACGACGATTCCACCGCTGGTGGCCGCCATCGAATCCGCGATCGGCGGGTCGGCGCCAGTGGCCGGCGTCGACATACCCGCGACGCTGAGACAGGAGGCGGCGCGTCTCGCCTCGGCGACCAGCGGTCGCCAGCTCTCTACCGTCGAGGCCGTGCGACTTCTCAGCGACCCGGGCGGGTACACAGAGCACATGTTCCGGCGATCCGGCGGCGACGCCGCCGCGCTTGCCGCCGCCCGCGAGCGTTTGACCTGTGCCGGGATCGAGCCGGGCCCCGCGGAGGTTCACGCCCGTTACGCCTGGGTGGACCGCGTGCTGAGCGGGGCGATCGAGCGGCGGCTGGTGCCCGGCGACACATGGTCACACCGCCTGGACCGGGTGCTGACCCATCGTGTTCTGGGCGGACTGATTCTCGTCGGCGTCCTCTATGCCCTCTTCTTCGCGATCTACTCCGGCGCCGCCCCCCTCATGGGGGCGATCGAGGCGGCGTTCGGTGCGGCGGGCCAGTGGCTCGGGGCGCTGCTGCCGGAGGGTGTCGTTCGCAGCCTGGTCGTCGACGGCGTAATCGCCGGCGTTGGCGGCGTCATTGTCTTTCTTCCACAGATCCTGATCTTGTTTCTCTTCGTCGCCCTGCTCGAAGACTGCGGCTACCTCTCTCGGGCCGCGTTCATGGTCGATCGACTGATGCGGCCGATGGGGCTCAGCGGCCGGTCGTTCATCCCCCTCCTGTCGTCCTTCGCCTGCGCCGTGCCGGCTATCCTGGGCACGCGGGCGATTCCCGATCGCCGCGAGCGCTTCATTACGATCATGGTCGCCCCGTTCATGAGCTGCTCCGCGCGCCTGCCGGTCTACGTCCTGCTGATCGGCGCGCTGATTCCGCCGCAGGCCTGGCTGGGCGGCCTGCTGCGACTGGACGCGCTGGTGCTGCTGGCGATGTACCTGGTCGGGGTGGTCGTGGCGATTCCGGTCGCGATCCTGCTGAACAACACGGCGCTGGCCGGACCGTCAACCGGGTTGCTGCTGGAGTTGCCGGGGTACAAATGGCCCCGAGTGCGAACGGTCGCGCAGCGCGTCTACCTGGCAGGCAAAGGCTTCCTGGTGCGCGCCGGGACGGTCATCCTGCTGGTCAACATTGCCGTCTGGGCCCTGGGCTACTTCCCGCGGAGCGACGCGACGCGGCAGCGCGTCGAGCGCGAGCGCATCACGGCGGGCTGGTCCGACGAGCACTTCGAAGCGGAGCTCGCCGGCGCCTACCTGCGCGAGAGCTACCTGGGCCGCATCGGTCACTGGATCGAGCCCCTGATCGAGCCGATCGGGTGGGACTGGCGGATCGGCGTCGGGGTCGTGGCGTCCTTCCCGGCCCGCGAGGTAATCATCGCCACGCTCGGCACCGTGTTCAATCTCGGCACGGCCGAGGACGAGCTGTCCGGGGGCCTGCTCCAGACGGTTCGCTCGGCGACCTGGACCGGGTCTGACCGGCCGCTCTTTACGCTGCCTGTCGCTCTTTCGCTGATGGTCTTCTTCTCGCTCTGCGCGCAGTGCGCTTCGACCTTGGCCGTCATCGGGAAAGAAACGGGCTCGTGGGCCTGGCCGGTCGTGTCGTTCGTGGGAATGACCAGCCTGGCGTACGTCGCCGCCTGGGCAACCGCCGCCCTTACCCGGGCGCTGCTGGGCAGCTGACCATTTCGGAACTCGAAGGCGCACAACGGCGAGCGCTCGCGATCAACAACGTGGAGCGCCCGCTATCAGCGGGTATCGTACAAGTCGGACGGCAGATCGGCCGGAACCGCGGCCTGCAATCCGGCTCCAAGCGACACGCTCCCGCTGACAGCGGCTGCTCCATTGGCTCTGGGGCGACTGCAAGTCGCCTTGGATCACTTTCCGGCGGGGGCCCGTGCGGCTAGGATCGCAACCGCGCGGGGCGTCGCGTCCGAGGTAACGGTGCGACGCGTCGCGGGTTGATCGGCGATGAAGCAGCGCTCGCAGAATTTCATACTGGGCCTGGCTGCGATCGGGTTCTTCGCCCTGTTCATGGCCACGGTCATTTTTCTCTCGCCCGCCACCCGCCTGAGCGTCCAAACGATCGAGATTCACTTCCGCCACGAGGACGGGATGGCCCCGGTGAAGGCCGGCAGCGAGGTCCTGCTCAACGGCGCCGTATCCGTCGGGCGCGTAACGGCGGTGGATTTCGGCCCGGTCGCCACCGCCGGCGTTCCGGGCGGTAAGGCGCCGACGTTCTTCAAGGTCCGAGCCGTCATCGATGACAGTGTCCGCCTGTGGGGAGACTGCCAGATCACGACCGACCAGCCGACGCTCGGCGGAGCCGGATACGTCAGCATCATCAGCATCGGCACCGTGGGAGTTGATCGCGACGCTTCGGCGCCGATCCGCGGCCTGCCGCCGCAGAGCTTCCAGGCCGCCGTCGCGACGCTCTCCCGGCGGCTGCTTTCCGAGGGCGGCCTTGTCGACCACCTCAACCAGGCGACGGACCCGGCCATCGAGGGGTCGGCGATGCACAAGGTGCTCGCGATCCTGGACAACGTCCTGGCCGCGACGCGCCAGGTCCGCGACCAGGTGTCACCGGACGATCAGAACGCGCTGCTCGGCAAGATCCAGCTCGTCCTCGACGACGTGAAGTCGATGACGGCGACGCTGCGCGGCGAGCTGGCCGCGGGCAACGATGCGGCCCTGCTGGGCAAGATCCACCTGGCGGCGGATCGGATCACAGCGGCGCTGGGCGAGGTCAACGACCTGCTCCGCGAGGAGCGGCCGCGCATCCACGACACGCTCGTCGACGTTTCCGAGGCGGCGCGGACGGTCAACCAGGACCTGCTCGCCATCGCGCGGCTCGAGGCCGACCGCAACGACCCGGGCACGCTGCTCGGGAAGGCCCACCAGGCCATGGACCAGGTCAACCGGCTGCTGGACGCGGCGACCGAGGTGGCCGAGACCGGCGAGCGCATCGTGAAGGTCAACCGGCCCAGCATTGAGCAGGCCCTGGGGCACCTGCTCACCGCCAGCCAGAACTTCGAGCAGTTCACGCTCAAGATCCTGGTCAACCCGAGCACGCTGCTGCTGCCCAGCACGCTGATCCCCGGAGCCGCCACGACCAACCAGCAGCTTGCCGCGTTTCAGTCCGCCAAGAATTTCGCCGAGGCCGCCGCCCAGCTCAACGAGGCGACTGGGCGGCTGGCGGCGCTGCTGTCAGCGGCACCGGCGGACAGCCGACTGAGCCCGGACGACGAGCGCGAGCTGATCCGGATTCGCGAGGCGGTCAAGGCCGCCTTCGGGCGGTTCGAGCAGGCCGAGAAGAAGCTCTGGCGAGATCTGCGCTGAGCGCTGAGCACGGGGCGCGCAGCCAGCCGACTACGGCCGCGGCTTGCGCTGCGGCGCATCGACGGCGTGCTCGATGAGCTCTTCGAGCGAGACGAACTCGAGCGCGGAGATGTGCGTCGAGGCCAGCACCACCGGCGCCGCGGCCCCCGCCTCCAGCGCCTCCACCCACCGCGACACGCACACGCACCAGCGGTCGCCGGGTTTCAGCCCCGGGAAGGCATACTCGGGCACCGGAGTGGACAGGTCGTTGCCGGCGCGCCGGCTGAACTCGAGGAACTCGGCCGTCACCTGCGTACACACCAGGTGCAGGCCGACGTCGCCCGGGCCGGTGTTGCAGCAGCCGTCGCGGTAAAACCCGGTCCGCGGCTCGAGGCTGCACGGTTGCAGGTCGGTCCCCAGCACGTTCTTCGCGCGGCGCACTTGCGGGCTCCAGGGTTCAGGCCAGGGGGAGCGCCCGACGGGCGGGCTTCACGAGAAGATCATAGCCGTCTGCCCCCGTGCAGCGCACATGAAGCACCTGGCCCGAGACGAAGCCGTCGTCCGGCAGCCGGCAAGCGCCGTCGACTTCGGGCGCCTGGCCGGCATGCCGCCCCAGGCATGCGCCATCCGCACCCGGCCCGTCGACCACGACATCGAACCGACTGCCGACTCGCTCACGCGCCCGGGCGAAGGCGGTCTTCTGCTGCGTCAGCATGAGCCGCTCGTAGCGCTCTTCCTTGACCGCCGCGACGACCTGGTCCTTCATCCGCCCGCTGGGCGTCTCGGGCTCGAGCGAATAGCGGAAGGCACCGACCGCGTCGAAGCGGAAGGACTCGACGAGATCGAGCAGCTCCGCGAAATCCGCCTCCGTCTCGCCGGGAAAGCCGACGATAAACGTGGTGCGGATAGTCACGCCCGGAATCCGCGCACGTATCCGCTCCAGCAACGCCTCTTGCGCGCGGCGCGTCACCCGGCGCCCCATCGCCCGGAGCATGCGGTCGCTCGCGTGCTGGAGCGGAATGTCAATGTACTTGACCACCCGCTGGCACGACGCGATCGCGTCGATCATCTCGTCCGTGAACACCGACGGGTACACGTACATCAGCCGAATCCAGTCCGCCCCGTCCAGGTGGCGGTCCAGGTGCCGCAGCAAGCCGGCCAAGCCTGCCCCGTAGCCCAGGTCGCGCCCGTAACTGGTCGTGTCCTGGCCGATCAGGATCAGTTCGCGAGCGCCGTCGGCGATCAGCTCGCGCCCCTCGGCCACCAGCTCGTCGGGCGTCTTGCACCGCATCGGGCCACGGATCGACGGAATCGTGCAGAACGTGCACTTCTGGTCGCAACCCTCGCTGATCCGCATGTACGCGTAGTGCCGCGGGGTCAGACGCAGGCGGCCGCGATCGTTCCAGGACTGGGGGTGGTACGTTCCCAGGTGAAGCTGCGGCTGTGGTCGCCGCGCGCGGGCGCCCGGCGCCTTGCCGCCGGCGAGGATGGGCAGGCCGCGGCTCGTGCCGGAGGCGGTGGCGGGGACCGGCGTCGGCGTCGCGGCAACGGTCGTGGACGGCGCGCGTCCCCACACTGCCGCTGGCACGTCGTCGCGATTGTGCACACCCACGAGAGCGTCAATTTCGGGCACTTCGTCCGTCAGCCTGGTCCCGTCGCGCTGGACGAGGCAGCCGGCCACGACGATCCGTTTTAGCGTGCCGCGGGCCTTGCGCTCCACCAGCTCACGGAGCACGTCCAGCGCTTCATCCCGCGAGGCCTCCAGGAAGCCGCAGGTGTTCACGACGATCGTGTCCGCGATAGACTCGTCGCTCGTAATGATGGCCCCCGACTCGGCGATCTGCGCGAGCATCATCTCCGAATCGACCAGGTTCTTCGAGCAGCCGAGCGAGACGAAGCCGACGATGGGCGGGCTGCCGGCGACCGACGAGGACGCGGGTCGCGCCGGCCGCGGGCGGCGACCACGATCGGCCCGCGCGGAGCCGAGCTGCTGGCTTGTCTGTCGGCGTGACATCGACGCGGTGCTCGTTTAGTCCCTGGGGCGTACTGCCTGCGACCCGCGCCGGGGAGTATAGCGGGGGGGAGCGGCAACGCGCGTCCGGCTGGTCCGCCGGGCGGGACGCGGCGCGGCGAGCAGCGCGAGCGTCACCGCCTCGGGCCCGAGCGCGTAGAGCTCACGCGCCGCGGCCTCATCGCAGATGCCGTGCTGCAAGGCCGCCACCAGCTTGTCGAGCGCTGCCACGCGCTTCGCCGTCCGACGCATGGCGAGCATA
>CAADGM010000009.1 GCA_900696535.1 uncultured Planctomycetota bacterium
CCGTCTTCCCCGTGCCCAGCAGCGGAATCGACTCGACCCGCACGACGCGCGTGATGTTGTGCAGCGCCGACAGGCCGGCCTCGCGCAGCCGCCGGTTCGCCGCGGTCCGGTCCACGTCGTCCCGCGTGGTGAAAAGTACGACTTCCGGGTGGTCCTCGCTTGGCGTCGCCTCGACCGCCACCACGGGGCCCTCGTCCTCCGGCGCCGAATAGTGCCGACTCAGGACTTCCTCGATCGCCGGCAGCGAAATCATCTCGCCGCCGAGCTTGACAAAGCGCTTGAGCCGGCCGCGGAACGTCAGCACCCGATCGGCATCCTCGCTCACCAGGTCTCCGGTCCGGTACCAGTGCTTGCCTTCGAACTCGATGAAGGGCGAGGCCACCTCGCCGCCCAGATAGCCTTCGAAGATGCTCGGCCCGCGGACGAGCAGCATCCCCGTCCCCCCGGGCGTGACGCGCTCGCCCCGCTCGACGTCAATGATCGCGTACTCCAGCGAAGGCAGCACCTGCCCGATCGTTCCGGGCCGACAGAGCGCCTCGTGATTCGTCGCGACCACGGGCGAGCACTCCGTAATCCCGTAGCCCTCCAGCACCGGCGCCTGCGGGCAACGTTCTCGCAGGGCCGCGTACACGTGCTCGGGGCACTTCTCCGCTCCGCTGGCGATCAGCCGCAGGCTGCGCAGTTGCTCCGCCGTCGCGGCGCGCGCGATGCCGTACAGAAACGTCGGTGTTCCCGCGACCATCGTCGCTCGGTATGCCTCGATCAGCCGTGCGAGCAGCGCCGCCTCCGTCGGGTTCGCGTGATACACGGCTCGCACGCCCGCCAGCAGCGGCACCAGCGTCGTGATCGTCAGGCCGAACGAATGGAACGGCGGCAGAAACCCCATGAGCACATCGTCGTTGCGAACGGAGAACATCCCCAGCAGGTCGCGCAGGTTCGCCAGGACGTTGACATGCGTCAGCGGAACCGCCTTCGGCAGCGACTCCGACCCGCTCGTCAGCAGCACGACCGCGTGCTCCGGCGGCCGGGCACGCTTGAGGACCGACCAGTCGATCCGCGCACGCGCGGCCGCCAGCAGTTTCGTCACCCGCGACACGCCGCCGACCAATTGCTCCAGCGGCAGCAAGTAGGGCTTGAGCGGCTCCGGGTCGATGCCCTGCGATTGCAATCGCGCGACCAGCGGGCCGGCGGTCAGCACGCGCTCCACGCCGCAGAGCTCCAGCGAGTGCAGCACGTTGCGCGTCCCAGTTGTCCAGTTGATCATCACCGGCGTACGGCCGGAGAAGAGTGTGGCCAGGTAAGCGACCGAGGCAGCGCCGGAGGCGGGCAGCATGATGCCTATGCGTTGCCCGGGCAGGGCCTCGATGAGTGGACGGAGCACGAAGATGGCGGCTACCAGGTCGCGCGCCGTCCGCGCGCCGCTGCGCTGATCGGCCACGATGACGCGATCGGGAGCGCGTCGCGCTGCGGCCAGGAAGACTTCGTTGACCGTCAAGCCAGCCGGGATTGCGGCCGTTCCTGGCGGCCGGGGCGCGAACCAGGCTCGCGGTACGGGCTTGAGCTCAACGATCTTCGCCGCGACCGCCTGCCCGCGCGCCGCCAGCAGGACGTCGCCCACAGTCTGAAGCGCGTCCACGTCGGCGGCGCTGGCGCCGAACTCGTCTGCCAGCCACAGGACCAGCTCGGCCTTGGCCAGGCTGTCCATCCCGAGGTCCTGCGCCAGGCGTTGATCCGTACCCAGCTCACTCTGGCCCGTCTTGTCGTGCAGGTAGCTCAGCACCAGCTCCCGCGTCGCGGCCGGAACGGCGTCGATGGCGCCCTCGACCTGGCCATACTCGGGCTCCGGCAGCTCTCGCCGTCCGCCCCGCTCCCAAATCGTCAGCGGCACGTACGTCGCCGGCGGCGCATCTTCGTTGTAGAAGCGCTCCAGGTAGGCGTTGATCGCGTTGCGGCCGCCGGCCCGCGGCAGGTCGTCCGGCTCGAAGAGGTCGATGGTGACGTGCCGCTTCGGCGTGAAGACGACGAGATTCGCCAGGATGGCCGGCGCGCCGCGCCGCAACACGGCCCCGACGTCGGGCATGCGGCCGCCTGTGCCCGCCAGCCCAAAGCGGCTGCCCCAGAGTCCCCGCGTGCGCACCAGCACGATGCGCGTCGCCGGCGCCAGCGCGAGGATGTTCTCGACCGCGCTGTTGCCGCGCAGGTCCTCGAAGCGCGTGCGGTAGATGTGTCCCGACGGATAGAGCAACACGTTGTCACCGGCGCGAAGCCGCTCGGCGACCCGCCGAACCGTTTCGGCGACGGCGTCCTTGGCGAGCGCTCCCTCGCGTCGGAGGTCGGGGAGCGGAATGACGCCGATGCGGCGGGCCAGCCCGCGGATTACGGGCATGGCCACGTAGTGCTCGTCCGCCAGCGGTCGCGGACGAAAGTCCCGGTGCAGCGCGGCCAGGACGATGATGGGGTCGATCAGACCGGGGTGGTTGGGCAGGAAGAGGATGCCGCGGGTGCCGCGGGCCCGGACCGCGTCGACTCCCGACACCCGGACGCGGTAGCGCACGGCCAGGAGGCTCTTCACCGCGGTGCGGAGCAGGGCGTCGATCAAACGTACCTCGTGGGCCCTAGGCCCGGCGGAGCGGTCCGCGACGCTTTATACGCGGGTCTCGCCCGCGGCGCAACGTCCCGCCCGGCGCCGCGAGAACGGGGGTGAACGCCCGGTTTCCGTTCGACCAATTCTGCGTCGTAATGCCCCGAACGGCGCACTGGGAGGTGTGAGGACGTGCGGGAGCACGTGGCAATCGTGGATCGCCACGCAGCGGCGGCTCTACGGTCGGGAGAAAAGCGCGTCGAGACGCGTTTCTTCTCCCGGCCGCGAGCACCGTTCGGGTGGGTTGCGGTGGGCGACAAAATTCATTTCAAGTTATCTGGTCGTGCTATTATAGGAACATGCCGTGTCGGGCGAGTTCGCGTCTTCACGCGGCTGACACCGGCAAAGATTCGCGCACTGGAGGCTCGGTACGGGAGCGCAGTCGCCGCGCCGCCCGGGTATTGGCGTCGCAGGCGGTCTGCGACCCACGCCGTCTTCATTTGGATTGGCCCGCTCCAGCCGGCGCCGCGCGGCCTGGTGGTTGCGCGCCAGTTCGGGAACGCCTGGCTCGCACTCGGGGGTCGGCGACGGCCAGTAACAATCCCTCGGCGCCCCCTTGGCGGGGACAGCAGACGGGCTATACTGCACGGTCTATCGACTGACCGGCCGGGATGCCCGCCCGGTGCAGCGGCTTCAGGGCGACGAGGAACTATGCCGACGATCAACCAGCTTGTCCGTGGCCCGCGCCGCGACCTGCCCCGCAAGAGCAAGGTCCGCGACCTGGACCAGTGCCCGCAGCGCCGCGGCGTATGCGTGCTGGTCAAGACGCAGACCCCCAAGAAGCCGAACTCCGCCCTTCGGAAGGTCGCCCGCGTGCGGCTGATGAACGGCCGCGAGGTCAGCGCCTACATCCCCGGCGTGGATCACAACCTCCAGGAACACTCGATGGTTCTGATCCGCGGCGGCCGCGTGCGCGACCTGCCCGGCGTGCGCTACCACATCGTTCGCGGCAAGCTCGACTGCGCCGGCGTTCAGAAGGACAAGGAAGGCAAGGAGCGCAATCGCAGCCGCAGCAAGTACGGCGTGAAGATGCGGAAGAAGAAGTAAGCGGGAGCAAGCGAAGCGATGGCCTACAAGCGTTTCACGGCGTCCGACAAGATGCTGCGGCCTGATTCGCGGTACAACAGCCGCGTGGCCAGCAAGTTTATTAACTGCATGATGTGGCAGGGCAAGAAGGCGGTCGCGACGCGAATCTTCTACGGCGCCATGGACCGGATCGCCGAGAAGATCAAGGACGCGCCCCCGATCGAGGTCTTCGAGCAGGCCCTGAACAACGTCAAGCCCGAGGTCGAGGTCCGCTCCAAGCGCGTCGGCGGTGCGAATTACCAGGTTCCGATGCAGGTCAATCCCAAGCGGCGCCAGTCGCTGGCGATCCGCTGGGTGCTCGAGGCTGCCCGCAAGAAGGGGGGGCGCCCGATGTCGCAGCGCCTGGCCGACGAGTTGATGGCTGCGTTCCGTCGCGAGGGCGACGCGATGCAGCAGCGCGAAATGGTCCACCGCATGGCCGACGCCAACAAGGCCTTCGCCCACTTCGCCTGGGGACGCTGAACCGCTCGCGCGATCGCCAGCCCACAGAAGGAGCGCCGGACCGCCGCGTCCGGCGCTTTCGTTCTCGCCCTCCTCGACCGCGCTGGACGCGGCGTTCCTACTCAACCTTCCGAGCGATGCTACGGGACGAGCGCCACCGACTTCGAATGGATCACTTTGTCGTCGCCGGGGGCGTAGAAGTCCGTCAGTGTCGCTTCGGCGATGTAGCCGCACGCCTCGTAGAACCCGCGGATCGGGAGGTACTGCACCCGGCCCGACGTCTCCGCGTACACCTTCCGCCCGCCCGCCTTCGCGATCCGCTGCTCGGTCGCGAACAAGAGCACGCGACCGAGCCCGACCCCGCGAAAGTGCCGGTGCACCGCGATCCAGTCTAGGCGGTAGCTTCCCAGGGTGCGGGGGATCGGCCCGTAGCAGGTGAACCCGGCGACGTGCCCCTCCTGCTCGGCGAATAGAAACTCGTGAGCGCTGGCTATGCCCAGCTCCAGTCGCGCCCGAATGAGCCCGACGGCCAGTTCGACTTCTTCCGTTGAGAAGAAGCTGGTCGAGGCGGCGATACTGCGAACGTGCTCCACGTCGTCGGGTGTGACGCGCTCGCGGAAGTGCGGGTTCACCGGTCACCTCCTCAACGGTTGACGCAACCTGGCTCGAGCAGCTTCAGTACGCTCGCGAGCAGCACCTCGACGGGGTCGTCGGCGCCCGCCTCCACCCAGCGCACGCCGGACAGTGCCTTCAGCCACGTTCGCTGCGCCTTGGCCAGCCGCCGCGTGTTGATCTTGATTTGCTCGATTGCCTCGTCGAGCGAGGCGCGGCCGGCAAAGTGAGCGAACAGTTCCGCGTAGCCGACGGCCTTGACGGCCTGCGGCCCCAAACCGCGCGGATCGGTCCAGAGCCGGTGTGCCTCCTCGACCAGCCCCTCGGCGATCATGCGCCGCACGCGCGCGTTGATGCGCCGGTTTGCATCGTCGCGGTCGCGCCGCAGGCCGATCAGCGTCCACTGCCAGTCGCGGCGCCGTGGCCCGGTCGCCTCCCATTGCCGCTGGAGTGCACTGATCGGCTGGCCAGTGAGCTGGTATACCTCGAGGGCCCGCTCGATGCGTCGCAAGTCGTGGCGGTGGATCTTCGCCGCCGCCTCGGGGTCGACCTGCGCCAGCTCGGCGTGCAGGGCGTCGAGCCCTTCGCCCTCCGCCCGGGCCCGCAGCGCCGCCCGGACCGCGGGATCGGCCGACGGCCCCTCGAACATGCCCAGGTACCAGCACTTGAAGTACAGCATGGTGCCGCCGACCGCGACGACGGGCCGGCCGCGGGCGTGCACGTCTTCGACCGCAGCGTCCGCCAGCGCGCGGTAGCGCGCCGCACTGAACGCCTCCCAGGGGTCGGCCACGTCAATGAGATGGTGCGGCCGCGCGGCCCGCTCGGCCGCCGGGGGTTTGGCCGTGCCGATGTCCATGCCGCGATACACCTTCATCGAGTCGACGCTGAGGATCTCCGCGTCCAGCCGCTCGGCCAGGGCCCGGGCGACGGCGCCCTTCCCCGAAGCCGTGCATCCCAGGATGACGATGACGCGGTGCTCCACGCGGTTGGTATACGCCCGGCGCCGCCGACTGGCCAGCGGGGGCCCGGGTAGTGGCGTTGATTTCGGCCGCTCGCAGCCGGAACATACGTTGGGAGCTTCGGCCAGCCGGGAACCGCCATGCCAGTGCAGTTCATCCTCGGGCGCGCGGGCACGGGCAAGACACGCGCCTGCCTCGATGCCGTGCTTGCCGAGCTCGCCGCCGGTGAGGACGGGCCCCAGTTGGTCCTGCTGGTGCCCGAGCAGGCGAGCTTCCAGATGGAGCGGGCGCTGGCCACGCGGGCGCCGCGCGGCGGCTACACGCGTGCCGCGGTGTTGAGCTTCTCGCGCCTGGCCAGCCGCGTCTTCGAGCTGACCGGCGGGCCGCCGGAGATGCTGGTGCCGCGAACGCGCCGGCTGCTCCTGGGGCAGCTCGTCCGTGAGCGTGCGGACTCGCTGTCCGTGCTGCGCCCCGCGGCGCACGTCCGCGGCCTCTACGACGAGCTGAACCGGGTGATCGACGCGCTCTTGCGCGAAGCGGTGTCCCCGGAGCAGCTCCGCGCCGCCGCAGAGCAGGTCGCCGACGGCCGCTCGCGCCGCAAGGTCGAGGAAATCGCCGAGTTGTACGGCGCGTACGTGGTTCGGCTCGGGCCGCAGCGCATCGACGCAGCCGCCCGTCTCGCGCTGCTCCGGGCGCGGCTTGCGGGCGCCGACTGGCTGCGCGGGGCACACGTCTGGGTGGACGGGTTTGCCGGGTTCACGGGGCAGGAGTTCGAGACGCTCGTCGCGCTGGCGGAGATCGCGGCGCAGATGCACGTCGCGCTGTTGCTGGACCCCGACTCGCCCGCCGTTCGCGATCCGCTCGTTGCCCCCGATCCGCTCAGCCTGTTCTCCAAGCCGGAGCGAACCTACCAGCACCTGGTCGCGCGGCTCGCCGCGAGAGGCGTGACGGTCCTGCCCCCGCGCGTGCTGGAGACGCCGGGGCCGCGCTTCGTCGCCGCGCCCGCGATCGCGCGGCTCGAGTCGGGCCTGTCCCGGCGGCTGGGCGTTTCCGACGGGCCTGCACCCGATGCAGGTGCGGACTTGCCATCCACCGAAGCCGTGCGGGTGCTTGAGTGCCCGACGCAGCGGGCGGAGCTGACGGCGGCGGCGCGCTGGATCCGGGCGACGGTGGCGAACTCGGGGGGGCGATTGCGATTCCGCGACTTCGCGGTCATCGCGCGCGACCTGACTCCGCTGGTCGAGCTGGTCGAGGAGATCTTCGCCGACTTCGAGATTCCCTGCTTTATCGATCGCCGCCGCCCGCTGCGCTCGCATCCGCTGTGTCGCCTCGCAGCGGCCCTGCTCGACGCGGCGGTCAGTGACTGTGAGACCGACGCGATGGTCCGCCTGCTGCGGACGCGGCTGCTGCCGATCCCGCGCGACGCAAGCGAGCGGCTGGAGAATCTCGCCGTGCAGCACGTGATTCGCGGCGCGGCACTCTGGCGGTGTGAGAATTGGCCCCTCAGCGACACCACCGAGACGCCAGCCTGCCGTGACGAGCGCCGGTGGCTCCTGGCCGGCCTGGACGCGCTCCTGGCGCTGGCGAGTGGCAGCCCGGCGACCGGGGCGGCGTTTGCCGACGCGATGCGCACGGCGCTCGAGCGGCTGGGCCTGGCCGACACGCTCCAAGCCTGGATCGACGAGGCCCGCCAGGCGCATCGCTGGGAGGCGGCCGAACTGCACCGGTTGGCATGGGAGGCGCTCTGCGGCGCACTGGAGGATGTTCACGCCGCGCTCGGTGCCGCGTCCCTGCCGCTGAGCGACTGGGCGGCGACGCTGACTGGCGCCTTGGCCGACGCGACCGTGGGCCTCGCGCCGCCGACGCTCGACCAGGTGCTGGTGAGCTCGATCGAGCGAAGCCGGCACCCAGACATTCGCCACGCGTGGCTGATCGGCTTCAACGCGGGCCTGTTCCCCGCGCTGCCCGGCGACGACCGGCTCCTCGGCACGGAGGAGCGCGAAGCCCTGGTCGCCGCGGGCCTGCCAGCCTTGGCGCCGCGCCGCGAGGAGGCCGTCACGGAGCGGCTGCTGGCCTACATCGCGCTAACGCGCCCCTCGGAGAGTCTCACGATCAGCTTTGCGCAGAGCACGGCGGATGGCGAGCACCTGGAGCCGTCGCCGCTCCTGGCCGACGTGCTCGCGCTGCTGCCGGGCGCTCAGGTGCAGCGGCTCGACGACGCGCCTCCGCCCACCAGCTTGCGCGAACTGGCGGCGGCGATGCTCGACGCCCGCCGCGACCCGCGACAGGCCGCGCTCGCCCGCCGCTGCGACGCCCTTGTCGACAGCTTGCGTGCCGCGGGCCGCGAACTGGCGCCGCTTGACCGTCTCCTGCGCGGCCTGCGCTACACGAATACCGTGCCGCCGCTCGGGTTCGTCGGCCGCGGGCCGGTGGCCTGGCGCGGCTCGCCTTCGCAGATCGAGACGTTCATCCAATGCCCGTTCAAGCACCTCGCGCAGTACCGCCTGCGGCTGGATGCCTGGCGGCGACCGCGTCCCTTGCGCTGGGACCTCGGAGCCGAAGCACACGACGTGCTCGCCGCCGTGACGCGACGGGTGATCGATGCGGGCGGCGACCCACGGGCGCTATCCGACGAGGCCTGGCTGGGCCACCTGGCGGCTGTGCTCGCCGAGCGCCGCGCCGCCGAGCCCGCTGGCCTGCGCACCCGCCGCCCCGAACTGGCCGCGGCGCGCGAGTCGCTCGAGGGATTCCTGCGCGAGGTCGTGAAAGTCCAGGCCGAGCGCCTGCGACGGGGCAGCTTCACGCCCTGGCTGGTCGAGCACGCGTTCGACTCGGCGGTCGAGGGCGGTCTGCCGGACCTCGCGCTCACGCTGGCCGATGGCCGCCGCGCGGCGCTGCGTGGGCGGATCGATCGCGTCGACGTGTGTGTCTCGCCTGATTCGCCCGGCGAAGCCCTGGCGATGCTCTACGACTACAAGTCCTCCGCGGGCGGACCGGCCCACTCCGAGTACCTTCTCGATGCGCGCCTGCAACTCGTCGCCTACCTGCTGGCCATCGAGGGCGCGTTGTGGCAGGGAAGACGGGTGCGCGGCGTCGGCGTGCTCCAGGCACCGCTGTACCCGGATACCGAGCGGCTGCGCGCTGACTACGTGGTCGAGAGCGAGCCCGGCGAGCAACTGCTGCACCTGTATCGTCCGCGCGGGCTCCTGCACGCCGATCACGCCCGGCTGCTCGACCCCAGTCTCGATGTCGGCCGGTCAGCGGTCGCGCCCTTCAAGCTCAACAAGGACCGCAGCTTCGCGAAGAACGAGGGCGACGTGCTCTCTAATGCTGACTGGGTCGAGACGCTCGACCTCGCGCACGCCACGCTCGCCCAGGCCGCCGAGGGACTGGCCACCGGCCGCGCCGAAGTGGCCCCGCTGGCGACCGGCTCGCCGCGCAGCCGCACGCTCGCCTGCCAGAACTGCGAGTTTGCCCGCGTGTGCCGCTTCGACCGTGCGTACAACGTACCGCGCGCGGCCGAACTGCACCTGCCCACCCGCAGCAACCGCACTCCCGCCGCGCACGCCCCGCCACCCGGAGGGACACAATGAACCTCACGGCCAGCCAGCGCCGCGCGGTCGAACACCGGGGCAGCAGCCTCCTGGTCGCGGCCTCCGCCGGCTCGGGCAAGACGGAGGTGCTCGCGCAGCGCTGCGTGTCGCTGCTCATCGACACGCGTCAGCCGTGTGACGCCGACCGCCTGCTCGTGGTGACATTCACGCGCGCGGCCGCTGCCGAGCTGCGCGTGCGGATCGCGCGGCGGCTGGCGGAACTGCTCGCCACGACCCGGGATTCGGCGCTGCGGCGGCTGATTCGCCGGCAGGAGCTGCGGCTCGACGCGGCCGAGATTGGCACGATCGACGCCTGGTGTGGCCGGCTGGTGCGCGACCAGTTCGAGCGGCTCGGCGTCGACCCGGATTACGAGATTCTCGGTGAGCAGGACGCGCACGTGCTCCGCGTCGGCGTGCTCGATGAACTGCTCGACGACATCTATCGCGGCGGGCACGCGCTGTCCGAACCCGTGCGCGCCTGGCGTCGTCGGACCGCGCGCCCGGACGATGAGTTCCTGCGCCAGCTTACGATGGCCCTGAACCGCTACCGCGAGCACCTCGTCAACCCGGCCGCGTGGTTCGAGGCGCAGCGCGACCCACGGCGACGTGTGCCCGCGGAGGCGGTGCTCGCAACGGCGCTGCGTCGCGAGTGCGCGCTCCAGCAGGCCGCCGTCGCCGCCATGCTTGGGCAGGCGGAGGCCGCTTCCGCGGCGGCGCTGCGCGGCTATGCCGACGCGCTGCGCGACTGGTGCACGAGACTGGAGCATGGCGCTGCGTTGACCGGCGTGGTCGCGGAGATTGCCGCCTTCCAGTTGGTGGCGCCGGCGCAGCGCGGCGGGCGCACGACTGCCCGACGCGGGGGCGGCCAACCGAAGCGCGCGGCGGCGGCCGATGAGAGCGCGCCGACGCTGCTTGAGCGCGTGGCCAGCGAGTGGCTGCATGGGCGTTTGCAGGAGGCGTGGACCCCGGACGATGTGGACGCGCTCCTGGGCGATTCGGAGCGACTTGCGCTGCTGGTGGACACGCTGCTGGACGTGGAGGCCGAGTACGAGGCACGGCTCGGTGCCTGGAAGCGCGAGCGCGCTCGCTACGAGTTCGGTGACGTACAGCGGATGGCGCTCGACGTGCTTGGCACGCCGGCCGATGGCCAGCAGCGCGCGCCGACCGAGCACGCGCACCGGCTCCGAGCCCGCTACGAGCACGTACTCGTCGACGAGTGCCAGGACACCAGCCCGATCCAGCTCGAACTACTCCGCCTGGTCACACGCGCCGAGCCCGGCCGCACGAACGGCTTCTTCGTCGGAGACATCAAGCAGAGCATCTACGGCTTCCGCGAGGCCGAGCCGCGCCTCTTCGCCCGGCTGCTGGCCGACTACGAGGCCGGCCGGCAGGAGGGCACGGCGGCTTACCTGGCCGACAACTTCCGCAGCCACGCCGGCGTCCTGGCTCCGCTCAACGCCATCTTCGCGCGGCTGTTCGATGCGCAGCTTGGCGGCACGGCGTTCGGCGAAGGTGAGCGGCTGGTCGCCCGCCGCACCGAGATCGCAAATCCATCGCTCGACGGTGCGCCGCGGATCGAGCTGCTGCTGCTCGAGCGACCTGCCAACGGTGCTCCGAAGGCAAGCCCCGCCGACGCGCTGCCGCCGACAGATGTCGAGTGTGAGGCGCAGCTCGTCGCCGACCGAATCCGTGCGCTCCTCGCCGGCCCCGTCGAGATCCCCCGCCGCGTGGGTGGCGACGGCGTCGAGCTGCGACCGCTCCGGCCGGCCGACATCGCGATCCTGCTGCGCGTCGCCCAAGAGAAGGCCGGGCAGGTCGCTCGCGTCCTGCGCGGCAACGGTCTGCGCTGCGTCGCGGGCGGACGCGAAATGCTTCTCGACTCGATCGACGTGAGTGACGTGATCGGCGTGCTCGAGTTGCTCGGCAATCGTCGCCAGGACGTCGCCCTCGCGGCGTATCTGCGCGGGCCGCTCGTGGAGCTCGAACCGGCGGACCTCGTGCGAATCCGCTCGGCTTGTCCGCAGGGCGACTTCCTTGACGCGGTGGAGGGATACGCCGACTCGCCGGACGCGGAGCCTGCGCTGGCCGCGCGCGTGCGGTCGGCTTGCGCGCAGCTCGACCGCTGGGCGCGTCAGGCGCGCGAGGCGCCCCTCTCCGCCCTGGTGCGTGCGATCCTGCGCGACGGCGAGCTGGTGCTGCGCGCGCAGGGGCTTCGGGGCGGGCCGCAGCGCGTGGCCCTCCTCCGCGCGGTTCAGCGGCTCGCGGCCCAGTTTGACGCCGGCGGCCAGGACGCCGCCGATTTCGTCGCCTGGCTCGAGTCCCTGGCCGACTGCGAGACGGACCCGGGCGCGCCGGCCCCGGCGGACGAGGACGCCGTGCGGATCTTGACCGTTCACGCGGCCAAGGGTCTGGAGTTTCCGGTTGTCTTCGTGCTCGACTGTGGCCGCCCCCTCGGCAATCGCGGCACGCCTCCGCTGCACGTCGACGAGGAGCTGGGCATCGGCCTGAGATTCCTGGACTACCCCGCGCGGCGGAAGCTGGTCTCGGCGGCGCACCACGTGGCCGGCCAGCGCATCCGCTCCCGCGAGCAGGAGGAGGAGCTGCGCTTGCTCTACGTCGCGGCCACGCGCGCGCGTGAGCAGCTTTACCTGGTGGGCACGTCCGAAGCCGGTGCTTGGAACGAGGCGATTGATCGCTACGCGAATGCCGGTCCGCAGGCGCCGACGCTCCTGGAGCGACTCACGGCCAACGCGTGGCTCGAATGGCTCCTGCCCGCGATTGCGGCGGCGCGCCTGCATGAGGCGCGTGGCTTGCCGCTGCCCGCGGTGCGCGTGACGACTCAGTCCGCCGCCGACGTTAAGCTGGCCGAGCCGGCCGGCAAGCCCGACTCGGTGCCGGTGGAGCTCCCCGAGTGGTCAGACCGGGACCAGGCATGGGTCGATGCCGCCCGGACTATCATCGCAGCTCCGCCCGACCTCGCGCTGGCGTGCCTGCCGGCCGTGCTCTCGGTCAGCGCGGCCAAGCGCGCGATGGAGCCGCAGCAGGACGAGGTCGAGGATCGTCCGGCGACGCTGGCCGCGCCCGGGGTGCCGCTGCGACTGCCGCGGTGGCGAGCGGAGCCTGCCCCGACCGCGGGCACCGACTACGGCACGGCCTTCCATCGCTTCATGCAGTTTGCTGATCTGCGCCGCATCGCGACGCTCGACGACGTCACCGACCAGTTGGCAGCGCTTCGGCAGCGCGGGCGGCTGTCGACGGACGAGTGCGCGTTGCTCGACCCCGCTGACGTGGCGTGGCTGGGATCCAGCGAGGTCGGCAGGCTGCTTGCCACGTACAACCCTGACGTCCGCCGCGAGGTTCCCTTCGTCTTCGCGCTACCGGTGCCGCGCCACGGCGAGCGGCTGGTGCTGCGCGGCGTGATCGACGCACTGGCAGGCACACCGTCGGGGCTCGTCATCGTCGACTACAAGACCGACCGCGTAGAAACCGAGGCGGAGCTTGCCCAGCGCATCGCCGGCTACACCATTCAGGTGCAGCTCTATGCCCGCGCGATGGGTGCCATCCTCGATCGACCAGTCGCCGAGGCGCGGCTGGCGTTCGTGCGGCTGCGGCGGCTGGTGCCGGTGGCCTGCTCGCCGGCCGACGTAGAGCGCGCGGCGGAGCGGGCGATCGCCTCGGTTCTGTCACTTTCGGGCGACGCGCCGGCTGGCGGGCCGTAGAATCCGCCATCGCTGCCGAAGGCTCGCACCCGCCGCGGGCTCATGGAGATTGTCACGTCATGATCGAGAAAGCAGCCATCGTCGGGATCGGCGCGATGGGTACGGTGATGGCCCAGATCCTCGCCGAGCACGGCGCGAACGTGGCGATGCTCGCTCGGCCGGAGGAGCCCGTCAGCGAGGTGTTCGTTCAGCGCGAGAATCGGCGCTACCTGCCGGGCACGACGCTCTCCGAGCGCATCACGCCGACGAACAGCGCCGAAGCCGCGCTGCGCGGGGCGGACCTGGTCGTCTCCGCAGTCCCGTGTCAGTACCTGCGCTCGGCCTGGGTTCACTGTGCGTCGCACACACCGCCCGGCGTCGCGATCGCCTCGGTGACCAAGGGCATCGAGATCGGCACGACCCTGCGGCCCAGCCAGGTCATCGCGGCCTGCGCGCCTGGCCACCCGATTGCGGTGCTCAGCGGCCCGAACATCGCCGCCGAACTGGTCCGCTGCCTGCCGGCGACCGCGGTGGTCGCGTGTCAGGACGACGCGGTCGCTGGGCGCGTACAGCAGGCGCTGTCCACACAATGGCTGCGGCTGTACACGAGTGGGGACGTGATTGGCGTGGAGCTGTCGGGGGCGGTGAAGAACGTCATCGCCCTCGCGGCCGGCATCCTCGATGGTCTGAAGGCCGGCGACAACGCGAAGGCTGCCTTGCTCACCCGCGGCCTGGTCGAGATCACGCGCCTGGGCGTCGCGCTGGGGGCCCGGCCGGAGACGTTCAGCGGGTTGGCCGGCATCGGCGACCTCATCACAACCAGCGTCTCGCCTCACGGACGCAACCGCTGTGCGGGCGAGCGGATCGGCCGCGGGGCCCGGGCCGATCAGCTTGTTCAGGAAAGCCGCGGCGTCATCGAGGGGATCCCGACCACGCGCGCGGTCCTGGAGCTGGCCCGCCGCCACGGCATCGAGATGCCGATCACGCAGGCGGTCTACGACGTGGTCTTCGAGAACAAGTCGCCTACGCTGGCTATTTCGGAGCTGATGAGCCGGCCGCTGAAGTCCGAGGCCCGGTCGTAGTGTGCTGCCTCGCCAGTACGCCGACTTCGCGGGCACGGTGGGGCGGGCCTGCGTGCACGTGATTCCTCAGGCAGGGTGGGGCGGGCCTCCGTGCCCGCCGGCAGGCAAGGCGGCGGGCAGGGACGCCTACCCCACTGCGCGCGAGCGCGATGCGACCCGGCGCGCAGTCAGGTTTCGTTGACACCCGCCGCGCGCGTCCGTTAGGCTCCATCCGTGGCCGCCATTGATTCGCGGCGGCCGTGTCGACCGGTGATCGCGTCTCCTGGCGAGCCTGGCGCATGACCCAGTCCGCAGCCCGAGCGGCGCTTCCGGCGGGGGAGGACGGGGTCTTGTCTGCACGCGAGCCGCTGCCTCCCGCTCGACCCCCCGACGCACTCCCTCCCGCGGACGGATCGCTGCACGCGGCGTACGAAGCCTTGCAGCGCGAGCTCATCAGTTGCCAGCGGCTGGCGCTGCTCGGCAGCCTCTCGGCGATGGCGGCGCACGAGTTCAACAACCTCATGACGCCCATCGTCGCCCGGGCCGAGGCCGCGCTGACCAGCGGCGACGACCTCCCGTTCATGCGCAAGGCGCTGGAGCGCACGCTCACGCAAGCACAGCGCGCGGTAGCGCTGAGCCGCAGGCTGCTGGACCTGGCGCATGATCGGCCGCTGCCGGTCGAGCCATGCCCGGTTGAGCCTGTGGTGCGCGAGGCGCTGGAGTCGGCCGCGCGCCCGCTCGAGAAGGACAACATTCCGGTCCGCGTCGAGGTTCCGCCGGAGCTGGTCGTCATGGCCCGGGCCGACCTGCTATGTCAGGTGCTTCTGAACCTCGTGCTCAATGCGCGCGAGGCGATGAAGCCCGCCGGCCGCGGAACGCTCGCCATCGCGGCACGACCCGACGGCGCGGATGTGCTGATCGAGGTCCGCGACTCGGGCACGGGTATCCCACAGGAATTGATCGACCGCGTGTTCAACCCGTTCCTGTCCGCGTCGCCGACCGATCGCCCCAACGACTGGCAGCAGGTCGGGCTGGGGCTGAGCGTCTGCCGGATGATCGCGGCGCGGCACGACGCCCGGCTGAGTGTGCGGGCCAATCCCGAGGGCGGCTGCACGTTCACGCTTCGCTGGCCGAGCGCGACGGCGGGGGCGGCTCGTCCGTCCGACGTCTGAGCCACCCGGCCAACCCGATCGCGATGACGCCGAACCCCACTGCCGCGGATACGGCGCTTCCGGTCGTCAGCCCCGGGGGCCAGTAGTCAGCCTCGATGACGGCGGGTTCGCTCGAGGGCACGCGGACCGCAATGAGTGGGCCGACTGTCTCGATCGGCGCCGGCTCACGGTTGACCCGGGCACGCCATCCAGGCAGCGACAAGAGCGAGACAATGACGCGGGATGAAGGCTCGTCGCCACGCTGTCCGCGCCGACGCTCCAGCTCCGCCACGCCGCGCGGCCACGGATCGACCTCGACCCGCACCGCTCGCGACGAAACCCACTCGAATCGGACCGCACCCGGATGGTCCGCGCTCTCGAACGCGGCCAGTCCGGCGGCGTCCGGACAGCGGTACAGCCGCCACCCGCGCGGCGTCGTTCGCACCAGATCCGCGCCGGTCGGCGCGGGCAGGCCGGGGTCGCACAGCAGCACCCAGCCGACGTTGGCGAGCCGCATCCACTTGCTGCGGTCAAGCAGGGTGGCGGCCTGCTCGGCCTCGCCCCAGGGCTTGAAGCCGAACGCCCGGTCAAACGGCCTCGGTTGTAACGGCCCGTAGTCCGTTAAGGACGGAATCCGCTGAAGCACGTTCGTGTTGGCGACGAGCTTCTCGACCGGGTCGGTGTACTCGCCGGGCAGCCCGCGTTCGCGGCGCGTAACAACCCAGAGACGCTGACCAGATTGCCGCACGTCATCGAGCCACGCGGCGTCGACCGGCGCGCGCAGCGCGTCGGCACTTCTCACGCCGGCCGGCACATCGATCGTCCACCCAATGATCGCCAGGTCCGCGACCGTTGCGGCTGCAACCGTCCAGCGGCGCCAGTCGTCGAACCACGGCCGCGAGACCACTTGCAGCACGACCAGCGCGCCCACCGCCACGATGAGCGGTACCCACACGGCCGAACTCCACGGACGCAGCGCGAAGAGTGCCTCGGCGCGCAGCGACGCCGGCAGCAACGGCGAACTCAGCAGGACCAGCCCAAGCGGTACGGCGACGAGGATCGCCGCGGTCCGCAGCGGCCGGTGGGACCAGCGCTGTGCCGCGAGGCGGAGCCGCGCCGCCGCTGGCGACAGCTCAGGGCCCAGGTCATGCAGGGCGCGGGCAGCGAGCACGGCTGCCGCCAGGTGCACCAGGAGCAGCGCTCGCGCCGGAACCCGGAAGAGCGACGCTCCCGGCACCCAGTAAAGCAGCGGACAGATCGGGCCGAATTGCCCCAGCGCCAGCAGCAGAGCGAACAACCCGAGCAGCACCCACGCCCGAAGCTGCGGATCGGCCCGCCAGCCGCAGCGGAGCACGAGGGCCGCGAGCACGAGTGGCAGCAACCCGACGTAGGCGAATTGCTCAACCTGGTGCGACGGTCCCCACCAGGGCTGGTCGAAGAAGTTCGGCGTGCGCTGGCCGAGCAGCATGGGCATCACGAGAGTCAGCGCTGCTGCGGGGTTCCAACTGTTCTCGACGAAGTCGACGAACGTCCGCTCGCCGCGCGTGCACTCCATCGTGTAGAGGAGCGTCGGCACAAGCTGTACCGCGAAGAGGCCGCCCGCGAGCATCCAGGCCAGCAGCCACCGCGCGATCGCCGCCGGCGAGCGGCCGGCCGCGAGGAAGACGAGCGAGCCCATCGCGGTGAGCGCGGCGATCTGAACGTGCCCGGCCAGGCATTGCATCGCCGCTGGCAGCGCGGCCAGGGCCAGCCGGCGGCCATCGCGCCAGGTGCCTGCGTTGGCGTAACGGGCGAGTCGCCAGAAGACCCAGGGCGTCCAGGCGGCGGCGTGGTGCATGGCCAGGTGGGCGCGGTGGGCCAGCATAAATCCGCAGAACGCGAACGCGATGCCGCCCAGCATGGCCGCGTCCCGCCGTAGGCCGCCAGCGCGCAGCAGCCGGTAGGCCCCGAGGATCGCAAGGCTGTAGTGCGCCCAGAGTGACGCCGGGTAGGCGAATTCGGTCGGAAGGACGGCGAAGATCCACGTGGGCGGGTAGAAGAGCGCGGTCTGCGGGTCGGCCAGGTACGGTCGCCCCAGTCCGGTCCAGGGCTGCCACAGCGGAAGCTCGCCCTGCGCGACGAACGCGTGCAGCAGCCAGCGCATCGGGTAGTAGTACAGGATGTCGTCTTCCCCAGCCCCCAGCCCGCCCAGCCGCCACGCCGGCGCCAGGACCAGTCCGGGCAGGAGAACGACAGCCACGCCGATCGCGACTCGCACTCTGTTCATCTCCGCCCATGATCGGCGAACGGGGCCGGCGTGCAACCGCGGCGTCGGGCGCAGCCGTCGTCGAGTAGGATGGTGCTGACGAGTTCCGGCCGCACGCGCCGGGCGAGGAGCGTCGATGCGGCCGACGAAGTACGGCGTGGTCGTGGTGGTTGAGCGGGAGGGCCGCTTCCTGGTCATCCGTCGGGCGGCGAGCGTCATCGCCCCGAACGCGTGGTGTTTCGTGGGCGGCGCGATCGAGGCCGGTGAGAGCGAAGCCGACGCGGTCGTGCGTGAATTCCGCGAGGAGGTCGGCGGGCAGGTGCGGCCGCTGCATCGCGAGTGGGAACATGTCAGCGACGACGGTCGGCTGCACCTGGCCTGGTGGCGGGCCGAGCTGGTGGGCGGGGAGCTGCGCGCCAATCCGCACGAAGTCGCCGAATTCTGCTGGTGCCCACCGCAAGAAATCGTCGGCCTGCCCGACCTGCTCCCGAGCAACCGCGAGTACCTCACGACGGTGCTGGGACTGGCGTCTCCGTCGGCGCCGTCGCCTGATGCGAGCGGCACGCCGGGCGCTTGACGCCGCGGTGATGGGCTGGGCGCTCAGCCGCAACCGTCAGGCGTGCGGGCCCTCGCCCGCCGCCCGGATCGCCCGCGCGCAGCGCGCCAGCACGTCGTCGAGCATCGACCGCGTCAGGCGTCCCGTCAGTGTGTTCTGCTGGCTGGGGTGGTACGACGCGAGCAACAGGCGGCCGTCCGACAGCGTCCGCGAGACGCCGTGCCCGAACCTTTCCGAACGCTCGCCCAGCAGCCGCGTCGCCTCGCGCCACGCCAGCCCGCCGAGAGCAAGCAGGACGCGCCATGGCGTCTGCCGCAGCGTTTCTTCGAGGTACGGTCGGCAGGCAGTGAGTTCCGGCGGGGTCGGCTTGTTGTCGGGTGGAGCGCATCGACAAGCCGCCGTAATGAGCACGCCCGGAATGCTCAGCCCGTCGTCACGGCCGGTCGAGTGCGGCTGGCTGGCCAGTCCGGCGCGGTGCAGGGCGGCGAACAGCCACTCGCCGCTGCGGTCGCCGGTGAACATGCGCCCCGTGCGATTCGCACCGTGGGCACCCGGGGCCAGCCCGACAATAAGGAGCCGGGCCCGCGGGTCGCCGAAGTTCGGGACCGGGCGGCCCCAGTAGCGCTCGTCGCGATACGCGGCCCGGCGAATCCTCGCCACCTGCCGGCAATGAGCGCGCAAGCGCGGGCAGCGCTGGCAGCGGATGACGCGGCGATTCTGCGACTCCAGCCAGTCGGACATGGTCGATCCCCGCGGGTAGCGCTCAGTTAACCGGGCCGTCCCGTAGCGCTGCCTCCGCCTCGGCGATCACGCGCGGCACAACGTCGTCCCAAGCGCCGGTCACGCGAGCGCCGGCAGCGCGAAGATGTCCGCCGCCGCCGAAGCGGCCAGCGAGGGCCGCCACGTCGAGGAACGACTTGCTGCGGAGGTTGAGGCGGACGACGCCGCCGACGTCCTCGGTGAACAGGATGATCGCCTCGACGCCCGCGAGCCGGCCAGCCTCGTTAACGAGATCCTCGGTGAGCGCGCGGTCCGCCCCGGTCTCGGCGAAGTCAGCCTGGCGAAGCTTGAGCACGGCCAGCCGCCCGCCGGCGTGCAGTTCCAGCGAGAGGAGCATCCGCCCGACCAGGCGGAGCTTGCTGATCGGGTCGCGCGCGTAGATGGGGCGATACAGTGCGCTCGGCGACGCGCCGACCTCGCACAGCCGCGCCGCCGCGCGCAGTGTTCGCGCGTCGGTGTTCGCGAAGCGAAACCAGCCGCAGTCCGTCGCCAGGCCGATGAACAGGGCTTCCGCGATTGTGGGTGTGAGCTGGAGACCCGCCGCCGGCAGCCATTCGGCGATCATCAGGCAGGTGGCCGCGGCGGACTCGTCGATCACCCGCAGGTCTTCCGGTCGCGTGCCGATCGGGTCGCGGGTGGCGTGGTGATCGATGACGAGCGTGCGCGGCGCGCGGCCGAGCAGGTCAGCCACCGGCTCGAGCTGCGACAGGGAGCAGGTGTCCAGGATCACCAGCGCGTCACAACCGGGTTCAAGCGTCCGCTGCTCCTCGGGCCAGTACCGCCAGCTCACGGCGCTCGCCAGGCTCGGGTAGCGGGGCGGGAAGGGGCGCTCGAACAGGGTACAGGCCGGCCGACAACCAAGCTGCTCGACGGCGAGGGCAAGCCCGACCAACGCCCCGAGGGCGTCCCCGTCCGGCTTTCGGTGGGTGAGCAGCAGCGGGCGCTGGGCCGCGGCGAGCCAGTCGCGGAGGCGTTCGAGTTCGGCGCGGCCGGGCATGGGGCAGGATTGTAGCCGCGGCGGGTCGCCAGGCGGGGCCAGGAGCGCCGACGCCGGCGCGATCCTCGCGTTGGCTAACGCGGCGCCGCGACGTATGATGCTCGTAAGTCTTTGCGACAGCGGAACGTCCGGGTGGACCGGCCGGTCCGGCCGCCGATTCGCAGACGTCGTCGAATGGTGTTGAAGACTACAGCCAACGGGACCGAGCTTGACCTGAGCCGGATCGCGCCCGAGCCCAGCGAGTGGGACGATCGCGCCTACCGGCTCATGATCACCGAGACACTGACCCCCGAGCAGATCCGCCGGGTGGCGACGCCGTCCCGCATCGAGCCGCGGCAGGAGGAGGTCCTGGCGATCCACTGGCACCCCGAGTGGATCCCCATGGACGTGATCATGCAGCGCGTGCGGGCGATGTATCCGAACCTGCGCGCGCAGCTCATCATTCCGACGCAGCACAACGTGCTCATGGAGTACGACGGGCTGGCGGGCGTCGAGATCGACTGCTTCTCGGCCCCGTTCAACCGCAAGGTGCAGCTCCTGGCGCACTTCAGCGCCGCGCGGGTGCAGCGGGCCGACGCCCTGCGGGCCATGCTCTCGCACACTTTCAAGTACCGCGCCAGCCAGCTCTGGGAGTACATCGACTCGATCCTCGAACCTGCGTACGAGGAGCGCGTCGAGCGGGCGGCGGCCCAGACCGGTGCCGATGCGGACCTGGTGCGCTTCTGCCGACTCCATGTGGCGCGGCTGAAGGCGCTCATCCAGCGACACGAGCGCGTCACTCCGCCAGACATGTTCAAGAACAAGCTCGTGCGGAACTACTTTCACGCCCTGCGTGAGTTGTACGACGAGCACCTCATCGGCCACGCACAGGTGTTCCTGCGGGCGGTCAAGGAGATCGTCAAGGCGCACTTCTCGCTGACGTACTTCTACCGTGTGCCGGAGATCATCGAGGAAGTCCGTGGGCTCGGCGGCGGGGTGGTGATCCCGCACCCGGAGCAGTTCTGGCCGATCCTCCTGGCGGACTACGATGTTGACGGCATCGAGGTCTGGAACCCGCAGTCGCGCGAGTTCACCGAGTTCCTCATCCAGGTCGTCAGCAAGCAGAACAAGACGCGACCCGCCGGTCGGCGCCCCCTGCTCATCACGATGGGCGATGACACGCACTTCGGCGAGAAGGTGCTCAATCCGGCCTACCAGGAGAAGGAGAAGGCTGGTCGCGAGCTGGGGCTCCAGCCCGCCTGGGACGAGCTGGGTATCCGCAAGCGGCTCAGCGCCGCCAGCACGGACCGGGGCCGCGTGATCGAGGAGTACCGTGCGCGGCTGCTGTAGCCGCGGTGTCGAGTCGTGGCGGGCTTCGCGTCGCAGGCCGGGCGGGCAGGCGACGCGAATCTGGGAACGGATTGGGCGCCGGTCAGGGATGCCCGGCGCGGCCTGATCGGGCGGACTGGGCCGCTGGAGGGCGGCTTGCTCCGGCCCATTACAAGGATGGCACCGATGCCGAGTCGAGATGCGTTCGAATACGAATCGTTGCAGGATATCGAGTCGATCGTCGGGTACCTCGGCGCGCTGGCGGACGGGCTGAAGCGCGGTCACCTGTCGCTGTCGAGCAACGGCAAGCTGCTCGCGCTGCGCCCGACCGGGCTGCTGCGCCTCTCGGTCGAGGCCAAGCGGGGCAAGACCCGCTCGCGGCTGATCGTGAAGGTCTCGTGGCGCGAGGACGCCCCGGACGAGCCCAAGACCGCCGAGCCGCTCAAGATCCGCCCGGGTCCGGCCTAGGATGCCGCGCATGCACTCCTATGCCGGCATTGCCCGGAACTTCCGCTTCATGCTCCTGCACGTCCGCAAGCAGCTCGAGCACACGCGCAAGCTGCTGGGGGACGCCGACCTGCGCTGGATCCGGCCCATCCGCAGTGGCGAGGGCTATATCGACACGCAGAAAAGCATGATCGAGAACGAGTGCTTCGCCTTCATCCGCACCACGCCCAACGAGGACGAGCAGACCATCGCCTCGGTGCGGGCCGTCAACGTCATCACCGCCAACCTCGAGCGCATCGCCGACTTCGTGGTCAACATCGCGCGGCAGATGGAGCACTTCACGGAGCCGGCGGCGGCCCGCTGGTTCGACGGGCCCGCGTTCGTCACGAAGGTGCTGGCCGGGCTGGACCTGATCGAGCCCGCGCTCTTCGAGCGCGACAGCGACCTGGCGATGAAGATTTGCGCCGTGGAGGACGACCTCGACCGGCTGTACCAGGCTCAGCTCAAGCGGATTATCGAGGCGCTGCGTGCTTCGCAGTCTGTCGAGAACCTCATTACGTCGCTGTTCATCGTCCACTACCTCGAACGCATGGGCGACGCGTTGCTCAATGTCGGTGAGGCGATCCTCTTCGCGGTGCTCGGTGAGCCGTTGAAGATGCACCAGTTCCGCGTCATCAACCAGGCCCTGGCCGCCGGCGACGCCAGCGCCGCGCCCCTCGCCGAAGCCGAAGTCGACAGCATCTGGGGCACGCGCAGCGGCGTGCGCATCGGGAGCGTGCAGTCGGACGAGGTCGAGGGTGGCCGCCGGGTGCTGTTCAAGGAAGGCAGCCCCGACAAGCTGGCCCGCGAGAACGCCGCCCTCCAGCGCTGGGAGCAGGTCGCGCCCGGACTCGTGCCGCGTGTCGTCCGCTACCAGTCCGAGGGCGAGGGCGCGGCCCTGCTGCTCCAGTACCTCGACGGGCAGACGCTCCAGGAGATCGTGCTCAACAACGACTGGCCGTTCGTGCAGCGGGTGCTGGCCCGTCTCGAGGTCGTCCTCCGCGAGGCGTGGACACGGACGCGCAACCCGCAGCCCGTATCCGGCGGGTACCTCCAGCAGCTCACCGACCGGATCGAGGACGTGTACCGCCTGCATCCCGAGTTCCGCGGAGACGCGGTCCAGGTCAACACGCTGCGCTCGCCGGCGCTGGTCGAGCGGCTCGCGGAGGTCGCGTCGCTGGACGTCGAGCTGCCCGCCCCGTTCAGCGTCTTCATTCACGGCGACTTCAACCTGGACAACATCCTGTACAACGTCGAGCGGGACAGCGTGCACTTCGTGGACGTGCAGCGCTCGCGCGACATGGACTACGTGCAGGACGTCTCCGTCTTCCTGGTGTCGAGCTTCCGGCTGCCGGTCACGAGCCGGCGGGCGCGTCGCAGCCTGGAGCAACTCGCCCTGGCGTTCCTGCACTTCGCCCGCCAATTCGCCGCCGAGAACGAGGACGCGACGTTCGAGGCTCGCCTGGCGCTCGGGCTGATCCGTTCGTTCGTGACCTCGACCCGCTTCGAGCTCAACCGGCGCTTTGCCGGCGGCATGTACCAGCGGGCGACGCTGCTGCTGGGTAAGCTGGCCAAGCACCGCGGGCAGCCCTGGAGCGACTTTCGCGTCCCCGACAGCGTGCTGATTTACTGATCCCCGCGGGCCGGCCCCGGCGGCGCGGGCGGCACGGGGCGTCCCCGATTCCACGATCGGCCCGGGCTTATACGCGACGCTGCCTCGCGCCGCGAGTATCCTGTCGGCGCGCCCGAAAGGTCGCAGCCAGGAGGACTGGTCCGTGTGCCCGGTGTGTGCCAGCCCGATGATGATCGTCGAGCTTCAGGGTGTTGAGGTCGATCACTGCCCGGCCTGTCGGGGCACGTGGTTCGATAGCGGCGAGCTGGAGCTGGTCGCCGAGATCGCCGGCATCGAGCCGGAGCGGCTGCGCGGCGTCCTGCTGCCCGAGCCCGGGGCGAGGGCGGGCACGCGACGCTGCCCGCGCTGCGGCCGGCGGATGCAGCCGGCCACGGTCGGCCCGCGCGAGCCGGTGCACATCGACCGTTGCCCCGATGGCGACGGCGTCTGGCTGGACGCCGGCGAGCTGGCCAGCGTCGTGCGAAACTACCACGAGGGCGACCTCGGTAAGCTGGCCGAGTTCTTCGGCGACATGTTCCGCAGCGAACTCGAGCACGGGCGCTGAGCCGCGCCCCTGGGAGGATGCCTGTGAGCGCAACACTGATTGGCGTGCTGGTCGTGGCCGGCGTAATCCTGATCCTCTTCCTGTGGGGCGTGGGAATCTACAACACGCTCATCCGCCTGCGCAACGAGGTGAAGAACGCTTGGGCACAGATCGACGTCCAGCTCAAGCGGCGGCACGATCTCATCCCCAACCTCGTGGAGACGGTCAAGGGCTATGCCGGGCACGAGCGCAGCACGCTCGAAGCCGTCGTGAACGCGCGGACGAAGGCGGTCTCCGCCGGCAGCATCGAGGAGAAGGTACAGGCCGAGGGCGAGCTGTCGCGGACCCTGGGCCGCCTGCTCATGCTGGTCGAGAACTACCCCGACCTGAAGGCCAACCAGAACTTCCTGGCCCTCCAGGAGGAGCTGACCAGCACCGAGAACAGGATCGGCTTCGCGCGGCAGTACTACAACGACAGCGTCATGCGCTACAACAACCAGATCCAGACCTTCCCACCGAATATCGTCGCCGGCCTGTGTGGCTTCACGGAGTCGGTGTTCTTCGAGGTCCAGGACGCGGCGCAGCGCGAGGTGCCGCAGGTGAAGTTCTAGCCGGCTTCTCGGTTCCGAGTCAGTGCCTCGGCCATGTGGGAAGCCATCCGCGCCAACCAGCGTCGCTCGCTCCTGCTCATCATGGTGATGGGCCTGATCCTCGTCGCGCTCGGCGCGACCATCGGGCAGGTTGTCGCGAACGAGATCGCGCCCCCCGATGAGCACGAGTGGCAGCGTGCCGCGCGGCTGTTCGATCACAACGCACTGGTTGAACGCGGGCTTGCGCCGGCGCGCGAGCCGGCACGGGGTGCCCGGGCGGCCGCGCCGCCGTGGGGGGCGCTGATCGGCGCGGGCGTAGCGATCGTGATCTGGCTGGGACTGTGGCTGACGGCGGCGGTGTCGGGCGACGCCATCCTGCTCCGCGCGGGCCGGGCCTTTGAGCTCGAGAAGAGCGACGCGCCGCAATTGTGGAACGTCGTCGAGGAGATGACCATCGCGGCCGGCCTGCCCAGGATGCCCCGCGTCTTCCTGGTCGATGACCCGTCGATGAACGCCTTCGCGGTCGGCTATTACCCCGACCGCGCGGCCGTCGCGGTGACGGCCGGCCTGCTCAAGCGGCTCAGCCGCGACGAGCTCCAGGGCGTGATCGCCCACGAGATCGGCCACATCCGCAATCGGGATGTCCGCTTCATGACGCTGGCCGGCGTTATGGTCGGCGCGATCGTCCTGCTGTCGCGCGGCTTTCTGCGCGGCGTGCTGCGCGGGGGCGTCGGCCGGAGACGCGGCTCGGGCAAGGGCGGCGGGGCGGGCGTGCTCATCGTATTGGCCATTGCCGTCATCCTGGCGATCGTCGCGCCCATCGCCGCACAGCTCCTCTACTTCGCATGCTCCCGTAAGCGCGAGTACCTGGCAGATGCCTCGGCGGCGCTGTTCACACGCTACCCCGAGGGGCTGGCGTCGGCGCTCAAGAAGATCGCCGGACAGTCGTACGCCCAGGTAGAGACCAGCGACGTCATTGCCCCGCTCTGCATCGTCAACCCCCTCCAGGCCCGGGCCGCCTTCACGCTCTTCTCGACCCATCCTCCCACCGACAAGCGCATCCAGGTGCTGCGCGGCATGGCCGGTGCCGGCCTGGCGGCCTACCAGGCTGCGTACGAAGCGGTTCACGGGCGCGGGGCCGCCTGCGTGGGTGCCCGTTCGCTGGCCGAGAGCGCGGACGTGGCCAAGCGGCCGCCCGCCCCGGCGCCGGAGCAGCGCGAGGAGATCGTCCAGCAGGCTCGCCTGGTCGGACGCCTGCTCGACAAGGCGCTGGCGCTCGTCGTCATCGGGTGCCCTTGCGGCGCGCAGCTCAAGCTGACTCCCGACGACGCGCTCGCCTCCATTACCTGCCCCCGCTGTGGCCGGTCACACGACGTGCCGCAGGCCGAGCGCCAGCCTGCGCGCGACGAAGCCGGCGCCGCCCGCGCCCCGGCCCCGGAACGCCCCCTGCGCTACCGTCGCCGCACCAGCGGCTGGGAGTCCTTCCGCTGCGTGTGCGGTGGCACGGTCCAGCTCAGCCCCAAGTTCTCGGCGGAGCGGACAAGCTGCCCCCGCTGTCATCGCACGATCCAGGTGACCGGCGCCGCCGGGGGGGCGCGCGCGCAGCCGTAGGCGTCGGGCGGAGCGATTTCCGTCCGTCGGGGGCTCCCGCTAGAATCGAGACCGTCGTATCCGTCGCGTCCGTCTGGCACGCCGTCCATGCAACGGATGACCACGCTATGAACTTCGACCTGCCGGAAGACCTCCTCCCCCTGCGTGACATGGTGCGGAAGTTCGCGGCCGAGCGGCTCCGGCCGCACTCGCGACAGTGGGACCGCGACGCCGCGCTGCCGGACTGGATCGTCCCGGCCCTCTCCGAACTCGGGCTGATGGGCGTCCTCACGCCAGAGCAGTACGGCGGGGCCGGCCTAGGCTACCTGGCCAACTGCGTCATCATGGAGGAGATCGCGCGCCAGGACGCGAGTGTGGCACTGCTGCTCGCGGCGCACAACGGCCTGTGCCTGTCGCACCTGAACCTCGCGGCCAGCGAGGAGCAGAAGTCCAGGTACCTGCCGAAGCTGGCGGCGGGGGAGTGGGTCGGCGCGTGGGGTCTGACCGAGCCGGGCAGCGGTTCGGACGCGGCCGCGCTGACCACCCGCGCGGTCCCGGACGGCAAAGGCTGGCGGCTGAGCGGGAACAAGATCTTCATCACGAACGGCAACCGGGCACAGGTGTACGTGATCATGGCCCGGACCGATCCGGACAAGGGGGCTAAGGGCATCTCGGCCTTCATCGTCGAGCGTGACGACAAGGGGTTCTCCGTCGGACCGAAGGAAGACAAGCTCGGAATCCGCGGCAGCGACACGGTGCCGCTCGCGCTGGACGACGTGTACTGCGGCCCGGAGGACCTGGTAGGGCAGCGGGGGCAGGGCTACGTGGACGCGCTGAAGGTCCTGGAGCGCGGCCGCGTAGGCATCGGGGCGCTGTCACTCGGCCTGGCCCGCGGCTGCCTGGAGGAGTCGGTCTCGTACGCGCAGGGGCGGCACGCCTTCGGCAAGCCGATCAGCGAACTTCAGGCGATCCAGTTCAAGCTGGCCGACATGGCGATGCACATCGAGGCCGCCCGCCTGCTGATCTGGGACGCGGCCACCGCGCTCGATCGCGGGGACGATGCCCGCTACAAGGCGTACGTCGCCAAGCTGTTTGCCAGCGAGGCGGCCACGCGCATCGGCCTGGAGGCCATCCAGGTGCACGGCGGGTACGGCTATACGAAGGACTTCCCAGTCGAGCGCTACATGCGCGACGCCAAGCTGTGCGAGATCGGCGAGGGCAGCAGCGAAGTGCAGCGCATCCTCATCGCCCGGCACGTGCTCGCCTCGGCGACGGCGGGTGCGTGACGCGCCGCGCGACACCCTACCCGGAGGAGCTATCGTGGACTTCCGACTCGACGACGACCAGCGGCAGCTTCGCGAGGCGGTACGCGACTTCTGCGTCAACGAGATCGCCCCCAAGGCCGCCGAGCGCGACGAGCAGCACCGCTTCGAGGACGGCCTGGTCGAGAAGCTCTCGCAAATGGGCCTCTTCGGGACGTACATCCCGACCGAGTACGGCGGCAGCGGGCTGGACATTGTCTCGTACATCATCACGGTCGAGGAGCTCTCGCGGGCCTGCGGCGCGACCGGCATCCTCGTCTCCGCGCATCACTCGCTGTGCTGCGACCCGATCATTAACTTCGGCACCGAGGAGCAGCGGCGGCGGTACCTGCCGAAGCTGGCCACTGGCGAGTGGATCGGCTGCTTCTCGCTGACCGAGCCGGGCAGCGGCTCGGACGCGGGCGCGGCCCGCTGTATGGCCGTCGAGACCAAGGAAGGCTGGCTGCTCAACGGGACCAAGAACTTCGTCACCAACGGGGGCGAGGCGCACGTCTTCGTCGTCTTCTGCGTCACCGATCCGGGCAACGAGAAGCGCCGGCTCTCCGCTTTCATCGTTGAGCGCGGTACGCGCGGGTTCACGATCGGCAAGCTCGAACGCAAGATGGGCATCCGCGCCAGCAGCACGGCCGAGCTGATCTTCGAGAACTGCCTGCTCCCGCGCGACGCGCTCCTGGGCGAGCGCGGCAAGGGGCTGAGCGTCGCGCTGGCCACGCTCGACGGCGGGCGGATCGGCGTCGCTGCCCAGGCGGTCGGCATCTCGCAGGCTGCCCTCGACGAGTCCGCCCGCTACGCCAACACGCGCGTGGCATTCGGGACCACCATCGGCACGTTCCAGGGGATTCAGTGGAAGCTCGCCGACATGGCCGTCGCGGTCGAGGCCGCGCGCCTGCTGACCTACCGCGCCGCGTGGCTCAAGCAGAACAAGCGGCCCTTCAGCACCGAGGCGGCGACAGCGAAGCTCTTCGCCAGCGAGATGTCCAGCCGCGTGTGCAGCCTGTGCATCCAGGTGTTCGGGGGCTACGGGTACTGCCAGGACTACCCCGCCGAGCGGCTGCTGCGCGATGCGCGGATCACCGAGCTGTACGAGGGGACCAGCGAGATCCAGCGGCTGGTCATCGCTCGCAAGCTGCTTTCGGACCCCCACTGGATGACCCGGCCGTAACGGTGGCTGAACGACGGCCGGCGTGCCCGCGTCAGTAGCGTCGGACCTCCGCGTCCGACGAGGTGCACACGACCGGCCAGAGGCGGTGTGCCAACGTCCGCCCCCACCGCTCGCTGCGAACCGTCCTAGCCGCGCGCCGGCCGCCGCAGGCCCAGGAGGCCCAGGCCGATCACGCCCAGCAGGCCCGCGGCCGGCGCCGGAACGAGCGGCGGCGGCGGGGCGTTCGTGTTCGGATTGTTGAGGAAACTGTCGCTCTTGCTCGCCTGGCCGATGGCGATGACGTGCATGCCGACGCGGAGCGCGCCGCTGTCCAGCGCCGCGAGTACGTCGCCGTACGAAGCGGACGGCGCGAGCATGAACTTGATCGTCAGCAGGTCGTTCGCATCGTTGAGCCCCCAGCTTGGCTTGGGGTTGCGGGCCGACACGCTGTAGTCCGTCTCGAAGCCGAGCGGGTTGCCGCCGGGCAACGTGCCAGGGCTCGCATCGCGGCTGAACTGAACGCCGCTGGTGTACGACAGCGAAGGGAACGGCGAGGCGAACCGCAGCAGCGGCGCCATGGCGTCGTTGCGGTCGAAGAAGATGCGCGCCACGCTCGAGTTGACGGTCGCGGCGTTGTCGAACACGAAACTCACGAACGACCCGCCGTCGCTGACCGTCATTCGGAGCTGCGGCGCGATGTTGACGTTCGACGGGTTGTTGTTGGTGATGTTGGAGAAGTTGTATACGACGCCCGCGTCGGACGCGGCGACGAACAGGACCCCCGCAACGAGCAGCGCAAGCGCAATCCTGGCGAACATCTTTCCCTTACTCCAGACGATTCGAAAGTGCCCGACCGCAGGTCAGGCTGCCGAACACCGTTCAGTCAGGCGATGGTACGCCCGACACAGCGTGCGGACAAGCGCGCTGCGGACCGTCGGTGCAGATTTCCGCCACGCGGCCTTCGCCCGATAAGCGCCGCCTCCGCTCGTCGCTCCTCGTTCGTCGACATTGCGCGGGATCGCCCCGCGTTGCGGGTCGATCGCCAGTGGCGGCCCAGCCACGCTGCCGCTACAACACGGAGGTCAATTCACGGCCGCGCCGCGGTCGTCGCGCGGCCCAGCGGAGGCGCGCAGCGCATGAATATCAGAACCACGGTGAGGACCGTCGGCGTCGTCGGTACCGGGACGATGGGCTCAGGCATCGCCCAGACTTTCGCCCAGGCCGGCCGGGCTGTCCTGATGTACGACGCCCTGCCGGGCGCCGTCGACAAGGCCCTGGCCGGCATCGCCAAGTCGCTCGACAAGCTCGTGGAGAAGCAGAAGCTGGCCGCGGACGTGGCGGGCGCCACGAGGAAGAACCTGAGGTCCGCATCGCTGGGGGACTTGGCCGGGGTGGACCTGCTGGTGGAGGCGGTCTTCGAGGACGTGGCGGTCAAGCGGGCGCTGTACGGCGAGCTGGCCAAGCTGCTTGCCCCCGACGTCGTCCTGGCGAGTAACACGAGCAGCATCTCGATCAGTGAGCTGGCCGCGGCCAGCGGCCGCCCGGCACAGTTCATCGGGATGCACTTCTTCAACCCGGTACCGCTGATGAAGCTGGTCGAGGTGGTCGTCGGTCTCCAGACCGCCGAGCCGGTGGTCGAGTTCACGATGAACCTCAGCCGCGAGCTCGGCAAAACGCCGCTGCGGGTCAAGGATCACCCCGGCTTTGTGAGCAACCGCGTGCTGATGCCGCTGATCAACGAGGCGATCGCCTGCCTGGCCGACGGGGTGGCGGACGCGGCCACGATCGACGAGGTGATGAAGCTGGGCATGGCCCACACGATGGGGCCGCTGGCCACGGCCGACCTGATCGGCCTGGATGTGTGCCTGAACATCATGGAGGTCCTGCACCGGGACCTCGGGCTCGACAAGTACGCCCCGCATCCGAGCCTGCGGACGATGGTGCGGGCCGGTCAGCTCGGCCGCAAGAGCGGAAAGGGGTTCTTCAGTTATGGCCAATGAGAAGTCGCAAACCACGGTAGCACTGAGCCGGACGGGCGACGTTGCCTCGATCGAATTCTCCTCGCCGGACGGGATCAACATCTTCTCGTCGCGCGTCGTGGGCGAACTGGGCGAGGCTGTCGAGAAGGTCGCCACGGACGCCCAGGCGCGCTTTGTCGTCCTTCGCGCGAAGGGGAAGGTCTTCCTGGCCGGCGCCGACATCGCCCAGATGCAGCGCTTTACGCAGGACGAGGCGCTGGCCTTCGCCCGAAAGGGGCAAAGTGTCTTCGACGCGCTTGAGAGGCTGCCGCAGGTCACTATCGCCGCGATCAGCGGCCACGCCCTGGGCGGTGGCTGCGAGGTGGCCCTGGCCTGCGACTTCCGCCTGACCGTCGCGACCGCCAAGTTTGGCCAGCCCGAGGTGCGCCTCGGCCTGATTCCCGGCTGGGGCGGCACGCAGCGGCTGGCGCGCTACGTCCCGCTCGGCATGGCGCGGCGGCTGCTGTTCTCGGGCGAGCAGATCACGGCGGAAGTGGCGCGGGCGCTGCATCTCGTTGATGAAGTCGTGGCCGATGCGGCGGAGCTGGAGGCGGCCGTGCAACGCTGGGTGACGCTGCTGACCCCCGGCTCGCCGGCGGCGGTGAAGCACCTGAAGCGGGCGATGCTGTCTGGCGACGAGGCGGGCGAGTTCGCCAAGTGCTTTGTCGGCACCGAGGCGCGGGAAGGAACGACGGCGTTCCTGGAGAAGCGCGCGGCCGGATGGACGCAGCGGCCGCCAGCGTAGAGAGCCGCCCAGTCGACGCTACGCGGGCTCCAGCGCCCGCCCCGCGTCGGCGGCGAACTCGCGGGCGGCCTCCTCCACGGCGCTGGTCCAGTCTTCCGGCGCCCGCAGGGCGAAGCGAGGCTGGTTGTACGCGTAGATGACCGAGCGGGACGCGTTCACCACGGCGCCCGTCCCGTCCGCCCGGAACAGCGGCCGGCACGCTTCCATCGTCGCTCCCTGCGCGCCGTAGCCCGGCACGAGCAGCGGCGTATGCGGCAGCAGTTCGCGCAGTGCCTGGGTCGACTCGGCGTCCTTCGGCGCCACCACGGCGCCGACGCACGACAGGCCGCAGCGCCCCAGCAGCTCCTCGCTGAATCCCCAGCGATGCACGAGGTCGGCCAGGTGCTCGTAGAACCGGGGCCCCTCGCCGAATTCGTGGACCTCGTCCGCCCCCGGATCCGACGGCCGCACGAGCAGGTACAGCCCGCGCCCCAGCCGCGCCGCGGTCTCGATGAACGGCTGCATCGCGCCCACCCCCATGTACGGGGCCAGCGTGATCGCGTCTGGAACGCGGGCCGGGTCGATGTCCTCGAAGGGCGGGTCGTCCAGGTGCGCCCGCGCATACAGCGCCGCGGTCGAGCCGATGTCGCCGCGCTTCACGTCGCCGATGACCAGCAGCCCGCGCTCGTGCGCATAGGCGATCGTTTCGCCGTACGCCTCGATGCCGGCCCCGTAGAACGGCTCGAAGAACCCGATGTTGATCTTGACCGCGGGCACGTGCGGCGCGACGGCATTGATCACGCCGCGGCAGAACGCCGCCACCGCCCGCGCCGCCGACTCCGCCCGGCGGTCGCGCGGTCGCAGCAGGGGCGGCAGGTTCTCCAGGACGGGATCGAGGCCGACGACGGCCGGCGTGCCGCAGCGCCGCACCGCGTCATTGAGCCGATCACAGTAGTGCTCGACCATGCCCGGCATCATACGGCGAGCCGTGCGGGTGCGGCTACTGCGCGTCGATACGAGGCGCTGGTGTACTGCCTCCGAATCACCGCGACGTATTCGCGCGCAGTGGGGCGGGCGTCCCTGCCTGCGGGGGTGGGGCAGGCATCCCGTCCGCCCTGACGGGCTGGAAACCGGCCCCGCGCTGCCTGAGAAGTCGCAGGGTGTGCGAGGCGGCGCGATAGAACCTATCCCGGAACCCAGAGCAACACGACATGGAGCACGCGCCATCAGCAGGTGGTGCACACGTCGGAAGGCAGATCGGCGTGAGTCACGGCCCGCGTTCGGCTCCGAGCAAGCACCCCCCGCTGATAGCGGGTGCTCCACAGGTTCTCGGACAGGTCTCAGCCGCCCAGCGCTGCGAGCACCTCCCGCTCATGACCCTCGGGGCGCACGCCGCGGAAAATCTTCTTGATTCTCCCGTCCGGACCAATCACGAAAGTTGTCCGCGTGATGCCCCAGTACGTCTTGCCATACATGCTCTTCTCGACCCACACGCCGTAGCGCTCCGCCACCGAGTGATCCTCGTCGGCCAGCAGCGGGAACGTCAGGCCGAACTTGCCGGCGAACTTCTGGTGGCTGGCAACGTCGTCCGGCGAGACGCCGAGCACGACCGCGTTGCGGTCGGTGAACTGCCCGAGCGCGTCGCGGAAGCCGCAGGCCTCGGTGGTGCATCCCGGCGTGTCATCCTTGGGATAGAAGTAGAGGACGACGTGCTTGCCGCGGTAATTCGAGAGCGTGTGCGGCTTGCCTTGGTCGTCGTTCAAACTGAAGTCGGGGGCGCTGTCGCCTTCGTTCAGCACGACCCCGGGCGACGCGGGCGGCGTAGCGACCGGCGCCGGCGCGGCCGGCGGCGGCGCGGGTGGAACGGCCTGCGGCGTGCGGCGCGGCATGCGGGGCTTGGCCGCGACGGGCTTCTTGACGACCTTGCTCGCGACTTTCTTGGCGACCTTGCGCGCCGTCGTGCGGGCTGCCTTCTTGGCGGCCTTCTTCACGACGCGCTTGCCGGTCTTCTTGGTCGCGGCCTTGCGACTCTTCTTGACGCTGGACTTCTTGGTTGACTTCTTCGAGGTCTTGCGTGTCTTCTTCTTCGCCATGACGGTTCCTCGTACTCTCCTGTGCGGAAGAGAATTCTCTCGAGTCGAGCACTCGGACTTGCACGAGCACAGCGCTGCGCCGCGGCGCGAATTATGGCCGCGCTGCGCGCGGGCCACAACGGACGATGCGCGCCAACGCGACGTGCTGGCGCACTTCGGCGCGCACCGACCCCACCAATCGGAGGCCGCCTGGTCGCTGTTCAACTCGCAGGGGCGTCGTATCAGGCGTTCTGAGTCGGCTGGTGAAACCCCATTCGCGGCCGCAGGGCGTCGGCCAGGGCGGCCGGCAGCGCGTCCGCCACGTCCCGGGCCAGGAACCCGATCGGCCCGATCCGCTTGGCGCACAGATCCCCGGCCAAGCCGTGCACCTGTACACCCAGGCAGGCCGCCTCGAACGGAGCCAGACCCTGCCCGATGAGTGCGGCGATGAGCCCGGTGAGCACGTCACCCATCCCGCCGGAAGCCATGCCGGGGTTTCCCGTGGTGTTGATGAAGGCGTGACTTGGCGTGCAAACCACTGTCCGATAGCCCTTTAAGACGATGACCGAGCCGCTCAGGCAGGCGTATTCATGAGCGACCCGAACGCGAGTCGCGTCGTCGTCGCCTGCTAGTGGAGAAAGCCCGGCGCCGTCGCGCAGCCTCGTCATCTCGCCCGGGTGCGGTGTCAAGACGGCCGGCCAGCGGATGCCGGCGCTGCGGTGTTCGCGCGGGGAGGCGCATCCACCGGCCATGAAGACGCGCAAACCGTCCGCGTCGAGCACGACCGGCCGGCCGCTGGACAAGGCGGCCGTCGTCACCCGTGCGGCGGTGTCGCCCTCTCCCAGTCCGGGGCCGACCGCCAGCACGTCGGGCCATGTGTCGCCCGCGAGCGCTTCGCCAGCGGCGCCGGCCGCGCCCGCCCCGGCGGGCTGGTGCTCAAGCCCGACGGTCATCAGGCATGGCTCGCTGGCCGCCACGATGGGCTGGATTGAGGTCGGGCAATAAACGCGAACGAGGCCGGCCCCGCCCCGCAGCGCCCCGAGAGCGCAGAGTACCGCCGCCCCGCTCATGCCCGGGCTCCCCGCGACGATCCCGACCCGGCCGACCTGCCCCTTGTGCGCCGTCGGCTCGCGCTGCGCCAGGATGGGGACGTCAGTAACGATCGCGGGTTGCGCGGGCACGACTGCTACTCACGCTTTGTGGGGCGGTCAGCCGACGTCTCGGCTACGCGGACGACGGGACCGGTGCTGGCTGCCTCGCTGGTGACCGAAGCGCGGCCGCCGCGGACCGCCAGGCGGTTGATCAGGGCGGCCTGGTACCCCGCCCCGAAGCCGTTGTCGATGTTCACGACGCTGACGCCGCTCGCGCAGCTATTGAGCATGGTCAGCAGCGCGGCCAGGCCGTGGAAGTTTGCCCCGTAGCCCACGCTGGTCGGCACGGCGATGACGGGCGCCTCGACCAGGCCGCCGATGACGCTCGGCAGCGCCCCTTCCATGCCTGCGACCACGACCAAGGCGTTGGCCGCCCGCAGGTCGGCAGATCGCGCCAGCAGGCGATGCAGCCCGGCTACGCCCACGTCGTAGATCGGCTCGACCCGGGCCCCGAGCATCTCGGCCGTGACGCGGGCCTCCTCGGCCACGGGCAGATCGCTGGTGCCGGCACAGACGATGCCGACCAGGCCCTCGCCCGGCTCGGCGGGCGCGTGACGCAGCGCCGCCGCCCGCGCGGTCTCGAAGTAGGTCGCGTGCGCAAAACGCTGCTGAAGCGCCGTAGCGGTTTCCAGCCCGATACGGGTAGCCAGCAGGTCATGCCCCTGGGCGACGAGCCGCTCCGCGATTGCGACGACCTGCTCCGGGGTCTTCCCTTGGCCGAAGATCACCTCGGGGAACCCGCACCGCAGCGCGCGGTGATGGTCAACACAGGCGAATTCCAGTTGCTCGAAGGGCAAGGTGGCCAGCCGACGCTCGACCTCCTCGACGCTCGTGCGCCCAGCGGTGAGGTCTTCCAGGAGGTTGCGCAGGTGACGGGGGTTCACCGGGTCTCCAAGGCGCGACGCGTGTCGAGGCGCCTCGGGCCTCGTCTGAGCACCCGAGGGCCGGACCGTGCCGCCGGGCTGGCTCGCCTCGGCCTAGCCGCGGCTACTGCCGGACAGTGACCGCGCGTACTATAACGCTGGTCGGCTCCATGCGGGGTGCCCCGCGACCCGGTGCCGGCGTGGCTGTTTCCGCCGTCGGGGCCGGACACGAACCGGACCTGGCGGCCCTCGAGAGCTGAAATGACGCAGGCCAGCGGCAGTAAACCCCAGCTCGAGACCGTCGAGCCGATCGGCAAGCGGGTCCTGATCCGCAAGGACGAGGACAAGAAAATCACCAAGGGCGGCATCCAGCTCCCGGGCAACATTGAGATTCCGACGATCACGGGCCGCGTGGTGGCCGTCTCGGCCCAGGTGGCGCGCGACGACGATTACCCCATTCAGCAATACGACCGCGTGCTCTTCAATCCGAAGAACGCGATCCCGGTGGACTTCGAGGGTGACAACCGCTTGTTCGTTGTGCCCGTGGAGGATCTGGTGGCCGTCTTTCGTCGAGAGAAGAAGGCGTGACACGGCGCGTGCCGGCTCGCCCGCGTCGCCTGGCACTGGCCATGCACGGGCGCCCGGCCGCGGCCCGGCCGGTCGTCCTGCTCGCGGTGACGGTGGTGCTCCTGCTCGCGGCGGCGCTGTCGCTGCTTCGGTGCGGCGGGCGCGAGCCAGCGCCGGCGGATCAGTTCCTCGGCTTCTACTGCACCGCCTGCAAGCAGTCGTTTCAGCTCTCCGCGCGGGAGTTCGAGCGGCGCCTCGACCGAGGCGAGGTGGGCACCTCTCCCGGGGGACAGTTCCAGGTCCGCTGCACGCACTGCGACGCGCCCCGCGCCGTCCGCGCCGACACACCCGCGGACATCGCGGCCGCTCAGGCTGCCGCGGAGCGGCCGGGGGCAGGTGAGGGCCCGTCCGGGCCGCTGTTCCGCCCACCGGACGAGGATCGCGGGCCGTGACGCGTTCCCGGGGCGGGGCCGGCGCGTGATGCCCCGGGGGCGCAGTTGCCACCGCGAACGAGCTGTCAAGTCCGCCGGCCGGGTTGCCTATAATGGCAGTGGCACGTTTCGGTGAGCCGCCCAGTCACGGCCGAAGAGCACGTCCAGCCATGCGCCGCGCCCGACACGCCCCCGAACGACCGGTTGCTCGAATGCGCCGGGCCTTCACGCTGATTGAGCTGCTCGTGGTTGTCGCGATCATCGCGCTGCTCATGTCGCTGCTCATGCCGGCCCTGCGCGGGGCGCGCGACCAGGGCAAGATGGTCCGGTGCCTGAGCAACCTGCGGCAGATCGGCGGCGCGCAGGCGATCTACTTCTCCGAGGAGCGTGACTGGTTCCCCTTCAACCGGCACGACAACGAGGCGGGCACGCAGATGCACGCCGTCTTCTTCGGCGGGCATCCCGGGCGGCGTGTGCCGGGGACGACTCGGGAGTGGTGGGGCTACGCCGAGCCCTACAACCGCAACAAGCCCAATGAGCGGCCTTTCAACCGCGTGCTGTACCCGGACCTGCCGGACTGGGATGTCCAGCCGGACGAGCCGCTGTACGACATTGTGCGCCACGTTCCGGTGTACGAGTGCCCCGGCGATCAGGGTATGGATGGCTGGTCGAACGTTCCCGACATCGCGGGCTTCAGCAGCCGCTACCGGTACGTCGGGACGAGCTACGTATCGAATTACCTCTTCGTGCGCTACTGGGCGTATGACTACTTCAAGCCGCCCACGGGCCGCACCCCGGCCTGGCTCTCGCGGGCGAACGCGTACCTGCGTGAGCAGATCAACCGCGACCCGTCGCGCTTCATGATCATCACCGAGGACCCGTTCCTGCGTTCGCAGTTCACGTACACCCCGCTGCGCGGTGTTCACCGGAATTTCCAGCCGTTCGTCAACCTGGGCTCGCAGGGTGTCGGGCCCGGATTCGCGCGGCACAACATGCTCTTCCTCGACGGGCACGCGGCGAACATGCTGGCGGACACGTCGCAGGGCACGTGGGGGCGCGGATGGAAGTCAGCCGGCGGCAATCGCAAGGACGACCCCCGCGCCTGGTGGAACAACCCCCTCGATCCGGACTATCGCTTCCGCGACATTACCCCGCTGCCGCGGCGCTGAGCCGTCAGAACAGAGGCACGGTCATGACGCGCGCGGGGTCTCCCAGGCAGATCTCCACGGCGGCCAGGTACTCGATCCACCAGACCATCATGCCGGCGTAGAACGCCGTCAGTCCGTACAGGCCGGCCTGCGAAAGCCGGTGCTTCCGGTAGCGCATCAGGACCAGGATGCCCGCTCCGAAGAGCACCGTCTTGTAGGCTGCGGCGTGCGTGGGCGTTTCCACCATGGCGGCGGCGACGATGTTGGCCTCGCGGAAGTTTCCGCGCGCAAGCTGCGACTGCGTCAGGGCCAGGTCGAACGCGTTGAACACGAAGAGCATCGCCACCAGCAGCGGCGAGCAGTCGAAGCGGACCGTCGGAAAGCCAGGGCGGACGAACTCGACGCGCCGTCGGACGCCTCGCCGCCATGCGATACGAATCCGCCTGCGGTCGACCATTCTGGGCGTGAAGACGGGATGAGCGCTTGATGTGGACACGATGATTGTATATCGGCGTGAACGCGTCCCGGCTGAAGAATCTGCCGGGTGACCGGTTGGGGACTGGTCGTCAATCGATCACGCACAGCGGTGGCTTGCGAGTCACGTTCGCCGCAGGACCGTCAGTCGCGCCGCCGAGAGCGGATGCCCTTCCGCCTGCGCTCGTGGCGGTCGACACGCGCCACGTCCAGCGGCATGCCGACCGGGCCGCGATCGGCCGGGACCAGGACCAGCTCCTCGGCCGCCTCGTTCACCGCGGCCACGCGGACGCGGAAGCGCAGTCCGACGTGCACGAGTCGGCGCGTGCGACGGCCGACCAGGACGCTCGCGTCGCGATCGAAGTCCCAGTCGTCCCGCCCCAGGTCCGGAAGGTGCACCAAGCCCTCGGCCATATGCGGCTGCACTTGCACGAAGGCGCCGATCGACGTGACGCCGGTAACAATGGCGTCGAAGTCCTGCCCGACCTTCTCCCGCATGAAGTTGAGCAGCAGCGCCGCCTTCGCCTGGCGCTCGGCCTGTTGCGCGCGGCGCTCGAGCGCGCTCATCTTCCGCCCCAGCTCGCCCAGCGCATCCACCGCCTCGCCCTCTTCCTCGGCGAGCTCGCGGCGGCGCCGCCTTGCTGCACGGCCGCCGGCCTCGCCGCCCGGGTGCCCAGCGTCGAGCAGCCGATCAACGAGGCGATGCACGGTCAGGTCGGGGTAGCGGCGGATTGGAGACGTGAAGTGGCAGTACGCGTCGCTGGCCAGGGCGAAGTGCCCAGCCTCGACCGCGCTGTACTCGGCCAGCGAGAGCGAGCGGAGCAGCAGGAAGTTCACGGTCTGCTCCTCCGGACGCCCCCGAACCTCTTCTAGTAGCGCCTGGATCGCCTCGCGGCTGAGCACGCGCGGCGGGGCGTGCCCCAGCACGGGCCCGAGCGCCGCCAGCCCGGCCGCGGCCTCCGGCGCCGGCGGCGCGTGCACGCGGCGCAGCGGCCGCAGGCCCGCCTCCAGCAGCGTGCGGGCCACGACCTCATTGGCCTCCACCATGAACATCTCGATGATCGTGTGCGAGAAGCTCGTGTCCTCCGGGCGCGCGTCGATCACGTGCCCACTCGGGGCGACCTCGATTCGCACCTCCGGCACGGTCAGCGAGATCATGCCCTGGCGGAGTCTACGCTCGCGGATGCGTCGCGCGAGCGTGTCCGCCCGGCGAAGCACCGTGGCCACGGCCGGGGGCATGGGCAGCGCGTTCTCCAGGAACGCGGTCACCTCCTCGTACGTCAGCCGCGCCGACGAGCAGATCAGTGAGCGCGCCAGCCGGGACTCGACGACCTCGCCCCGGCGGTCGTAGGTGATGAGCACGCTCTTGGTCAGTCGCGGGCGGCCCGGTTGCAGGCTGCACACGCCGTTGGACAGCGCTGTCGGCAGCATCGGCAGCACGAGCCCGGGAAAGTAGACGCTGGTTCCGCGGCGGCGGGCCTCGCGGTCGATCGCGCCGTTTGTCGGGACAAAGTGGGCCACGTCGGCAATGTGGACGCCCAGCCTGACGCGGCCGTCGTCCAGCGGCTCGACCGAGATCGCGTCGTCGAAGTCGCGGGCATCCCGCGGATCGATCGTGATCGTCGTCAGCGCGCGGAGATCCTCGCGATCCGCGGGCGGCTCCGACGCCAGCCGATTTGCGTCGAATTCGTCCGCGAGCCGGGCCGCAGCTTCCAAGGCGCCATCGGAGAACTCGTCCGGCAGTGAGGTTCGCCGCACGACCGCGAGGATCTGCGCCCCGGCGTCCCAGCACGGCCCCAGCCGCTCGACCACGCCGCCGCGCACGGTGGCCAGGTGCAGGTTGCGTGTCTCGGGCTCGACCACGACCAGCTCGCCCGGCAGCGCGTCGCCCACGCTGTGGAGCGGCACGCGGACTTCGGGGAGAATCCCGCGGCCCCGCGGCTGCACGCGGAAGGCGGCCCCCGCCCGCTCGAGGACGCCAACCCAGCGCAGCGGGGCTCGCTCCAGGATTTCGACGACCTCGGCACGCGGGCCCGTGTCACGGCGGGCGGCCTTGACGAGTCGGATGCGCACGGTGTCCCCGTCGAACGCTCCTCCGGTGGCGTCGTGGGGGACGTAGAGGTCAGGGAATCCCGGACGCTCGACGAACCCGAAGCCGCGACGGGTCGCCCGGAATGTGCCCACGAGCTTTCCGGGCGTTCGGGGGGCCTGGAGCGTCCGCGCGGGCCCGAGTTGCAGCGTCCCGTCACGAAGCAGGTCGCGAACGAACGAACGGAAGCTGCTATACTGGTCATCTGGGATGCGGAGTTCGCGGGCCAGCCCGCGGATCTTCACCGGGCGATCCGGGCGACCTGCGATGGTCGAGAGGACGGCGTCGCGCCACTCGCGCTCTGGATGGGCGTGGTGCTCGCTGGTCATGTCCAGGATCCGTGTCAGCAGCCTTGCGGCAAGCAGCGCAGCGTCGGCCAGTGGCCGCGGATGCTAGCCGGCCGCGTTCGGGCTCGCCAACGCATCGATGCGTCCGCGCCGGGTCCGGGCTCTCGCCTGAACGGCCCGTCGTGGGTGCGACCGGACAGCTTTCTCGTGCGTCTGAGGAGACACAGGCATGTCGACCAACAACGGCGTGATCAAGACGGATGTCCAGTTCTCGGTCTTCCTGGCCAATAAGCCCGGCATCCTTGCCCAGCTCTGCCGACAACTCGCCAGCCAGAAGATCAACATCACAGCCATGTGCCTGATGGACTCGACGGAGCACGGCGTCTTGCGACTGGTCACGGGCGAGGCGGACCGCGCCCGCAAGGTCTTTCGTGACCTGAACCTGTCGATGACCGAGTCGCGCGTCCTGCTGGTGACGCTGCCCAATCGGCCCGGCGCCCTGAGCGACGTCGTCGAGCGTCTCGCGTCCAGCCATATCAGTGTCAACTACGCCTACGTCACGACCGGCGCCCCCGGAGGCAAGACCGTCGGCATTCTCCAGGTCTCCGATCCCGCCAAGGCCGACAAGGTGCTGACCGAGCGCGCCGCGCGCCGCAAGTCGGACATGCGCAACCTTCGAGCGTCCCACGCCTCGCGGCGCTGACCCGTGCCGACCGGCCAGCGCGATCCGACCGCCGCCCCGCCCGCGCCGCTCCCCGCGGACGCACGCGGCGCTGGCGGCGCGCACGCGGCCGGGGAGGCAGGCGGTGAACTGCGACGGGTTGAGCGGCGACAAGCCAACGAGAGCCGCCTGGTGGCCGGGCTCGTGCTGCTCGCGTGCGCGGCCGTCCTGGTGACCGCGGTCCTGCTTCCACCCGATCCGCGCGGCTACGGAACGCACGAGCGCGTGTTCGGCGGGCCGTGCGGGTTTCTCGTCGTGACCGGGCTTCCGTGCCCGACGTGCGGCATGACCACGGCATTTGCCCACGTCGTGCGCGGGCAGCTACTCAGTGCGCTCCGGGCACAGCCGGCCGGGTTCGTGCTGGCGGTGCTCACAATCCTCGCGGTTCCGTGGTCCCTGGTTGCAATGGTCCGGGGGCGCTGGCCGGACCTTCAGCTTTGGCGCGTGCCCGCGTGGGTCATCTTCCTGGGCGCCGTGTTGGTGTTCATCGCGGCGTGGGGGATCAAGATCGCGACCGGACTGTCGGACGGATCCCTACCCTATCGTTGACCGCACGCGCCTGCGGCGAACTCAGGGTGCGGCGCCAGCGCCGGCGTCGTCCAGGTCGAGCGGGCCGCGTTCGTGCCGGGGCGTGTACTTGCGGACCAGCTCGGCCAGTCTCGGCTGGTTGGGGTTGAGCTCGAGGCTGGTGTGCCACGACTCCAGCGCCCGGTCGCGCAGCGCCGTGTTGCCAGGCTCCGTCAGGTGTCGGGTCATGTTGACGACGCCCAGCCCGGCGTGCGCAGCAGCGTTGCGAGCGTCGAGGGCCAGGGCCTTGCGGTACGCTTCGGCCGCGTCGTCGAGCCGCCCCTCGCGCCACAGGCAGTAGCCATAGCGCTCGTGCGCGATCGCGAGCGATGCGTCCAGTTGGATCGCCTTCTCGAGTGCCAGCCGGGCCGGTTCCCAGCGTTCCTGGTTGAGATACACCGTGGCCAGGTTTACGAGTACGAGCGGCTGGGCCTGGTCGGACTCGAGCGACTCCTTGTAGACCCGGATCGCCTCGTATCCCCGGCCCTGCGCCGCCAGCACCGCCCCCAGGTTGCTCCGAACCAGGCCATTCGAGGGGTCGATGTCGATCGCCTTGCGGTAATGCGACGCGGCACGCTCCAGGTCGCCGGTCTGGTGGTAGACCGTGGCCAGGCGGAACTGGAGATCGAAGCTCCGCGGTGCCAGCCGCTCGGCCTGCGCATACGCGACCGCTGCCTGGTTCATGCGGTTCAGCAGGCGGCACACCTCGCCCAGCTCGATCAGCATCGGCACGCTGGTCGGTTCGAGCCGCACGGCCTCCTGGAGCGAAGTCGCGGCGGACTCGAGGTCGCCGCTCTGCCGATACGCGACGCCCAGGTTGAAGTGGGCCTCGGCGTAGGTCGGGTCGAGCCGGATGGCTTCCTTGAACTCGGCCACCGCCTGCGCGTAGTCGCGCGATCCGAGCGCGTCCTTGCCGCGCGCCAGCCGCGCATCGGCCAGCGGCCGCAGCGCGGCGCAGCCCATCACGCCAACCACCAGGAACCCTGCGACGAGAACGCGAATTCGTGCCGGACTGACTCGCATGCCATTGCTCGCCGAAGAAGGCTCGGCCGCCCCGCACCGGAACCGACGCACCGGACCGCGCGCGTGTGGTTTACTGTGTGTCGCCCGCGGCGTCAACGAACGCACAGCGCGGCGAGCTTCGGAAGAATTATCGGCAGTTCGGGCCGGCCGGATCGAGTGGCGCCGAGCGGATCGCGCGACCCGGGTCACTGTGGCGGCTCGATCGTCCACTGCTCCACGAAAGACTGCGCGTAGTCGCGCACGAGTTCGTCAGCGTCAGTCCGCGCGATTCGCCCGATGACGTCGCGGGCCGCGGCCCCCTGCCGCGCCGCCAGCCGCACCGCCAGCAGCCGCACAGCCCATTGCTCGTGGTCCAGGCACGCCTCGGCGGCGGCGAGCAACCCGCGAGTCAGACCGACGGGCTGGAGGGCGTCGAGGGCGCGCATACGGACTTCCCAGGACGCGTCCGCCAGCGCCGCGACGAGCCCCTGTTCGAGCTGTTCCGCCGGCACGGGCTCCAGGGCGTAGCCGGACCGCCGCAGCGCGGCTCGCTGCCGCTCACCCAGCAGGTCGGCCGCCACGTCGATGCACCGTGCGCGAACCGCAGGGTCGCTCGATCGCAGGCCGGCCGTGAGCTGCTGCACGGCGGCGGGCTGAACCGTCGCCGGCACGCGCGCCAGATAGGCCGGCTGCCGGACGACGAGTCCGGTCGGGCTGGGTCGCCACTGCCCGTCTGTACCCAGCGTGCCGTCCACGATCGCGCTGATGGCGACGCGCTCGCTGCGCTGGGGCGTACCCCGTGCCACCCCGCGCAGCGGCCCAACGTCGAGCGTCCGGACGGCCGAGGCGCTCTGCCCCGGGCGCAGCACGAGCGACTGGTCGACGCTGACCGTCATCAGTCCGGGATACGTTCGCGGCGGCTGGCCATCAACCGTGAACGAGAGGACGAAGACGGGATTGAGCATCGCGCCGGGGCCGAGCGTGATGGCGAGCGGCCCGCGGTTAACCAGCGTGCAGCGCACCCACCAGGGCTGTCCCGGCCTTACCTCGGCGCCGGCCAGCTCGATGCGTGCGTCGACGAAGGCGGCCGGTTCGCGCACGAAGTCGAACACACGCGCGTCGAAGCGATCGAGCGCGGCTCGGATGGCGGGGTAGCGCTGCGCCGGCGCCTCCGCCGGCGGACGCGCGACCGGCCGCGTCGTCGCGGCGAGTATCGTCGGCGCTGCCAGGTCTGAGCCCGTACCGGCTGCAATGGCAGACTCGAGCTCGCTGATCAGGTCAGCCGCCGCGCCGCTGAACGGAGGCGGGTCGAGCTGGGCGATCGTCGCGGCGGCGCCCGCGCTGTCGCCGGCTGCGAGCCGGATTCGGGCGACGACATAGGCGGCGTACGGGTCGCGGCCTGCGACGGGCGTCAGCGTGGTCAGTGCCGTGTCGGTCTGGCCGGCCACCCACTGGGCCCAGCCAAGCACGCGCCGGACGAAGTCATCGTCGCGAACGCGTCGCGCGGCCTGCTCGGCCCATGCCAGCCCGCGGTCGGGTTCCGCGCCGATCGTGACGAGGAACCAGGCACCCTGCGCCAGTTCGTTCGTCACAAGCGTGTTCGGATCGCGCGTGGCCGCGTAGCGATGCCCGAGCTCCGCGCGGATCGTCTCGGCCTGCGCGTCGCCGCGACTGTGGTGCAGGTACCACAGCAGCATTCCTCCCTCGGCCGCGACGGATGGATCGGCCAGGATGGCCTCGCGCACGCGCTCGATGGCGGCGTCGAAGCTCCCCCGCGCGGCCGTGTTGCGGGCCAGCGCCAGGAGAAAGGCCCCCGGTAGCGGCTCGCCGGTGAACGCGCGGCGCTGCGTCTCCAGGGCATAGTCGAAGAAGCGTCCCGCATCGTCCACGAAGCCATACTCGTCCAGGACGGTCGCCGCCTGCCAGGCTGCTCGCACGGCCAGCGGCGCGAGTTGTACATGCCGAAGCGCAGCGGCCAGCCGCTCCTCGGGCGGCGCGTCGGCGTCGAGCGCAGCGGTGGCCAGGGCCGCCGCTTCGACGCAGGCGGGCTCGAGCTCCAGCGCCGCCGCGATGTGCCGCCGTGCGCGGGGCAAGTCGATCTGCTCGAGCGCGACGCGGGCGAGCTCGACCTGGACGTGGGCGAGCAGCGCGGGCGGGCGCCGCGTTCGGGCGACCGACTCCAGCCAGGCGATGCGCTTCTCCGCCGTCTGCTGGGCGGCTGCGCCGGCCTGGAGCCAGAGCATGAACGCGCCTTCGTGAGTCGGGTCGGCCCTGAGGAGGTCGTTGACGGCCTGGTTCGCGGCCGGTCGGTCGCCCGTGAGGGTGGCCAGCTCATACAAGTACGCGTGTGCCTCCTGAAGAGCGGGGTCGAGGCGCGTGGCGCCGCGGAGAAGCAGCCGCACGCGCCGAATGTCGCGCGCGTCGGGATTGGTTCCCCGGCTCAGGCCGAGATCGCGGGCCGCGTCGAGCAGGATCTCGGCGGCCGTGCGCGGGCGCGCCTGCGATGCCTGTCCCCGGGCCGTGCCCGAGGTCAGCACCAGCAAAGCAAGGCAGATCGGCAAGAACAGGCGCGGCATGAGTGCCTCCATGCGGGTCGCGATGGGGACGCGGCCGCCGGCTTCCCGGCGGGGGCGTATAGCGCGGCTGGAAGATACCCGCGTTGCAGGGCTGGAACTAGGTCGGGGGACGGGCTGGGATGGCAAGGCGCGTGGATCAGGCCCTGGGCACCGGCTCGAGTACGGCCGTCATGGAGCCCTTGCTGTGCGCGAGGCGCCAGTCCCGCCCGTAGGAGTGGATCTGCTGCTGCTTGAACTCGGCCTGCTCGAAGAGGAGCGTCGCCAGGACAACGCGTCCCTGCTCGTCGACCTCGCAGGCGAGGCGATAAGCCCGCTGGGGGTCGTACCCGAAAAGGCGGTGGAGCATCTCGATAACATACTGGTACGTGTGGTCATCGTCATCGAGCAGCACGACGTTCCACAGCGGCGCCAGGCGCGTGCGTGGCGCAGCAAGAACTTCGGTCTGGGGCGAGCTGGCTGCCGCAGTAGACATGCGAGCGACTCGACGTGTGGCCGTGCGAAGAGTACCACGACCCGGGCTGCGCACGCAACCCTTTTTGTGCTAAGATAGTTACGCACGGCGACAATAGGATCGCAAAGGTCCGAGTTGGACCGTTGGAGGCAGGCATGACTTCGACTCCCGGGGTGTCGGCGGCGGGCCCGTTCAGTCCGATCCCGGACATCCTCGAGGACCTGCGCCAGGGGCGCATGGTCGTCCTGGTGGACAGCGAGGACCGCGAGAACGAAGGCGACCTGATCTGCCCCGCCCAGCTCATCACGCCGGAGCATGTCAATTTCATGCTCCGCTTCGGCCGCGGAACGCTCTGCGTGGCGCTGACCCACGCGCGCTGTCGAAAGCTCCAGCTTTCGCCGCAGGTCTCCCAGAACACGACTCGCCTGGGGACCGCGTTCACCGTCACGGTCGACGCCGGGCCGCAGTTCGGCGTTACGACCGGCGTCTCGGCGTTCGACCGTGCGACGACCATTCGCCACCTCGTCGCCGAGGAGGCCGTCCCGGAGGACTTTGTCCGCCCGGGCCATATCAGCCCGCTCATCGCGCGGGACGGGGGCGTGCTGGTGCGCAACGGGCAGACCGAGGGCTCGGTCGACCTGTGCCGGCTGGCCGGGCTGCTGCCCGGCGCGGCGCTGATCGAGGTGCTCAACGAAGACGGCACCATGGCCCGCGTGCCGCAGCTCATCGAGGTCTGCGCTCGCCACGGGCTGAAAATGTGCACCAACGCGCAGCTCATTGAGTACCGGATGCAGCGCGAGCGGATCATCGAGCGGGTCGAGTCCGTCCCGATCCGCAATGACCTGGGCGAGTGGCTCCTGGTCGCCTACCGCGCGCGGACCGACCACCGCACGCACGTCGCCCTGTGTCGTGGCGGTATCGGCGAGCTTGATGCGCTCGGATCGGTCCGGCCCGTCGATGAGCCGGTGTTGGTGCGCGTGCACTCGGAGTGCCTCACGGGCGACGTCTTCAACTCGATGCGCTGCGAATGCGGGCCGCAGCTTCGCCGATCGATGGAGCTCATCGCCGCCGACGGGCGCGGCGTGCTCGTGTATCTGCGGCAGGAGGGTCGCGGCATCGGGCTGGAAAACAAGCTGCACGCGTATCGGCTTCAGGACGGCGGCCTGGACACGGTCGAGGCGAACCTGGCGCTGGGCTTCCCGGCTGACCAGCGCGACTACGGCATTGGTGCACAGATTCTGCGTGATGTGGGCGTCACGCGCATCCGGGTGCTGACCAACAACCCGAAGAAGACGTCGAGCCTCGAGGTCTACGGGCTGCACGTCGTCGAGCAGCTCCCAATCGAGATCGACCCGAACGAGCACAACCGGCGCTACCTCGAAGCCAAGAAGGCCAAGCTCGGCCACCAGCTCCGCGGCGTGTAGCCGGGCCCCGGCTGGCGAACGGACGTTTGCGGCATGGCCCCGGGGGCGTCGGCGCCGATTTTCCCGAAGATCTCCCGCGTCCGTTTCTAAGCGACCGTGAGCGGTGCGGCACGCGCATGGCCGATGCTGTCACCGATGCCGCCAGACGCTCGAACGTGCTGCCTCGCGGCGGCGCCGGCGGCCGGGTCGTACGTTGTCCAGAGACCAGCCAGTTGAGGACCGCGGCCCGGCCCGTCGGCGCCGCTGGTGTGGCCGAGGGGGAGTCCGCGCGGCGGACGAAACTGAGGATGGTGTGCCGCCAGGCCGTCGACAGGGTGTGCGGGGCGAAATGGTCGCCCGCCTACGCCAGGTTCATGGTCATGAGGAAGAGCCGGTTGTTCTCCATCTTGCTGAGCCGGGTGCGGAGCAGCTCGACGGCCTCGACAGGGTTCATGTCGGCCAGCACGCGGCGGAGCATGTAGATCTTCTCGAGCTCCTGCTCGTGGAGCAGCAGCTCTTCCTTGCGCGTGCCGCTGGCGGCGATGTTGATCGCGGGCCAGACGCGCTTGTCGACCAGGCGGCGATCGAGGTGCAGCTCGCTGTTGCCTGTGCCCTTGAACTCCTCGAAGATGACCTCGTCCATCTTCGAGCCGGTATCCACCAGGGCGGTCCCGATGATGGTGAGGCTGCCGCCTTCCTCGATGTTGCGGGCGGCGCCGAAGAACCGCTTGGGCTTCTGGAGCGCGTTGGCGTCCACGCCGCCGGTCAGGATTTTGCCGGAGTGCGGGACCTCGGTGTTGTAGGCCCGCGCCAGGCGGGTGATCGAGTCGAGGAAGATGACCACGTCGCGGCCGTACTCGACCAGCCGCTTGGCCTTGTCGATGACCATCTCAGCGACCTGGACGTGGCGACTGGCGGGCTCGTCGAAGGTCGAGCTGATCACCTCGGCCTTGGTGGAGCGCTGCATCTCGGTCACTTCTTCCGGCCGCTCGTCGATCAGCAGGATGATGACGTAGGCGTCCGGGTGGTTCGTCGAGATGGCGTTGGCCATTTTCTGCATGAGCACGGTCTTGCCGGTGCGCGGCGGGGCGACGATCAGCATGCGCTGCCCCTTGCCGATGGGCGTGACCATGTCGACGATCCGCATGTTGAGTTCCTGCTGCGCCGTCTCGAGGTAGTACCGCGCGTTGGGGTGCAGCGGGGTGAGGTCCTCGAAGTTGGTCTTCTCGGTGACCTTCTCCGGGCTCTCGTAGTTGATCGCCTCGACCCGCAGCAGCGCGAAGTAGCGCTCGCTCTCCTTCGGCGGGCGGATCTGGCCGGCAACCACGTGCCCGTTGCGCAGGCCGAAGCGGCGGATCTGCGACGGGCTGACGTAGATGTCATCCGGGCAGGGGAGGTAGTTGTACTCGGGGCTGCGCAGGAACCCGAATCCGTCGGGCAGCACCTCCAGCACGCCTTCGCCGTAGAGCAATCCGTTCTGGTTGATGCGGCGTTTGAGGATCTGGAAGATCAGGTCCTGCTTGGTGAGGCCGACGTACTCCTCGATGCCTTCCTTCCGGGCGACCTCATGCAGGTCGTTGACGGTCATCTTCTGGAGGTCGGTGATGTGCAGCTCCCCGCGTTTGACGCGCTCGTACTTCTCGTGCGTCTCGCGGTCGATCGGCGAGCCGTCGTCGGCTTCCGCGCGGGGCGCCGCGGCCGGCGGGGCATCGTCATCGTCGTAGGTGCTCCGCACATCGCGGGCCGCGGGAGCGGTCGCCCGATCCGCCTCCGCCGCCGACGGGCGGCTGCGCGGCGTCTCTTCGGCGGACACCTCCGGCGCGAGCGCCTCATTGTGCTCGTCGGACGCTGTTTTCTTCTTTGTCGCGGGACGCGTTCGCGATGGGGTCTTAGCCATCTGTGCGGACTCCGGGAAACGGCTGCGCCTTCTGCGGCGCCGCGGCTCGGTTCAGTTCGTGTGTCACGCTTCCTTGGAAGCGGACGGGATTCTCACTTCGCCGGGCGCCCGAGGGAACGCTCCGGGCTCATTCCGGATCGGCCAGACCCGCTCGTCGACTCGGGTGCCCGCGATGATTCGGCGTCGGCCAGCCGCGTGTGGCCGGCCGGCCGAGGTACCACCGACGGGTCCTGAGCGCGACACCCTCGCCGCGGGCCCAGCGGCCCGGCGCGTCCGGGCCTTGGACTCCGAGCGCTTACTGACCTCGCTCGGCGGCCCCGGCTCCGTGACGCTCGAGAACCTGCTCGAGCACGCGGGCGGCCTGGGGGCCGATGGCCTCCGGCGAACCGTCGTTATCGATCACGAAGTCCGCCCGGGCACGCTTCTCTCGAACGGGTAACTGCCATCGCTCTCTTCGCGCGAGCTCCTGGGCATCCCAGCCGCGCTCACGGACCCGTCGCAATCGCTGCTGATCACTGGCATGAACGAAAACGACGGCGTCGCACTCGCACGCGAGATTACTTTCAAGCAGGAGCGGGGAGTCGAGGACGATGGCCTTGATCGCCGAGTGCGTATCTACACCGGCAATCATAGCGCGCCGCCGCTCGGCGATCAAGGGGTGCACCAGGGCCTCCAGTCGCGACTTCTCCGCCCGGTCAGCAAAGACGATCTGGGCGATCTTTCGGCGATCGAGCCGGCCGTCGGGCCGCAGGATGTCCGGGCCCCACCAGGCGGTCAGCTCCCGGATCACGTCGGGTTGCTCCGTGACCTCGTGCCCGAGCTTGTCGGAGTCGATGACCAGGCACCCCAGCTCGGCCAACGCGGCGGCGACGCGACTCTTGCCGGAGCCGATGGCCCCCGTGAGGCCGATGACGGGTTTTCGCTGGCTCAAGGGTGCGACCCAGGCCGCCGCCGGTGCAGGTCCCCCTGCGCCCGCGGGCGGAGCGCACCACGGGGGCTTGCCCCCTGGCCGACTGGCGGTCGCGAGGAACGACTGGGCCGCGCGCGGCGCGCGGCGCTCCTGCGGATGGAATTGTCTGCCGGGCCACCGCGGGCTGTCAACCCGCGGTGACCTGGCACTGCCCCCTACGGGCAGATTGTGCCGATGAGCGCGACGAAACCGTCGATGTCGTCGAAGTCGACGGCGAGGTCGCCGTTGGTGTCGGCGTTGTCCACGGAGCAGGTCGGCGGATTGCCCGTCATGGCCACGTGGAACCCGATGAAGCTCGACTCGCCCGAGAGGGCCGCGACGAAGTAGTCGATGTCGTTGAAGTCGACGTCGCCGTCGCAGTCCATGTCGCCCGGGCATCCGGCCGGCAGCGCGTCGGTGCTGACCTCGACGTAGTCGAGGAACGTCTCGCTCGTGGCGCGCTCGACGTAAAGCAGGAAGGTCATCTGGCCGCCGGGGCCGATGTAGCGGTCGAGGTTGCTTCGCAGCGTGCCGGTCATGAACCCGTCGCGGTTGCCGGCCCAGTTGTCGACGAAGCGATTCTGGCCGTAGTTGCCGGGCTGGGTGCCCTGGCCGTCGCTCCACTGACCCTGGACGTAGTCCCACACGTACACCTCGGACTGGGCACAGTCGTCGGCGTAGCCCTCCCAAAGCATGTTGATTGCCGCCAGGTCGGCCGCCGGAGCCGCGATCGTGAACTCGAACACGTGCGTGGCCTCGGTGCCCGAAGGCGGCTGCGTCGAGATATAGCGGTTCGTATCCGTGTTGCCGCCGGTCGCGTTGGAGGTCGCAATGCGGGTGTAGTTGGCGGAGGTGAGCTGCGAGAGAACCGGCTTGCGGACGTTGTTGACGTTCGCGCCCCACGAATTCGTCGCGAAGCCGTAGGCGAACTTGTCCACGCCGGCGCCGGTGGCGTAGGTGTACAGGGTCCGCGTGGCCGGGGCGATCTGGAACACGTCGGTGCTTGTGGCCTCGGCGGTGTCGCCGTCGCTGGCGTGGACGACGACCTTCACCAGCGCCGAGTTCGACCACAGGGCGGGCACCGTCCAGTTGTACGAGCCCGAGTTCGTCGTGGTCGCGATCGGCTGCCAGCTCGCGCCGCCGTCATAGCTGTAGAGCAGGTCGACGCTCGGAATCTCGCGGTTGTCCGTGTCGGACGCGATCCACTCGATCGTGTGCGTTGTGCCGCTGACGAGCAGTTCGCCCCCGGCGGGGGTGATCACGTGGGCGGCCGGCAGCGGGTTCGTATAGCGCGGGACCTGCATGACGATGCAGTGGATGGCGCCGGCCGCCGGGATGATGTCCGTGCACTCGATCGGGTTGAGCAGCACGCCGGGCCCGGCCGCGGCCTGGAAGGCCGCCAGGGCGGCGGCGTTCTCGGTCGGGTAAGCGTTGTAGCGGATGGTGAAGATGCGGTTGTTCACGCGGTAGGCGTTCGTGTAGGTCCAGTGCGTGGAGCCGGTGTTCCAGGCCGGCGTGCGATGGACCGTGAAGCCCAGGTTCTGCATGTATGGGACAGCGTTGTTCGTGATGCTGATCGCGGTCGCGTTCGAGCCCGGTTTGAACTCCGAGATGATGATGTCGTCGTCGTCCACGAGGTAGAACCACATGTCGATATGGCCGGTGCCGTCCACCGAAGCAGGCAGCGCCGAGAACACGTGCAGCGTGTCGATGCCCTGGTAGCGGTTGTAGATCTCGGCGATCAGCGCCGCGTCGAATCCGGCCGATGCCGGGTTGTCCCCGTTGACCAGCGTGGTCACGAAGCCGGTGCGGTTGGGGCCCGGCTGGAAGTTGCCGCCCGAGAAGTAGAGCGGCTGATCGTAGGTCTTCATCTTCAGCGTGGGGAAGTTCGGGTCAGGCTGGTAGTCCATGCCGACCTGCGTGGGCACGAAGTTGTCCAGCGGCCGGGTCGGGTAGTAGTGGCTGTCGGTCAGGGCCAGCACGCCGTTTTGCCAGATGAAGTGCGGGCCGTAGTCCCGGATCCACAGCGCGTTGAGCGAGAAGCGCAAGAATTTGACCTTGTTCATGTTTGCGCCGGCCGCGATGAACGCATTCCGCGCCGTCGTCTCTTCGCTCGCGTTCCGCACGACGACGTACGCCACCTCGTCGCACGTCGGGCAGTTCGGGTCGTTGGTCAGCTCCTTGACCATCTGCGTCACAACGTTCGTCCACTGACCGGGGACGTAGGCGTACAGAACGCCGCGGGTCGGCGAGTACTCCGGCGGAGAGGCGATGAGGCCGGAAGTCGGCATCTCCTCGCCCAGCGAGATGCTGAAGGGCATCA
>CAADGM010000010.1 GCA_900696535.1 uncultured Planctomycetota bacterium
TCGCGCACGGTGGACAGGCCGGCGAAGCCGGCGCCAAGCACGGTGATGCGATGAGTCATGAAGAAAGAAGGCCGTAGGCCACGTGCGGCACTGCACTGCCCCGGCTCGGGTGTCTTCGGTCAACCGATGTTAACCGAGCGGGGGTCTTTCCGCACTGCGACTGGTGCCATCGCCGACCCCGCACACCATGCCCGATATGCTCGGCGTCTCGGGCGTGTCCGGCGGCATGGGGTGAACCGCACGGCGCGGCACGCGATTGCACGATCGCGAGGGAGCTGTCATGCAGGAAGCGAGCCTCGGGACCGACCCTGCGATTCAGGCCCGGCAGGGCGGGCGCGACGCGCTGGCGCTGGCGCTGCAGGCGAGCCGGGCCGACACGCTCGCCACCTTCGAGGCCCTGGAGGGGGCGCTCGAAGGCCTTCGGGTACCGCTGTGCGCCGAACTGAATCCGCCGCTGTGGGAACTCGGCCACGTCGGCTGGTTCCAGGCCTACTGGGTCCAGCGCAACCCGCAGCGCGAACACGGCGTGCGCGCCGACCCGGAAGCCCCGCGCTCGCCGGGCGAACCTGCCAATGCCGACGAGCTCTATCACTCCGGCCGTGTGCCCCACGAAAGCCGCTGGCGGCTCGCGCTGCCTGACGCCCAGACCACCCGCAGACAGCTGCAACGCCAGCTCGAGACGACGCTCGCCCTGCTGGCCGACACGCCCGAGCACGACGATGCGCTCTATTTCTTTCGCCTCGCGCTGCTGCACGAGGACATGCACCACGAGGCGGCGCTGCGCATGGCGCAGGCGCTGGGCATCGCGATCGACGACCCACGCTGGCAGCCACGGACGCTGCCGGCGCCGCCCGCGACCCTGACGCTTCCGGCGGGTCGATGGCGGATGGGCAGTCCCGAGACGGCAGGCTTCGCTTTCGACAACGAATCGCCAGTGCCCGAACTGCCGATGCGCGCCTGCGAGATCGATGCGCAAGTGGTGCGCTGGGCCGAATACCTGCCCTTCGTCGAGGCCGGGGGCTACGCGCAACCGCGCTGGTGGTCGGCGGTCGGCCGTAAGTGGCTGTCGGAATCGGGCGCGCGTGCGCCGCGCTACCTGCGCCGCGACGGTGCGAACTGGCGGCAGTGGCGCCACGGCCGCTGGCAGGCGCTCGAGCCGGCCGAAGCCGCCTGCCACCTCACGCACCACGAGGCACAGGCCTGGTGCCGCTGGGCGGGCCGAAAGCTGCCCTGCGAAGCCGACTGGGAGCGCGCCGCCGTCACGCTCGGGCCGCGTTTCCGCTGGGGCGACGTCTGGGAGTGGACCAGCAGCACCTTCGCACCCTTTCCCGGGTTCGTCGCCCATCCGTATCGCGAGTATTCGGCACCGTGGTTCGACGGCCGCCCGGTGCTGCGCGGCGCATCATTCATGACGCAGCCGCGCATGCGCCACCCGCGCTACCGCAACTTCTTCCAGGCGTGGCGCGGCGACGTGACGGCCGGCTTTCGCAGTTGCGCGGCGTAGCGACACCGGTGTCGCAGTGAACCGACAGCATCCTTACGAAACATCAACCGGCCCGGCCCACAGCCTGGCGAACTGGAAGGACAGTTCGCGGTGGTGCCGGATCGACAGCAGGTGCACCAGGCGGCCGGGCGCCGCCACCGTGTACAGGATCAGGTAGTCGCCGTGCAGGTACTCGCGCAGGCGGTCGGCCGCGCCGGCCGGCAATGCGGCCAGCTGCGCAAGCGCCTCGGCGGACTGCGGCGGTTGGTCGAGATAACGCCGCCCGATGCGGGGAAAGCGCCGGAGATTGGGGATGACGGTTGCGCGCAACTCGTCGAGCAGGCGGTCGTAGGCGGCGCCTGCGCCCGCCTCGGTCAGGAAAGACTCGATCGCCGCCAAACGCTCCAGGAAACAGACCGTCAGCTCGACGCGAACGACGGGCTCAGCCACGCTTGCGTGCGGCCCCGCTGGTCTTCACCCTGCCCTTCGCGCCGGCCGTGGGCGCACCAGCCCGCCGCGCCTGCAGTGCGGCGATGCCGACGTCGGCATCCTGCGTCCGGCCCGCCGCGATGTCCGCGAGGCCGCGGCGCGCATCGTCGATCAACAGCAGGTGGATGCGTTCGCGTTCCAGGCGGTGGTAGTAGTCGAGGCGCTCGGCGTCGATGAGCGCAACGTAGCTCTCGCCGTTCCTGGTGATGATCTTCTCGGCGCCGGCCTTGACCTGCTCGGCCAGGTCGGACAGCCTGGCACGCGCCTGGGTGAACGGCACCACGTCGCTTGCAGAGATTCCCATCAGTGGCTGCTTCGGAAGTTACAGAATTCTGCGCAGTATACGCGCATTCCGAGACCCCGGAAGACAAGAACCCCAGCCGAATCGACGATCCGGGGTCTCTGCCGGAACCAGCCGGAACGTCCGCAGACGCCCCGGGATGCCGTCACATGTGCTCGATCATCACCTGGCCGAATCCCGAGCACGAGACCTGCGTGGCGCCGGGCATCAGACGCGCGAAATCATAGGTGACCTGCTTCGACTGGATCGCACGCTCCATCGACGCAATGATCAGGTCAGCCGCCTCCACCCAGCCCATGTGGCGCA
>CAADGM010000011.1 GCA_900696535.1 uncultured Planctomycetota bacterium
CGCTATCGCATCATCCTGATGAACGGGAACACGGTCGAGGGTGACGTGACCCAGCGGCCGGACGGCTCCTACCTGGTTGAGAACGCCAACGGCCGGAAGGGCATAACGGTCACCGTGCGCAAGGCCGAGGTTCGGCAGGTCGTGCCGATTGAGGAGGCCAAGGGCGCGGACCCAGCCGCGAGGCCGGGCATGTCGATGGGGGTCACGTCCGCCCGCCGCCGCGCGATTCAGGACAGCGAGATCGAGGAGATCCTGCTGGGGATCAAGGCGAACGTGGATCCGGAGGCGATTGGCGTCAAGCGCGAAGACATGATGGCGCCGCTGCCGCTCGACGAGGCCTCGGTCGCGGAGATGGTACGCCTGGCGGGCTCGGACAAGAAGCTGGTGACCGACCACTTCGTGATGGTGTACACCGGACCCGACAAGGCAGCCAGAGCGCTGCTGACTCGGCTTGAGGCGGTCTGGCGCTGGAACGTTCGGTTCATCGAGATGAACCAGCTCCCGGCACGCCGCCCCGAGCACAAGCTGGAAATCTATTTCTTCCACACGTTCGACGAGTTCGTCGCGCACGCGAAGACGGCCTACGGCACTGACGTTTCCGGCGGCGTTCTCGGGTACTACCGACCGGACTCGAATCGCTCACACTTCTTCGAGATGGCCACGTACCCGCCGGTCGCGAGGCGGCTCGAGCAGGCCTCGCAGAAGGGCGTGCCGGCGCGCGATGGCCGCCAGCTCCGTAACACGGTCAATCGCTGGGTGGAGTATCAGAACATCGAGGTTATCCAGCACGAGGCTGGCCATCACATCCACTTCAACATTGGCCTTTTCCCCATGAACGGCCTGGAGCGCGAGAGCGGCATACCCCGCTGGCTGGTGGAAGGCACCACCATGCTCTTCGAGTTCCCGCCGAACGAATCCGGCGCCGGCATCGGCACGATCAACCACAAGCGGCTCTACGAGTTCCGGAACCAGACGGCTGGCATGCGGATGGGCGCCAACGAGTGGAAGCGCTTCATCATCGACGACACGATCTGGTTCACGAACGCCTACGGGTTCTCGTACCCGATCGGCTGGGCGCTGGTGCAGTACCTGTGGAAGGAACACCGCGAGGACTACTCCCGATACATGCGCGAGGTCTTCGGGCGGGAGCCGGACTTCCGCATGACCGAGACGGAGCGCGAGGCGGAGTTTGAGAAGTTCTTCGGCCGCGTCGACGACGCCTGGGTGAAGAAGTTCCGCGCGTTCGTCGAGCGGCTTCGCTTCATGAAGTCGCGCCTGCCTCCGGAAATCTTCTAGGAGCCGTGCCCAAGCCCCCCACCCGCGCAGGCCGGGGTCAGGACAGGGTCGGGGCCAACGGTTACGTCACGATTCCGACTCCCTAGCGCCGACCGATCCGCCTTTCGGGATGGCTCTTCGTGAACTACGCACCCAATCCTCGCTCACAGTGTCGCGCGGCAGCGGCCACGATGCTCGCCCTTGCCCTCGCGGGCTTTGTCCATGCTTCGGGCCCCGACGGAGCGATGACATCCGCGCCCCGGCGCGAGCGAGCCAGCCCGCTGCGCGCCTCGCCCCGTGCGCTGCTCGCGCCGCTCCCGCTTGCCTCGGCTGTGATCACATCGGCGAAAGAAGCTCTCGGCGTTCCCGCGCGCGTCGCGCTCACCGATCACTTCGCCGTGGTCAGCAGCGCCGACGCGCCGGCCGATGAGGCGCTGCTGTCGTGCCTGGAAGGCGTATACCGCGCGCACGTGCGATTCCTCGTGCGGATGGGCATCCGCGTGACGCCGCCTGCCGGCAAGCTCGTCGTCATCCTGCACCACGACGAGGATCGCTTCCTCGCCCTGGCTGCGCAGCGGAGCGGCCTGCCCGCTCACACGCTCGGGTTCTTCGACCCGCACCAGAACGCGGCCTTCCTCCTCGATCTCTCCGCGACGTCGGAGGTACGCGCGCTTGCCGCCCCCGCGCCCACCTCCGAACCCGCGCCCGACGACAGCAAGGCCCGGCTTCGGGGAGTCGCGGCGACTCGGCGCCGCACGCTGGAGCTGGGCATCGTGCGGCACGAGGCGGCGCACCTGATCCAGTGGAACGTCGGATTGCTCGCCGCCGCGCCGATGCCGGCCTGGCTCGCCGAAGGACTGGCGATGTGCTTCGAGCGAACCTTCACGCCGGACGGGGAACCGCTGGACCACGGCGCGGGCAGCCGGCTCACCGAGTTGTCCGCCCAGCTCGAGGCGAGCCAATTGGACGCCGGCGCGGTGGCACAATGGCTCGCCGATGAGCAGGCGTGGTGCGGAGCGCCGTGCTACCCCGCTGCATGGGCCGTCACGCGTTACCTGGCCGCGCATCAACCCGGGGCGCTGGGAACGCTCTTGCGGCGGCTCGCCTCCGGCGAGGCCCTGCCGAGCGACCCGCAGGCGCGGGCCGCGGAGCTCGCCGAACTCTTCGGCCCGCTCGACACGCTGGCTGCCGCGGCCATTGACGAGGCCCTGCGCTTGGGCGGCGACGCGGCGCCAGAGCGCGCCGCCGCACCAGCCGAACGCCGCCGCGGCCCTGTGCAGCGGGGGATCAATCGAGAATAATGCCGCCATGAGCGCGGCGAGCCTGTCGCGACCTTCTTCGGCGCGCCTCTCCGGCCCGCCCCGCTGGCTCCGGCGCTACGCCCGCCAGACCCGCCGCCCGCTTCACTGCCTCGCGCTGCTGCTTCTGCCCGTCCTGATCTACGAGATCGGGTTGCTCGTGCAGCCGCATGGCGGCGTCGACGGGCAGAACCTGGTGGCCCACGGCATGATCCAGGAGCTGCTCGGCTGGCTCGGCCTGGGTGGCGGCTTCCTGCCGGGACTGGTCTTCGTGGGCTCGCTTCTGGTCTGGCACCGCCTGCGGCGCGACTCGTGGCGGATCAACCTGCGCGTCGTCGGGCTGATGGCTGTCGAGAGCCTGGCGCTGGCGCTGCCCATCCTCGTCTGGAGCGGCTTCTTCGCGCCGGCGACCCACCGCCTGCCGCTCGATCCGTCGCTGCGCTACATGCTCGCGATTGGCGCTGGGCTGTACGAGGAGCTGGTCTTCCGCTTGCTGCTGATCTCGGGGCTGACGTGGCTGCTCGCAGCGCGGCTGTCGCTGCACCGCTCGCAATCGCAGGTGCTCGCCGTGGCGATCGCCTCGCTCGCGTTCGCCCTGTGCCACTTCCAGCCCATCGGGACCGAGCCCTTCTCGCTGGGCGGGTTCTGCTTCCGACTCGTCGCGGGTGTCTACCTGGCCGTTCTGTTCGTGTTCCGCGGCTTGGGCATCGCCGCAGGAAGCCACGTGACGCACAACCTCGTCATGGAGTGGTTCGCACGCGGCGGCGCCGGCTGACGCGCCAAGCGGCGCGGCGATTCACTCGATGACGACGGCGTCGCCGGGGCGAAGTTCCGGCCGCTTGCGCAGGCGGGCGCGCAGGTCATCCGCGTCGAGCGCCAGCCGGGGGCTAACTTCGACCTTCGCCGCCGGCTCTCCGTCGGCCCCGCGCGGCACCGCAACGCCGGCCGCCTCCAGCCAGCGCGCCGCCCGGCGAATCATGTCGCGCCGCGCCGTGGCCGGCGAGTCGTCGCCCTCGGCGTTCTTCACCGGGCTGAACTCCTCCTCGCGGCGCGTGTAGAGCACGAGCGGATTGCGAGCCAGCGGAATCGCATCGAAGATAAACATCTCCAGCTTGATGGCGTTGGGCCGATCCGGCGAGACCGGGCGGCCGTCGGCGTCGATCGTGGGGACCTTCTTCTCGGCCCGGTGCCACGGCAGCTCAACCGCCGAACCGGGCGTCGTCAGCCGCTCGATAAACTCGCGCGACAGGACGTGGATGGCCAGGCTGCCGGCATCGAAGCGGCGGCCACCATCGGCGTTTCGCGCCCGGGCCAGCGACTCCGGCAGGTCGCTGTATTCGATCACCGCGACTTTGCCATCGGCCCGGCAGAAGTTGCCCACGCGCTCCAGGTCGTGCGCCTTGGTCACAGCCTTACTCGACATCTCCGACCCGGTCAGCAGGTGCAGCCCGATGAACAGTGGGTCGACCATCTGCACGAGCGGGTTGTCCACCTGGAAGTAGCTGAGCACCTCGACCCCGCGCCGTCGCATGTCGTCCAGCGCCCCGCTGGCCGCCAGTGCCCGCAGGCTTCCGCCGTGACCATCGGGGGAGAGGGCAACGCGATGCGGCTCGGCTAGGACGATGCGGCCGTCGGGGAAGAACGCGGGCATCATGCCCTGCTGGAAGAACCGAACGTCGTCCTCGCTCAGGCCGAAGTGCCGGTTGGCGCTGAAGTAGCGAACCGTGTCATCGTGGTTCGCGTCGCTCGTCATGATGTACCAGGGAATCGGGCGCCCCCAGCGCTCGCCGGCCCTGGCCAACCCCTCGGCGAAGAGTTGAAAGAGCGTCGCCCCGCGAACGGGGCTGACCGAGAACATGCCCTTGGGCCCGTCGAAGCCCAGTCGGGTACCCTGCCCTCCCGCCACCATGAACGCCGCCACCCGCCCCGCGCGCACAGCCTCTTCGCCCAGCTCGCGGGCACGGCGGTAGACGTCCTGCCGAGCCGCGTCGGGGGTCGCCGGCCAAATCTCGACCGGTTCGATCCGCGCGGGTAGCGCGGCCGGCTCGGAGCGCCTGACGTGCGAAGCGACCAGGCGATCGCACAGCGGCAAATCGATCTGAGCGATGTCCGCGAGGAGAGCCGCCCGCCTGGCTTCATCCAGCCGCGGCCAGAAGTCCAGCAGGTGCGCTTGACCGTGGGTGGCCAGAAGGCGGCGGGCAGCGTCGAGGTCCATCGGCGGTTGCGGTGGTGACACGTGGAACCCTTCCGTGACTGGGACTCGCGGGCTCGGCCCGACGCGGATAGGCTAACGTAGGCGACGGGCCGGGCAAGGCGGCAATGGGCAGACGCCCCCCTCGCTTCCTGGAGCACCCGGCGGCCCGACAGGGCGAGACGGGGGCCGCAGTTATCGGACTGCGACCCGCCGCGTGCGGCGCACGCCTCGCATCGCGGGGCTCGTCGCGCCGCACCTGCGCCGGGGAAACGGCGCGCAACTTCGCGCTCTGAGGTTGACTCCCGCGCAACTTGGTGTATTCTTAGACGTGATGGAATGCTGCTGGGAGCTGATCATCGCTTAATCGCAATTATTCATTCGGATTGATTCGGCCCCCTTCATCGCGGTCATAAGAACCCCCCAACGGCCTTCCTCGACAACACAGCAGTGCCACTGGCAACCCGGATTGTCTGTCTGCGCTAGGGCAGCGCCGGGGTGCGGTCGCCGTACGGCGTCGGCGGGATTGCGTTCAGCCCCGCGCTGGCTGTCCGTCTGTGCTTGTTCTCTGTTCAAAAGCGAATGGGATGCGCACCCGCCGCAGACTCGTGGGTCGGGCGAACCGGGCTCGACCGCCGCGGACGGTGTCTGCACCGGACTCGATTCGGAATCGACTACTTGGACTCTTACATCGATACAGGAGAACCATGATGAAGAGAAAGGCGTTTACCCTGATCGAGCTGCTGGTGGTGGTGGCGATCATCGCCCTGCTGATCTCCATCCTGCTGCCCAGCCTCTCGCGCGCTCGCGAAATCACAAAGCGTGCCGTGTGCGCCTCGCAGCTCCGCGGCATTGGCCAGGGCGTCAAGGTGTACGCGAACGACAACGCGGACTTCCATCCTGCTTCCGCGTTCGCTGATGCGCCCGCTAGCCCGGTCAACTCCATCAACGTGAAGTACATCACGAACATGGGCCGGAACAATCGCTCGGCGGTCAACAACGGAACGACGATCACGACCGGTATCAATTCCGACGTGGTACACCCCAGCCGCTCGATGTTCCTCCTGGTCATTGAGGGCACCGTGACGGCCAAGCAGTTCGTGTGCCCCAGCGCCGGTGACAACGAGGACGACCTGCGCAACAAGGGGGCGACCGGCGACGTCGCCGCCCAGCCCGGTACCGACCGCTTCGACTTCAAGGGCTACCCCTTCGTCAGCTACGGCATGCAGATGCCGTTCGGGTCGAAGGCGCGGCCCAACGAAAACCTGGATGCCCGCATGGTGATCTGGGCGGATAAGGGTCCGTTCTTCCAGTCCGGGACCGCTTTGGCTGACGGCGCCGTACCCGACGCCCTCAAGGGCACCGCTGCCTCCAACATCACCGAAGTCGGCGGCCAGACCACCGCCGACGGCATCCTCAAGGCCGACAACGAAAAGTGGCGGCAGTACAACAGCCGCAACCACGGCGGCGAGGGCCAGAACGCCCTGTTCCAGGACGGCCACGTCGAGTTCCAGCGCCGCCCGATCATCGGCGTGAACTTCGACAACATCTACACGGCGCAGGGCAACGCCGGCCAGACGGGCATCTACTCGCTCGAAGAGTCGCTGCTCGGCTACCGGCCTTCGGATCCGACGAACGGTGGTTCGGGCGGCGGTCCGCTGACCGCGACCGACTCGATCATCGTTCCGTAAGCTTGGTGTGACAAGACGAGGAGCCCGTGGACGGGTCGAGCAGGGCGAAGGCTCTGTCTCGGCCCGTCCCGTTTTCTGC
>CAADGM010000012.1 GCA_900696535.1 uncultured Planctomycetota bacterium
CCTGCGGTCAAACGGCTGCCCCGCTCGCACGCGGGCCGACAGCTCACGCTGTCGGCTCGGACTGCGGGCGCGCGTGCGCGGCCATCCGAGCCGATCGCGCAAGCGATCGGACGCCCCCCTGCGGTCAGACTGCCGGCTCGTCCGCGCCGCACTTCGCGCAGCGGGCGCACCGTCACGCCTGCGAAAGCGGGAACCCAGGCCCCCACCGCCGCTGATTGACAGCCGGCTATCGTCGGGCTACCAATCGCCCGCAGCAGTCGGTGCTTCGTGCGTGACCGGGTTCAGCGACGGTCCGGTGGTCGCGGCCGGGCCCGCCCCGGGGCCTCGGGCCGCCGGTCAGGCGGACCGAGGAGCAACGGTCCGAGCGTCGCGCGCGGATGCGTCGAGACGTGGCGGAACATCGCCCGGAGCGCGTGGCATCGCCGCTGTGTGTACGTCACGCGGCGGCTCGGAGCGCAACGCGTCGTCGAACGTGGAGTACCAGCGTGAGACCCCCGATCCTGGCCGGCATCGTCATCGCGCTCGTGCTGGTGGCAGCCTCGATTCTCGTGCCCCGCTTCACGACGGGGCCGCAACGCTCCGCCAGCGCGGCGCAGCAGCTTGCCGCCCAAGCCCGCGCGGAGCTCGAAGCCGTCAGCCCGCAGCACACCCGACTGACCGCTCACGTGGACGTGGCCGCTCTGCGCGGCGACAGCGCCGCCCTCGAAGCGGCCGTTCAGGCGGCCGGCGAGGCGCTCCAACAGATCACCCAGGCCGCAGGCCGCGACATCCGCCGCGCCGAGGAGTCCGCCCGCCAGGCGGGGCTTCGCGCTCCGAGCCTCTCGGCACCTGCGCCCACCGTCGCCGGACTCCAGAGCGCCCTGGCCGCGCTGGAGCAGTCGATCAAGGACAACACCGCCCAGCTCGCCAAGGCGCAGAGCACGGCCAGCTCGGCCGTCAGCACGGACGGCGACGCGATCGGCGTCCAGTTCTCCGCGGGAATGGTCCACTACGCGAAGGCGGCCGAGGCCGCCGCCCGGGCCTCGTCGCTGCGCACTGATCTCGCCGAGCGCGCCAGCGAGCTGCTCGCCACGGCCGCCCGCTGGACCTCGACGCGCGGCAGTCTCGACCAGTACCGCGGTCTGGACACGGCGCCGGTCGCGGAGCGACTGCGGGCCGACTTGGCCGAGCTCGCCAAGCTGAAAACCGAGGCCGAGGGCCGGCTCAGCGGCCTTCAGAAAGCAGTGCAGGACCGCGAGGCCGAGCTTGCCCAGGTCACGGCCGACCTGATGGCCGCGCGCGAGCAGTTGGTCGCTCACGAGGCCCTGGACTTCGAGCCCGGCAACGACTCATCCTTCGCCGCATACCGCGCGCGATTCCTCGAGCTTTCCGAGCGGATTCGCAGCTTGCAGGACCGCGAGTTCACGCTGCGCTTCGGCGGCCGCGTCGGGGCGCGCCTCGATCTGGACGCCGCCACCAGCGCACCGCTCGAAGGAGGCGAGCCGACGGAGCCGCTGGAGGTGCTCCGCGAGCGGCTCGAGACGGCTACCGAACTGGCTCGCCGGCTGGGCAGCGGCAGCAGCGAAATGGAAGAGCAGATCCGTCACGCAGGCAGGCTGGCCGACATGGCCAAGGCGGAGTCTCAGCGGTACGCCGAGCGCCTCGCGGAGTTGCTCGAACGGCAGAAGTCGCTGATCGCCGAGATTGCCGATCTGAGCACGCGCGCGCTCACCGAAGAGTCGGCGGCTATCGCGGCCGCCGGTGCCGCGGCCAACGCGTTCAAGGCGTCGCACGCCGCGATCCAGTCCTGGAAGCGTGCGGCCAGCGAATTGCAGAACCAGTACGACCCGCAGCGACAGAACGACCGCCTCACGATCCTGCTGCGCGACCCGTACCTCGACCAGGTCGGCCCGTCCGCGGAGGCCGCCGCGCGCGTCCTCGCGGGGCGCGTGTACGCGGGGCAGGTGGAGAGCGGCTTGCGGCTGGCGGACGTCGGCCGGCGCCTGGCCCAGATGAGCATCGACGAGAGCGTGGCGATCGACCCGGCGCCGTTCGATGAGCTCGTCAGCACAGCGCAGACCGCGGGCATGCAGGCACTCGATATCGCCCGCGCGAACTACGAGCGGCTCGGCCAGGCGCAGACGCCGACGGTCTGGGCCCCGCTCGGCGCGCTGGCGGCAGCCGAACTGCTCGCGGCGCGGCTCGATCCCGCCCAGGCCGACATCCTGCGGGCCAAGGCACTCGAGACGATCCAGCGCGCCGTCGACAAGCGCGAGCAAAGCCCCTACCTGTGGCGATTCGTCCTCCTGCGCGACCACCTTCTGCGCGAGGTGGGCGCCGCTCCGGGCACCGCCCCGGGCGAGACGCCCCCGGCCGAGGAGGACGACTTCTTCCGCGGCTGAGCGCGGCCACGCGCTACCGCGCGCGGATCGTTGTCACGCAACTCGCGCACACGCGACGGCCGTCGTGCCCCGCGATTCCCCGGCGTCCGGCCTGTCGCGCACATCGCCGAAAGGCAGGCCGCCATGTCATGCCGCTGCATTGCCCCAGCCCCGCGCACGCTCTCCCCGCAACGCGTCGGCCGCCGGCGCAACTGCGCCGGGCTTGCCGTCACGCTCGCCCTGGGACTGACGGCCGCGGCGGCTTCGGCGACACCGGACGAGTACTTCGCGATTCACGTCGTTGACGCCGAGACCGGTCGTGGTGTCCCGCTGGTCGAGCTGCGCACGACGTACAACGCGCGGTACTACACCGACAGCGCCGGCCTGGTCGCGTTTCAGGAGCCGGGCCTGATGGGGCAGGAGGTTTACTTCTTCGTCCGCAGCCACGGCTACGCCGTGCCCAAGGACGGCTTCGGATACGCGGGCGTGCGGCTGCGGCCCGTCGCGGGTGGGCAGGCGGAGGTGCGGCTGCAACGCATCAACATTGCCGAGCGTCTGTACCGCGTCACGGGCGCCGGCGTTTACCGCGACAGCGTCCTGCTCGGTCGGCCGGTGCCCGTGCGGCAGCCGGTCGTCAACGGCCTCGTGATGGGCAGCGACAGCGTGCTCACCGCCGTGTTCCGCGGGCGGTTGTTCTGGATCTGGGGCGACACCGGCGCGCCGTGGTACCCCCTGGGCAATTTCCACGCCACCGGAGCGACGAGCCGGCTTCCGGCCGATGGCGGGCTCGAACCATCGGTCGGCGTCGACCTCGAGTACCTGGTGCAGGCGAACGGCTTCGTCCGCGGCCTGGCCCCGATCGGCCCGGAGGGCGCCGTCTGGCTCGACGCGCTGGTCGTATTGGGCGTCGCCTCCGCGACGCAGCCGGCGCGCACCGGCGAGCCGGCCTCAGAGCAATCGCCGTCCTCGCGCGACGAACGAATGCTGGCGTGCTTCGCGCGCGTCCGCTCGCTCGGCGAGACACTCGAGCGCGGCTTCGTCGAGTTCAACGACGAGCGGCAGCAGTTCGAGAAGATCGGATCGTTCGACGTCAACGCCCCCGTGTACCCGGTCGGCCATCCGCTGCGCGTTCGCGTCCGCGGCGAAGACTACTTCTACTTTCCCGCAACGGCCCCCCTCATCCGCGTCCGCGCCGACCGGCGGCACTTCCTCGACATCGACCAGTGCGAAGCGTACACCTGTCTCCAGGATGGAACGCGCCCGGCCGATCACGCGATCGACCGCGATGCGCAGGGCCACGCGCGCTACGCCTGGCGCCGCCGGACGCCGCCGCTGAACAACCGCGACGAGCGCGAGCTGGTCACCGCCGGCGTGCTGCGGCCTGACGAAGCGCTCCTGCACACGCAGGACGTCGAGACCGGCGAGCCCGTCCTGCTGCACGGCGGCTCAGTGTACTGGAACACGCACCGACACCGCTGGCTCATGATCGCCGCCCAGGGATTCGGCTCATCGATGCTGGGCGAGACGTGGTACTTCGAGGCCGACTCCCCCGCCGGCCCGTGGGTCTACGGCCGCAAGATCGTCACGCACGACCAGTACAGCTTCTACAACCCGCGGCAGCATCCCGAGTTCGACCAGGCGGGCGGGCGCGTCGTCTACTTCGAAGGCACGTACAGCGAGATGTTCTCCGGCAGCCCAGTGCCGACGCCGTGGTACGACTACAACCAGATCATGTACCGCCTGGACCTGGACGATCCGCGGCTCGTGTTGCCGGTCGCGGTCTATCGCGTCGGCGAGGGTGGGCGCACGCTGGCGACGCGCGACCAGCTTGCGGGCGAGCCCGGTCCCCTCGAGGTCGCGTTCTTCGCTTGCGATCGGCCGGCCCCGGGGCTCGTCGCCGTCAACGCAATGCCGCGCTCTGGCGGCGTGGACGAGCTGGTCACCGGCGTCATCGAACCAGGGGCCGACTCGAAGACCGCGGCACCGTCGCCGGCGGCCCGTCCAACGAATGCGGCCGCCGCCGCCGCGACCGGCGCGGCGGCGCGCTTCTACGCGCTGCCGCCGGGCGATGCGTCGGCGACGCCGACCGTGGTCGCGCTCTACGCCTTCCACTCGGGCAGCGGAGAACTCGCGGGCTACGTCGCGGAGCCAGACCCCGTTCCGGATGGCTGCCGCCGCGCCGAGGCGCCGGTGTGCCGCGTATGGCGGCGCCCGTTGGCTGCGCATCTTCGATTCGATCCGTGCGAGGCGCAGCCCGCCGACGCCCCCGCCCTTGCGCCACGATAGACGAGCGCGGCCGCCGCTCCCGGGCGCACAAGCCGGAGGCCGGTCCCACACTCAGCGGCCGGCCCTCCCGCGTGCCGCCGGTGCCCCAGAGAGACGCCAGTCCCCCCTGCGCCACTTCCGCGCAAGCGGGAGTCCAGCATTGGCCGTGCAGCGCGCAAGAGCGTGGTGCACCGCCGAACACATCACAGCACGAGGGCCGCCCGTCACCGAGCGGCCCTCGCCGAAAGGTCGATCTAACGCCGCAGCGCTCTGCGCCACGGCGATCCGGAAGCAAGTCGCCTTACGGCTTCTTCTCTTCCTTCGGAGCAGGCTTCGGCTCTTCCTTCTTCGGCTCTTCCTTCTTCTCGCCCGGCGGCATGATGACGGTGTCGATCACGTGAATCACACCGTTGCTCGCCGCGACATCGGTCTTGGTGACGGTGGCCTTGTCATTGAGCATGACCTTGCCATCCTTGACCGTGAAGCGGATCTCAGCCTTGGCGTTGAGGGTCTTGGTGGTCTTGCCGTCCATCTTAAGCACCTCGGCGGCCGGGACCTTACCCTTGACGACGTGGTACGTGAGGATGTCGGCGAGCTTCTGCTTGTTCTCCGGCTTCTTGAGGTCGTCGAGCAGCGCCTTGGGCAGCTTGGCGAACGCCTCGTCCGTCGGCGCGAAAACTGTGAACGGGCCCTCGCCCTTCAGCGTCTCGACCAGGCCCGCGGCCTTGAGCAAATCCGCCAGCGTGGTGAACTTCGCCTCGACGGCCGTGTCGACAATGTCCTTGGCCGCAGCGGCGGGCTTCACATCCTTCTTGGGCTCTTCCTTCTTGGCTTCCGGCTTGGCCTCAGGCTTCTTGGGTTCCTCGGCCAGTGCCCAGCCGCCCAGAGCGAGGGCTACGACCGGAACCGCGATCCCGAACCAGCGCACCATCTTCGACATCTGCATTGCTCCTAATTCGCCGCGAGACAATCACACACACGCCCGGGTGGTCTACACCGACCGCACCGTTTCGCTCGCGAGCGAAGTGAAGTAGTGTAGAAGGTGTACGTGCGGGGTCAATCGGCGCTGCACCGAAGGGGCCCCCCGCTCCGCATCCCAACGCGAGGGGAGCAAAGGACATGCCGGCTGCGGGGCTGAGGCTGCGGGCTCCCGTCCGGCGACAGGCGAACTGAACCTAAATCGCTATCGCAAATGACTTTAAGAGAAGAATCAGTCGCCCCCATGCCCCGGGTCTGACCACGGACGCCGCCGCGTGCGCCTGTTCGAGCCGGCCGCGATCCGTCGCGGTAGCCGGCGTCCCGCCGCCGGCGAGCGCTACGCTGGCTCAACCGACGATTGCGCCGTCCGCGTGGTCGGAGTGGACACCTTCAGGTCGACGGCGCGATCGTAAAGCTCCAGCAAGCCTTGCCGCGCCGCGTCCGACCACTCGCCCGGCGGCCACCGCTGCACGGAGTCGAGCATGAAAAGGGCCGAGTCGATGGCGTCGGGCGTCATTCGCACCTCGACCTCCTCCTTGATCACCCGCCAGTACGACTCGGTGACTGACATCACCGCCCCCTTGGCCAGCAGCTCCGACAGTGCCCGGTCGTACCGCTCGCGCGTCAGCGCGAAGCGCAGTAGCTCGGCCGCGACCTTCTCGGCCTGCGGCGAACCCGCCGCCCGCAATTCGGCCAGCGCCTTCTCGAACTCGGCCTGGGCGTCGTCCACCTGGTCCAGCGCCGCGTACTGGGCCGCCAGCCGCGCGTGCAGCAGCGCCACATCCGCCCGGTCACTCGACCCGCCCGAGTTCGCGTGGGCGAGCAAGCGCTGGAGAATCTCCGCCGTCCGCTGCGCTCGCTGCCGCGAGTCGCCCGGCAGGCGCCCGATCCAGGCGTCGATCTCGGCCGGCGAGCGGGCCAGCAACAGCGTCAGCGCGCCACGCCAGGCCGCCTGCCGCACCGCCTCGTCGGCCTCCGGCGGCGACGAGAGCCGCGCCCACAGCGCTTGGAGGTGACGCTCGCTGCTGCCGATCGACGAAAGCGTCTCGACGGCGGTCCGCCGAACCAGTGTGTCGGGGTCGCCGGTGGCCGCCACCAGCGCATCGGCCAGCTTGGCGTCCTTCAGCAGCGCGATAGCGCGCACGGCCTGCTGCCGCACGGCCACCGCCTCCGTCCGCTCGAGCGCGGTTGCCAAAGCGTCCGCGAAGTCCGGATCTCCGACGTTGCCCATCGCCCAGACGATCCGCTCGCGCACGGCGACCTGGGCCGGAGGTGTGTCCTTGAACGCCTGCAACAGCAGCCCCACCACCGGCTCGTGCGAAGCATCGGTCAGCACGTCCCGCTCGGCCAGGCGGCCCAGGGCCGCGATGACCTCGGCGCGCACCTCCGGCGACGCCGAGTCGGCCAGCCCCACCAGCGGCCCGACCGCGGACGCATCGCCGCAGTATCCGAGCGCGTTGATCAGCGCGAGCTGAACTGGTCGGGCCACGGCTTGTGGCAGCAGGGCCTTGAAGGTCTCACCGTCCGCCGGCTGGCGGAAGCTGGCGACCGCGCGGACGGCCTCGGCCTGCTCGACGGGGTTGCGGCTGTTCATCAGCTCGCGGATCCGCGCGACGAGCTCACGCGGGACGGACTCGTGCGGCCGTCCCTCGCCCACGTGCTGCTGAACCAGCCGCAGTCCCAGCAGGCGGATGCTCAGCGACGGATCGGCGAGGTACTCGGCCACCTGGGCGGCGCGTTCACCATCGGTCGACCGCTGGAAGTTGGCTTCGAGCACGCGCCCCAGCCGCGCTTCAAGTGCTGCCAGCCGGGCGTTCAGCTCGCGTTCCCGTTGGATGAGGCGCCGCGTCTGCAAACGGCCCCAGGCATCGTCACTCAGCGACCGCGTCTCCATCCACCAGGCCTGCGCGGCCTTCCGGTCGTCGGCGAAGTCCATGGACGCCGAGCGCTGGAAGGCCCCCATCGCCGCGTCGGCCACCGCCGGGTCGCCGTCGTACAGCAGTTCGGCCAGAGCGTCGACCGCGGCCCGCTCGGTCATCAGCGCGAGGGCGCCGATCGCGCCCAGCCGCGCTGCGCGGGGCTGCTTGCTGTCACTGGCGATCACGCGCAGCCGCGCGATGACCCCGACATCGCCGTACGACGCAAGCACCTGCCCGGCCACCGACCGAACCTCGCTGCTCGCGTCGGCGAGCATCCCCAGGAGCGGGTCGAGGTACACCGGGTCGAGCAGCGCAGGCAAATCAAGCAGCGCCGAGGCGACTGCGATCCGCGCTTGCTCACTCGACCCCGCCAGCACGGTCGCCAGGCGCGCCGGCGCTTCCGGCCAGCCCTGGAGCAGCAGCTCGCGCGCGATCGCCCGGCGAGTCTCGGGCGGATTGCGGCTGTCCTCGATTAATGCGATCTGGAGCGCGAGGCGCTCGCCCGGGGACGGTACGCTCGGCGCCGTCGCCGGTTGCGTGCCCGGTTCCGGCGTGCGGGCCCATCCAGGGGCGCTGCACACCAGGCTTGAGATGACCACCCAACGGAACATCCGTGTCACCCGTGTGTTTGAGGCCGACGCGCAACTTGAGACATCACGCAGGCGCGATCGTTAGCGACGATCGATCGTCACACCCCCCGACGGACCGCGTCACGCTGGATGTCCTCGCCGCCGGATTATACCGCCGTCTCGGCCGACCTGCGCGGGGGACGGCCGAACTTGCGCGAGGCGAGCGTCTCAACGTCGTCCCCGCTCACCGGACTCTCACGGAGGCTCCAATTTCGCCCGCTCGCTCGCCCCGGATTGATGAAGCGGCTCGCGGCGCGCCCCGATAAGCCGGATAGCGCGTTGCAGTGCTCAGTCGCATTGCATGGACCGACGCGCCTGGGTAAGGTAACGCCATCGGGTCAGCGGGCGCCATTGCGCCATCTTTCGTTTTCGGTCGCACATGCCGCTCGCTCCCGCAGACAGGCGACCTGCGCCGCTTCGAGGTGTGTACATGAGGAAGACGCTGCTCGTCGCGATCGTCGTGGTCGGCTTCGGCATCCCTGTCGTCGCCGAGGCCGGCTTGTGGCAGAACCTGTTCCAGGGCCTGGACTACATCGCGACGCCCACGGGGTCTCCCCTGGCCACGACCGGCGACGGCACCCGCGTCAACGGCGCCCGCTCTGGGCGCGTCCGCATCGTTCCCAACGGTGTCCTGGGCACCGGGCAGGGCTACCGGCTCGAGTTTGATCGCACGTTCGGCGTCGACACGCGCGGGCGCCCCGAGACGTTCCGCTTCGGCGGCGCAGGCGAGATGACGCTCAATGGCGGCATCCAGATGACGGCCGGGTACATGCGCCCGGCCAAGCGGCTGTACTTCGGCGAGTTCGACCTCAGCGCGACGAACCTGAGCTATGACCTGAAGACGAACATCGGGGCGCAGGACGTTGAGCTCTTCGGGACGTTGAATGCGGCCGGCTCACTGAATGCCAACGTTTTCGGGTTTTATGAACTGTCGCTCAACGTTCGCAACCAGAACTCGACCCTCGTGGCCGACGGGCTGCTCGCTGAGGGCGAGCGGAACACGAACTTCGACGTCGGCCCCATCTCGATCAAGGGCAACATCTTCGTCGACATGATCGCGGGGGCGCTCGGTGCCGTCGGCGCCGACGCGACCGACCTGGAGACGCTCTTCCCACGCTCGCCGATTGACGTCCTGGTCAACGCCTTCCAGAACAACCTCCAGAACATGCAGGCCGCGCAGACCAAAGGCGTCAATAAGGAACTGGCCCCCCTGCTGCTCGCGACCGTGCTTGGCCGCGACGAGGCCGCCGGTCAGAAGCTCATCGAGCGGCTGCTCGACGAGTCGATCACGCTGTCGTCGACGTCTACGGAGGCCGAAGCGGCCCAGCAGACCACGCTCTCGATCCCCGAAGCCGGCACGCTCAGCCTGCTCGCGGTGGGCGGAGCGGTCCTGGCGGCGACCCGCCGACGGCGGTAGCGCCCGCGCCGCGGCTCGTTACGAGCCCCCAACCCAGCACGCCCGCCATCAAGAGCAACATCACGAGGTTCGCTCCGGCACTGCGCGCCGGCGGCGAGAGCCACGCAAGCATCCCCAGGCCCCAGGCGATCAGCCCTATCCAGCCGAGCCGCCTCAGCCCCGCCGCGCGTGACGCCCGCCATGCCAGCATCACCGCCACCGCCGGTAGCGCCCACACCAGGTAGTACTGCCGCAACAGAGGCGAGGCGACCAGCATCGTAAGCCCCACGAGCGCGATCTCCCCGCGGCGTGGGTCGGGGTCAAGGTCCTGCCACGGTCTGCGCACCAGGAGCAGCAGCGCAACGAGGACTCCCGCCGTGAGGAGGTTCGCAACTAACGCGACCTGGCCCGGCGCGAGCCGCAGCGGCTGCCACGCGAGGTGGTAGGGATGCTCGGCCCACGTCAGCCGCGCGAGCACCTGCGCGATCGACTGGTTGCGATAATCGAGGAAGTGCTCGCGGCGCTCGGCCGTGATCAGGCCGCGGGCCGCATCGCCCCCCACATTGAAGTCCCACCACTCGCGGTAATGCACGGCGGCCTGCCGCGGACCGTAAGCGACGACGGCCGGCAGCGTAGCCAGCGCGAGCAGCGTGACCAGCGCGGCCGAAAGTGCCGTCCATTGCCGCTTCAGCGCCAGCCACGGCAGCGCGATGGCCGGCAGGAGCTTGAGCGCGATTGCCAGCCCCAACCATGCGCCGGCCCGCGCCCGGCGACCGCCCTCCAACGCGTTCAGCCCCGCGAGCAGCAGCGCCAGGACAGGGAAACTGAGCTGATTGAAACGCGCCGCTTCGTAGATCACCGGCAACCCGAGCAAGAGCAGGGTCGTCAGGCCCCCGCTGTTCCCGTTCGCTCTCGCCAGCCACCGGCCCAGCGTTCGCAGGCTGTAGCCCAGGCACGCGACCTGTGCTGCTGCCCAGACCAGCGCGGCGGGTACACGACCCAAGGCCGCCAGCGGCGCGAGCATCGCCGCCACGCTCGGGAGGTAGAACGGCAGCCGTCGCCCGGCGTCGCCGCCGGTTGGATCGAGAACCGCCGGCAACGCGCCGTGCTCGTAGACATGGCGCGCGTCATGGTAGAAGTGCTCAAAGTCCCACTGCCCGCGGCGGGCACGCTCGAAGCTGAAGACGAAGACGCCCGCGAGCAGTAGCGTGACGAGCGCGAACGTCGCCCGGCGGGCGAGCAGCGTGTCAGGCATGGCGCGGTTCCACGCCGCCGGCCCGCGCCGGCGCCGACAGCGACCGCGCCGCGTCGAGGTCTCTGTGCAGCACGACCAGCGGCACCGCCAGCAGCGCCACACTGAGCAGTTGGGGCCCCATGGCCTCCACGCGCTCGACGAGCATGCCGGCCTGAAGCGCGGCGAAGAGCGTCACGCAGCCCACCGCCAGCCACGACCAGCGATCCTGCCATCCGAGCCGGTAAATCTGCGCCAGCAGCAACGACAGCGCCGGCAGCATCCAGATGAGGTGATAGCGGCGCAGCACGGGCATGAGCCACAGCATCGCCAGCAGCACGAGCGCGAACTCGACGCGCCGCTGCCAGGCAGACAGGGCAGAGGCGGGCCGGCGCGTCACCCACACGAGCACGAGCAGCGACGCGACCGCGCTGCCGGTCACGATCGTCGCGACCACCGACAGCGGGAAGCTGGCGACGTTGATCGTCCGCGTCTCCGGCAGTGTGAACTGCCGATCCATCCGCGGGTCGTTGTCGAAGCGCGTCGTGTACGGCGTGGGGTGAAGCCAGCGACACAGCACGACCCCCAGCCCCTGGTTGCGCCAGTCGATCTCTCGCTGCGTGCGAACCAGGCCGGCGTGGGAGCCCTCGTGCACGGCTCGCGTCAACCAGTCGGTGTAGACGGCCGCCGCATCGCCGCGGAAGACCGCCAGGTCGCCCACCGGCCCGGCCAGGAAGATCGTGAGCATGGCTACGCCGGCAGCGCGGAACTCCCGTTTGAGCAACAGCCAGAACAGGAGCAGCGCGGGCGTGATCTTCAGCAGCGCCGCCAGCCCCGCCCACAAGCCGGCCAGCCCGCGCCGCCCGCGCTCGAGCGAGACCAAGCAGCCCACCATCAGGAGCAACGTCAGCGTGTTGATCTGACTCAGGCGGAATTCCCAGTTCCAGAAAACGAACAGCAGCAGGAACGGCAGCGCCTGCGTCACCAGCCAATCCCGCGGCGCCAGCCCGCTCAGGTAGCGCCCCAGCATCCACAGCGTCCCGAGCAGCGCGGCCACGCTCAGCGCGACCCACAGCAGCCCCGCCACCCGGTACGGCATCCAGGCAAAGAGCGTCATGAATCGGTGGACGAACGGCAGATACCAGTCCAGCCGGCCGCGCTCAGCGATGCGGCCCGGCAGCAGGTCGTAGCCCGGATCGGTTGTCCCCCGCACGAGCAGCCACTCGCCGGCCCGATAGAAGTATTCGAAGTCCGGCTCGACGCGCCAGGTGAACGCGCCGGCCAGGTACGCGCACCACCCGATCGCGACCAGCAGCAGCGCCACGCTCAACACGCGCAGCCCCGGCGCCGCGGCCAGGACGCGCGGCTGCCCGTCGGCCGCCGGTGTTGCGGGGATTTCGGCCATTTCGCCGCGATTCTACGAACGCGGCGCACCGCGGACAACCGCGCCGGCGCACGCCGACGAATCGCTCGCGCCTCAATCCGGCTGCACGACCCGCAGCGCCGCCGCCAGCTCCTCAGGCGCCACGTCCGCGACGCGCTCCGGCGCGCCGAACGCGCGCAGCAGAACGAAGTTCACAGCGCCGCCGCGCACCTTCTTGTCTACCTGACACGCGGACCAGACATCCTCCGCCGCGAGCGGACGCGGCAGCCGCCCCGGCAGCCCGGCGCGCGCCAGCAGCGCCGCAATGCGGTCGGCATCGGCGCGGCTCAGCCAACCCCGCGCGACTGCCAGCTCGTTCTCCACGCGGATCCCCAGACCGACGCACTCGCCGTGCAGCAGCTCGTAGCCGAGCAGCGACTCGATCGCGTGGCCCACCGTGTGCCCGAAGTTCAGGATGGCCCGCAGGTCCGCCTCGCGCTCGTCGCGCGACACCACGTCCGCCTTGATCGCGCAGTTGCGGGCAACCAGCTCCGTCAGCGCATCCCCGTCACGAGCCAGGATCGCCGCGGCGTCGCTCTCAATCATCTCCAGCATGTCCGGATCGCGGATGCAGCCGTGCTTGACGCACTCGGCCAGCCCCGCGGCGAACTCCCGCGGCGGCAACGTGCGCAGGAAATCCGTGTCGACGATCACCGCCCGTGGCTGGTGGAACGCCCCCACGAGGTTCTTGCCCGCCCGCAGATTGACGCCCGTCTTGCCGCCGACTGACGCGTCGACAGCAGCCAGCAGCGTCGTCGGAACCTGGATGAAGTCGATGCCGCGCAGCCACGTGGCGGCAACGAAGCCCGTCAGGTCGCCGACCACGCCCCCACCGAACGCCACGAGCGCTCCGCTCCGCTCAATGTGAAGCTCGGCGAGCCGCTCGCAGACGCGCTCAACCGTATCGAGCGTCTTGCTGTTCTCGCCGGGGCGAATCCCGACAACCGGCGTGGACGCCCCCAGCACATCCAGCAACGCCGACCCATGCAGACGGAAAACCGTCTCGTCACTGACAAGCGCAACTTGCCTCGCTTCCCGCCCCTTGATGTCGACCGCACGGCCAACCTCGCGTCGGGCGCCAGGCCCGATCACGATCTCGTACGATCGCGTGCCAAGCTCGACGCGGACGGTTCGCACAGTGGTTCGGTGCTCCCGGGAAAACGCACCCTGCCGAGGGCTCGAACGTACAAGATGCTATTGCTACCGGTGTTAGGCGCACCCACCGTATTGGGACGCCGCCGGTCTGCGACTTGACCAAGGCGTGCCGTGAGTGACTCGCATGGGCGGGATTATCAGCCCTCCGGGCTGGGACCGGGGCCCAGCATTGACGAATTCGCACGCAAACCGTATGCTAACGCCCTATGCCGAAGACGGCTGGTAAACCTGCCTCCACCGTGTCCAAGACCAAGCGAGCGAGCCGGACGACCACGGTCCGAACGACCGTCCGCAAGCCGGCCAGCCCGACCACCATTCGAAGTTATAAGGCCGCCCTGGAGTTTCTCAACAGTCACACAGACTACGAGAAGATGCTCCGCGTCGGCTACAACCACACTAACTTCAATCTCTCCAGGATGTTGCGCATCCTGGCCGGCCTGGGCAACCCGCACAAGAAGATTCGAACGCTCCACGTGGCCGGGACGAAGGGCAAGGGCTCGACCTGCCACATGCTGGCCGCCGTCCTCCAGGAAGCCGGTTACCACACCGGCCTCTACATCTCGCCACATGTCATCGACCTGCGCGAGCGCATCTCGATCGACGGCGACATGATCTCCGAGGCGGCCTTCGCCAAACTGATGGCCCAGATCCAGCCCGTGGTTCACCGGCTCCGCCGCGATGAGCCCACGTTCTTCGAGATCATGACCGCGGCGGCCATGCTCTACTTCGCGCAGAAGAAGACCGACATCTGCGTGATCGAGACCGGCCTGGGCGGTCGGCTCGACGCGACGAACGTCATCAAGCCCGAGGTCTGCGGCATCACGAGCATCAGCTACGACCACGTGCAGCAGCTCGGCAATACGCTCGAGAAGATCGCCGCCGAGAAGGCCGGCATCTTCAAGCCCGGCGTTCCGGTGATCGTCGCCCCGCAGGTCGCTTCCGTGCGGCGTGTCTTCCGCAAGGCGGCGGACGCGGTCGGTTGTCCGCTGCGTGTGCTCGGCGACGACCTCGAGTTCAGCTATCGCTTCGAGTGCTCGCGGGCGGCCGGCCCGCACACGCGCGTGTGCATCTCGACACCGACGAGCCGCTTCGACCACATCCGCGTTCCGCTGCTGGGCGAGCACCAGGCACACAACTGCGGCGTGGTTCTGGGCATGCTCGATGCCTTGCGGCAGGCCGGCTACGCGATCACGGAGCAGCACGCCATCGAGGGCCTGGCCAAGGTCCGCGTGCAGGGGCGACTCGAGCTCATCCGCGAGCAGCCGCGCACCATCGTCGACGCCGCCCACAACGCCGCGAGTGTCCAGGCGCTGATGCGGGCCATCGGGCAGAACATCACCTACGACTCGATGGTCGTCGTGTTCGGGTGCTCGGCCGACAAGGACATCGACGGCATGCTCGACCAGCTCCAGCTCGGGGCGGACAAGGTGATCTTCACGACCGCCGGTGTGCCGCGCTCCGCCGATCCACAGGACCTCTATCACCGCTTCGTCGAGAAGAGCCAGAAGATGGCCCAGATCGCGCCGACGCTTCAGGAGGCGTACGAGATCGCGAAGCGATGCGTCACGCGCGACGACCTTATCTGCATCACCGGCTCGTTCTACCTGGTTGGGCTCGCCAAGGCGCTCCAGGCCAAGGGAATGCTGGACTGACCGCTGCCGCGTCGCACGACCTTCTCAGCAAAGGCCGCTCGAGGTCAGTCGCGCCCAGCGCCGCGGTGTGTTAAGATCGCGCATAGACGGGGCTGCATTGCCGCGGGGGTTCCTGCCGTGATACTCTGCTGAGATTGCTCACGCGCCGGGCGCACGTGAAGCACCTGCCGGTTTACGCACTGCGGCACTGACTTCCAACGGTCCTCGGGAGCCTACTCCATGACTTCAACGCGTCGCCTCGCCGTCGGCGCCGTCCTCGGCCTGCTGATCGTCCCGCTTATGTCGCTGTGGATCGGTTGCGCGCGCGGCACGCCGGCGGCCCCATCCAACGCCAGCCGCATTCGCACGCTGCACGTCCTCACGCCGCACAGCGAGGAGACGCGCACGGCCTTCGCGTCGGGGTTCTCCACCTGGTGCCTGGCCAACTACGGCCAACAGGTGCACGTGAACTACGTTTACCGCGGCACTCCCGAGTGCGTCGAGTTCGCCCGCCAGGCACCGCAGCAGCGCGCCGCCGGCGCCCCCGGCATCGTGGCCGATGTTCTCTTCGGCGGTGGCATCGCGGATCACGCCGAACTGGCCGCCGCCGGCCTCAGCCGGCCGATCCGGCTGCGCGACGAACGGGGCGGCCCGGGGCCGCTGGTGCAGGGCCTGCCGACGCGCGACCCTGACCTGCGCTGGATGGCGACCAGCCTGAACACGTTCGGAATCGTGTGCAACGAGGCCGCCTGCGCCGCGCGCGGCATCACCCCGCCCGCGACCTGGACGGACCTGGCCGAGCCCCGCCTGTATGGCTGGCTGTCGATCGCCAACCCGCGCTATAGCGGGAGCCACCGCGAGGCCATGGTGCTGATCCTCACCCACCTGGGCTGGGAGCCGGGCTGGGGCGTGCTCATTCGCACGCTGGCCAACGCCCGCGCGCTGGAGTCCCGCAGCGGCGATGCCCTGCGGCAGGTGCGCAGCGGGGCCGCGCTGGCCACACTCGCCGTCAATTCGGATGGGCTGTCACTGGCCGAGGGCAGCAAGGGCGCGCTGCGCTACGTCGACCCGCCCGGAGCGACCGCGGCCTCGCCCAACCTCATCAGCATCCTGGCCGCAGGCGAGAACCAGGATCTCGCGGACCTGTTCGTGCTCTACGTGATCGGCGAGCCCGGGCAGGCCCTCTGGGGTGTCCGCGGCGACCTGCGCCACCCGGCCGGCCGATCGCTCTATCACTATCCGATCTCGGAGGCCGTCTACGCGCAGTACGGCAGCGACCTGTGCCTCGCGCGCAATCCCTTCACCGAGGAATTCGGCCTGACGCTGGACGCAAGTGTCTCCCGCAAGATGGGCCGGCTCGTGCAGTGCCTCGTCGAGGCCGCCTGCGGGCCCAATCACGTCCCGCTCCAGTTGACCTGGGAAGCACTCATCGCGCGGGGACTGCCGCCGGAGCCGCTCGCCGAGCTGCTCGCGCCGCCGTTCGACGCCGCCACTGCCCAGGCGCTCGGCGATCAGCTCGCGGGCGCGAGCAATGAGGAAGTCGCGGCCCGGATGCACGATTGGTCCGCCTTGTTCGCGGAGAAGTACGCTCGCGTGCGGAAGATGCTTGGCGAGTAAGCGCCGTGCCGCCGCGGCGCGACACACTCCCGCAGCGGGAGCGTGCCCTCGCCGAACAGTGCACCGCTGCCCCCCCGCCGCCCCCGACGGGGCGTTAGCGCATGTGGAAGCGCGTCAGCCGCCCCTGGCGATCCGACAGCCAGATCAGGTTCCAGTCGTCGCCGATCTGACGCTCATCCAGGTCGGCGATCTGCTTCCACGTGTTCTCGTTGTCTTCTTCGGTCTTGGCCACGGTGGCACAGCCCGCCACCAGCGCCGCCGACGCGAGAATGCTCAGGAGCAACCACTTCTTCATGTCACGCCCTCGCACGGGCCAAGCCTCGACTTCGGGCGGTAGTGTCCGGCGAGGCGGCAGGGCTGTCAACCGGCTGACGCGGCCTCGACAAGCTGCGCCAAGCGTGCCGCGTCCGGCCAGCGGACGGCGATGCGTCGGCGCTGCTCGCCGGCGTGCGCCAGTTCCACGCGACAGGCACTCGCTGGCACCAGGCCCCCGACCCGGTCCGCCCACTCGAGGGCGACGACGGTGCTCCCGTCCCCGATCAGCTCGCCGAACCCCAGGTCATGCAGCTCGGCCGGCCCCGTGAGGCGGTAGGCGTCGAGGTGACACAGGCGGACCCGGCCCACGTATTCGCGCACCAGCACGAAGGTCGGGCTGACGACGTCCTCGTCCGCCGGCACGCCCAGCCCAAGCGCCAGCCCCTGCACGAAGCGCGTCTTGCCGGAGCCGAGCGGGCCAAACAGCGCCACCACGTCCCCGCCGCGCAAGAGCGCCCCCAGCGCCGCGCCCAGTGCCTGCGTCCGCGCTTCGCCGTCGCTCTCCAGCACGGCAGCGCGGCTCACCGGAAGTGCTCCCAGCCCCTGATCGGGATCGGGCTCGTCCGGCCATCCGTGCCGCAAAGCTGCAAGCCCCCGGCGGCGACGATCTCACCGATTGGAATCAACCCGAGCCCGAGAAGGCGGTTGGCTTCGATGTCCGCACGGGCCGCGACGATCAGCTCGAAGTCCTCGCCGTCGTGCAGCGCGTGTTCAAGCGCTGGGTGCCCGTCGCGCTGGGCCAGTCGCCGAGCGTCCTCGTGAATCGCTGCCTCGAGCGCGCCCGCATCCAAGCACGCGCCGACGCCGGACGCGTCCAGCATGCGCCAGAGGTCCAGCGCCAGCCCGTCGCTGATGTCGATCATCGCGTGCGGGGCGATCTCCCGGGCCAGCGTGAGCCCGAGTTCGACGCGGGGCTCGAAGCGAAGGTGCCGCCCCAGTATCGAGCCGCCCAACGGACCGCTGACCCAGATGCGGTCGCCCACCTGCGCGCCGCTGCGGCCGACGGGCCGCTGGCCAGCGGGCACCTCGGCCGCGATCGAGATGCTGATCACCGTTGGCGACTTCCAACTGTTCGTGTCGCCGCCGACGATGGGGCATCCGTAGCGCAGCCCCATCTCGTGCGCCGCGACGATGAGCGCTTCGGCGTCGCGCATGGCGAGCCGCTCGTCGATCGCGACCGCGCACAAGGCAGCGACCGGCTGCACGCCCATAGCGGCACAGTCGCTCAGGTTTACCGCCATCGCCTTGCGGCCAACCGCCTCCCAGCCGTGCTCGCGCGAGACGAAGTCCACCCCGTCCATGAGCATGTCAACGGTCCACAGCAGCCCCGCGTGGCGCGCGGAAACGGCGGCCATGTCGTCACCAAACGCGACCGCGAGCGCCTCCGGACCCGCCGCGCGCGGCGGCAGCCGCAAGTGCTCGCGCAATCGCCGCACGAGCTCGAGTTCGCCGCGGGGTTCGTTGGTGGAGTGGGTCATGATCACCGCGTGCGCCGGGCCAACGGACGACGCCCATTCTACCGGCGGCGCCGGGGTCGGGCGCCGAAGCCGGCGCACCCGCGGCAGAACGGCGCCGGCACTTGCCGAGCCGCTTCCCGCGATTCGCATTGCGCCCGTGCGCAGCCCGCCGCTTGCGTTGCCCCGGGTCTGGCTACGCTATATGATTGGCTGGCAAGCCGAGCTATCGGCAGAAGTCATGCGCGAGGTCGTTGTTCCATGAAGCGCACGCTCGGGGTGCTGTCCGTCGCCGCCATACTGCTCGCCGTGCTGAGCGCCGCCCAGTCGTCGGACGGGCTGCTGCAAGGTCGCTATCGCATCATCCTGATGAACGGGAACACGGTCGAGGGTGACGTGACCCAGCGGCCGGACGGCTCCTACCTGGTTGAGAACGCCAACGGCCGGAAGGGCATAACGGTCACCGTGCGCAAGGCCG
>CAADGM010000013.1 GCA_900696535.1 uncultured Planctomycetota bacterium
GATGAAGTAGTCGAGCCGCTGGGGGCGGACGCGCGTGCCGTCAACCTGCACGACATCGTGCTGCTCATCCACGAACGCGGGCAGGGCGTCAATGACGACGCCATTCACGGTGACGCGTCCCTCGAGGATCATCTCCTCGGCATGTCGCCGCGAGGCGACGCCGGCGTCCGAGAGGAACTTCTGCAATCGCATGGAGCGTGGCACCGGCGACGTCATGACCGGGAACTCCTGAGCGGCCAGCGCACGCGCGTCAGCCTACTGTCCATCCGGCCGAACTGGCCGGCGCGGCGCCGGCTCGCGCGGCGCTTCAGGGGCCGAATCGGCCGGTGCTGGCGTCGCACGCTCCCGCGTCGAGCGGCGCGGCGGGGGCGGTTTCTCCTCGGTGGGCGCCGGCTGGTCGACGGGCTCGTCCTCGATGCGCGTCTCGCCCTCCGGCCGCTCGGGGATCGCCCGCGGGCCGAGGATGTCGGTGATGGTCGCCTGCTCGAAGACCAGCGGCGCCGAGATGGTCTCGTCGCGGCACAGGTCCGCCAGCACCTGCACGACGCGCGAGTACGGCAGGGCCAGTCCGCGCGGTCGCCCGCCGCCCTCGCCCGGCAGCGCGGCCAGCGCCGTGACCAGGTCCACCACGCGCGGCGGGGTGATCACCTGCGGCGAGAGCTTCCCGCCGCGCTTGATGAACACCGAAATGTCGTTCGAGCCGTCCACGGTGTGCACGGTCAGGGCGTCGCTGGCCTGGGTGTAGAAGACCGGCGTATTCAGCCGTGCGGCCCGGCCGAAGACGGCGATCCGCGGCAGTCGCGTGCGGCGGACGTAGATGAGCGGCGGACCGCTGGAGTCGACCACGTCGAGACTGAAGTTGAGCTGGGCCCGGTCCAGCGCGAACGGGAACTTCGTGGACTTGATCGCGCCGCTGTGGCCAAGCTGCACCAGGGCCTCGTAGGCGGCGACACGGATCTCCTGGTCCGACTCGTCGAGCAGCCGCACCAGCCGCAGCGGCGCCTGCGGCGCGCTGGAGTAACTCAGCTCACGAATGGCGAGGATCCGCTCGGCGTGCGGCGCCGCCTGGGCCAGTTCGCTCATCACCGCCACGGCCGCCGGGTCGCCCAGCCGCAGACCTGCACGGGCCGCGAAGAACCGCAGGGTCGGGTTCGTGTTGGCGTAGAAGGGCTGTAGCCCCGGCAGGGCCGCCCTGCCGAGCGCCTCCCACGACAGCGAGATGGCTTCGTACTCGCCGCTGCCAGACAACGCCGCCTCTGAGAGGTCCTTCAACCGGCGCTCGACCACGGCCGGCTCGTTCTGGAGCGGCAGGTACGCGACCACGCGCTGGAAGAGCTCCGGGCGCGGCGCGTACTCCGGCGGCGTCTGCAACTCGACGTAGCCCGCGCTCTGGGCGTTCGCGATGCGCGGGCTCTGCCCGAAGCGCTCGTTGATTCGCCTCTCCATCTGCCGGGCGGTCTGGTAGTTGGGTCGCAGGAGCGTGAGGCGTGCCATGCGGGGTTCGAGAATGCGGCCCCCGCCCAGGACGGTCGCCGCTCGCGGGTCGGCGTCGGATACCGCCTGGGCGGACTCGGCGAATGGGCTGATCGCCACCGGCCCGCCGGCCTCGGCCAGTACCTGTCCGAAGAAGAGCCCCTCGCCGCTCGCGGCCACGTCGAAAATGCGCATTTCGGTCGGCAGGAGCATTCCGCCGGAGAGGGACGTCGTGGTCGTGCCGGCCAGCGCCCGAACGCGCAGGTCGAAACGCGTCCCGCCCCGCGAGCCGGCTGGCGCCACGCCGGCCACCTCGACCACGGCCGTGTCCGGCGAATCGATCAGCTCGGCCGGTGATTGCTCGGGCTTGCGCCGTCCCTGCAAGGCAATCTGCTTGGAAAGGAAGTCCACCAGGTAGTCGCGCACGCTGGTCGGGCAATCCGTGCTGCCGGTGCCTGCCAGGCCGACCACCAGCCCGAACCCGCGGAGCGTCACCGGGTTCACGTCCGCGAGCAGCGTCAACTCACCCACGGTCCCTGCGGTCAGTGCGTCGCGGCTGCCCTCGCTGCGCGGCTTGGGCGGCGGCTCCGGCGGCAGCGACTTGCCGGTCAGATCGGGCAGCAACTTGTCGAGCTGGAGTTGCTCCGGCAGCAGCGTCAACTCGCCGTTCCCGTCCTCGCAGGCAGGCAGGAGCAGCGGCAGGGCTACGAGGGCCCAGGCCAGCACGGCGTGCAAGCGACCACGATACATGCCCGGCTCCCGGGGGAACGACGCGAGGTCCACCGCGGTGGGCGGTCACCCACGCTCGGACTGCGGCACCCACGCCGGAGGGGAGTATAGCCGACCTCGCGCTTCCGGATACGCCTTGACCGCCACGCCCACACGCCGCACGCTATCAGCGGACGAGCAGGTCGAATGCGGTCACGGGGCCGCGCGGAGGTGCTCGAGATGGCCAAGGTCTCCGTGATCATCACGGCGGCGGGGGCGGGTAAGCGCTTTGGTGGCGACGTTAAGAAGCCCTTCGCCCTGCTCGACAACCGCCCCGTGTTCATCCGCTGCGTCGAGTTGTTCATCAACCGCCCGGACGTCGTGCAGACCATTCTGACGGTGGCACCCGAAGACCACGACGTCGTGCGCGAGAAGTACGCCGCCAACCTGATGCTCATGGGGCTGCGGCTCGTCAAGGGCGGCGCCGAGCGCTACGAGTCCATTCGCCTGGCGCTCGAGCACCTCGATCCACAGGCCGACCTCGTCTGCGTCCATGACGGCGTGCGACCGTGTGTCCTCGAAAACTGGATCGACCAGGTGCTGGCCGAGGCCGAGAAGACCGGCGCGGCGATCCTCGCGGCGCCGCTCACCGGCACGATCAAGCGCGTCGCGGACTCCGGCGTGATCGATGCGACCGTGTCGCGCGAGGGGCTCTACGAGGCCCAGACGCCGCAGGTCTTCCGCCCGAAGATCCTGCTCGATGCGTATCGCGCGTTGCCCCCCGACTTTCACCCGACCGACGACGCCCAGGTTGTCGAGCGCAGCGGTCACCCGGTGGCGATCGTGCCGACGGATCGACGGAACATCAAGATCACGACCGGGGCCGATATGTCGCTGGCGGCGGCGCTGTGCAAGGACATGGCCCGCCAGCCCAAGGGACGCGCGATGGGCGCGTTCGAGGAAGCCCAGTGGTAGCCCGGGGCCCGCTGGGCTATGATATATAACATCAGAGAATGTGTACGTTTCCGCTCCCGACCGGGGCGGTCGGGCGCGGTTCGCAACGGCGCGTGCGCCGCGGCGTCCCGTGCCGGCCTCGCCACCACGGCTGAGTCCGAACGAGTGGTATGACAGAGCAGCAGTATCGCTGGCAGCGTCCCGTCCGCAGCGGGTGCGTGCTCGCGGTGACGCTTGTGCTGGCGGGTTGTAGCACGCCCACAGCGCGGCAGTCGGCCGAGCCGGGCCCGTGGCGCCCGCTGGACGTGCCGACACTCGTCAGTGATGAAGCGCTGCTTTCCCCCGCCCCCGCATCCCCCCCGAGCGACGACGAGCTGACCCCCCCGCTTCCGAGCGCGACGGCCGCGCGCACGGTGCGCCCCGACGTGCTGGTCGGCGCGATTCACGTGCAGGTCCCGCGCGTCGCGCGGCCGAGAGTGGAGGGTGTCTGGTCGCACGTCCGAGAGGACCTCGTCGACGCGGATACGGCGCTGCGGCTGCGGCGCAACGGGCTGCGCGTCGGGCTGGGACGCACGGAATGGTGGGACGCGATTCAGGCCGCGCTCGACAGCGTCCCCGGCGTGCGCTCGTCCGAGATCCCCGCGGTCCGTCTGCCGCCGGGCTACCCGCTGGCCCTGGAACTGGACCGCGAGCCGCACGAGCAAACGTTGTTTTACGTGGGCGAGGATCTCGTGCTGTCGGGCGAGTCCTGGCCCGAGAGCCGGAACGTCCTGCGGCTGAGCTACTCCCTGGAACGGCTGCGCAGCTCGCGGGTGCGCGTCGCGGTTGTGCCGGAGGTGCGCCAGGCGCAGCGCGGCTGGAAGTGGCTGCATACGGACGCGGGCCTGGCCCGGCTGCCGGATTTCGGCGGGCGAAGCTTCGCGGCGGCGGCGGTGACGGCGGACCTGGGCGACGGAGACTTTCTGGTCATCGCGCCGAGCGAGGACGCCGAGCTGTACGGCCTGGTCGGCGGCGCGTTCCTGACGCAACAGGAGGATGGCGAGCGTTTTGACTCTTACGTCTTCATCCGTGCGGGTGTGAACCATGACGCCCGGCGCTACTGACACGCCCGTGCAGGAACCGCCGATCGGGCGGCTCGACTCGGCCTACCTGGAGAGCCTGTTCCAGGGCGCCCGGTTCGCCATCATTGCCTGCGCGCTCGACGGACAGATCGTGGCGGCGAACGTCGCGGCGATACAGCTCTTCGGTGCCGGGCAGCGCGAGCTCACGGGGCCGGTTCGCGACCTGTTCCCGGAGGGCGACCGGGCTGCGGTGGACGCCAATCTGGAGGCGGTGCAGAACGATCCGACGATCATCGAGTTTCCGACGCGGCTGGGCTCGTCGGAGGCCGAGCCGGCCGAGTTCGCTGTGCTGTTCACGCCGGTGATGGATGCGGACGGGACGCTCCGGGGCGTGTCGCTGTGGTTCCGCGACATCACACAGCGGATGCGGCTTCAGCGGGAGCTGGAGAAGAAGGAGCGGCTGGAGTCGCTGGGGGCGCTGTCGGGGGCGGTGGCGCATCACTACAACAACTTGCTGTGCTGCATCGCGACGAGCGTCGAGTTCGCGATCAACATGAACACGCTCAGCGCGATGCGCAAGGCGCTGACCAAGACCGCCGAGGCCGTCGCGCGGGCCGCGGACATCACGCGCAAGCTCCAGGCCTTCGCCAAGGGCGACCACCGCAGCGACGACCTGGCCGACCTGACTGAGGTCGTGCTCTACTACTGTGACCAGCAGGAACCGGTGCTGGCCCAGCGCGGCATTCGCCTGATGGACGACGTGCACCGGCTGCCGATCATCCCGGTGCTGCGCGACCTGCTTCTCATCGTGCTCGAGAACCTGTTCCAGAACGCATCCGACGCCATGCCGCAGGGCGGCGTGCTGACGGTGACGCTGGCGCGGCGGGACGAGGACACGGTGTGCCTGTCGATCGCCGACACGGGCCCGGGCGTGGATCCCCGCTTCATGGCGCACCTCTTCGAGCCCTTCTTCACGACGAAGGGCGAGCTCGGCGAGGGCTCGGGCCGCAACGCCGGCATGGGCCTGGCCGTCGTGCATGGCCTGGTCAGCGAGATGCACGGCACGATCAGCGCGGCCAACGTGCCGGGGCGCGGAGCCCGCTTCGACATCGTCCTGCCGATCGTGCCGACCACCCCGCCGAGGCATTCCTAGGCGTGCGCGCCGAGACGAAGGCTGGCGCGCCATGCGCTCCTACTCGCCGATGTCCTCGTTCCATAACGCCGGGTGCGCGGCGATGAAGCGGCGCATGACCTCGACGCAGGCCGCCGCGGCCTCGTCATCCGCCGTGAGACTCACGTCGACGCCTTGCGAGCGCACGTAGTCCTCCGGGCCGCGGAAGGTCGTGTTCTCGCCGATGACAATGCGGGGAATGCGGTAGAGCAGGGCCGCGCCGCTGCACATGGAGCAGGGCGACAGCGTGGAGGACAGCATCGCGCGCCGATAGTCGCTCGCTCGCCGCCGGCCCGCGTTCTCGAGGGCGTCCATCTCGGCGTGCAGGATCGTGCTGTGGCGCTGCACGCGGCGGTTGTGCCCCCGGCCCACGATCTGCCCGTCGATGACCAGGACGGAGCCGATGGGGATCCCGCCCTCGGCCAGTCCCAGGCGGGCCTCGTCGAGCGCCGCCCGCATGTACGCATCCACCATCGACGGGTCTCCGGACTTCTGGCCGCTTGCCGCCGCCGGTATCATTGTGAGCATACGGGCCAGGGCGGCTCGTGTCAGCACTCAGGAGGCCAGACATGAAGCGTCCCACACTCTGCACGTTCTTCCTGCTCACCGCGGCGGCTGGCATGATGGCGGTCGACGCAGCGCGTGCCGCTCCTGTGGTCGTTACCTTCGAAAGCGGCACCGGTGGCTGGGTCGCCACGAACTCGGGCACGTCGCTCGACACGGGCGGCAATCCCGGCCTGTGCCTGCGCACCATCTTCAACGACTTCGGCATTACTTGGCTGAACAACTCGAACAGTGACTTCGTCGGCGCGTGGACGCAAACGCCGCAGGTGTCGTTCTCGATCGACACGCGCACGCGGTATGTGAGCTTCTTTGGGATGCCGGTGGTTCGCGATCTGGTGCTCGAGCTGCGCGACTACACGAACCCGCCGGCCGGCTATCCGTGGGTGTCGGTCTGGTACGACCTGGGCGACTTGTTCGCGAGCCCGACCGAGTGGAAGACGTTCTCCGTGAACATCGCTGACACGTCGGCGGCGAATCTGCCGGCCGGCTGGGGCGGTTATGGCGCTGAGGACCCGGTCACGTTCGAGCCGATCCTGCCGCCGGGCCGTACGTTCGCGAGCGTGCTCGCGGGTGTGGATGAGATTGCGCTGACGACGCTCAAGCCGGGCTTCTTCTATGGCTTCACCGACTTCGACGTGGCGATCGACAATGTGACGATCAACCGCATTCCCGAGCCGGCCTCGCTGCTGCTGGCGCTGTCGGGCGCGCTGGTGGTCCGCCGCCGCGGCTGAGTGCGGCGTCGCAGGCGCACCGGTTCGGTCCAGTAACATCGGCGCGGGCGCTGCGCGGGGACCGCAGGCCCCTGCGCTACGCGCCGTGCTTCGCCGAGTCGTCAGGCCGTAAGTTCCCGCATCTCAGTGGTGCACTTGGCGTGCGCGGCTATGACGGGGCTGCGTCAGTTTCTCCCCCAACCCGCAATAGACGGCAATCGGTCGGCGCGTGTGACGTCGAGGTCGCCGCGCGCTGCGAATACGCTCGGCCAAGAGCGTGTCTAACGCTCTGTATTCCCGGGCCTTAGAAGTCGGGGCGGGGTTGCTGAAAAAAGTCTGGCGTGGGTCACACGGGGGCGTGTGGGACGTCTTTCCATACGCGTGCATGCCGCTGGCCGCAGTGGCCGGCGGCACGTGCGCGTCGTTGGCGTCAAGGAAGACGAAACGGCACGCGAAGCAAGCAAGCGAAGGATCGGACCACTGGCGCTGTTCAATGTTCAGTACGCCGCGGCCCGCACGGCGCCAGGGGTTCTGAGCCGGGAGGCAAGACCGATGGCATTGAGGAACTGGACCGGAGCACTGGATGACTACCTTGCGCACGTCTCTGATCTCGCCGTCAAACAGGGGGCGAATTCAGCCGAGGTGAAGAAGCTGATTCACACGTACACGGAGCCGAACTCGCGCGAGCGACGCCTGGCCGATTCGGCCGTCAGCCTGTGTGCGGCCTGGGAGCTTGAACACGGCGGCCGCCCGCGAGAGCCGACGCGGCTGCCGCCAGACATGATGAACACCGGCTCGCCGATTCGCTACGTCGCTGCGGGAGCGGCCGCTGGCATAGTATTCGTGCTAGCGCTGGGGCTATCGGTGATCGTTCCCTGGCATGAAAGCTCGATCAACGAGGTGAAGTCCAGCAGCGAGGAAGCCGTGGCTGGGAAGACCGCGACGATGCGCGATGCATTAGCCGCGGAGCAGAGTCGCGTACGCGAACTGGAGCAACGTGTCGTCATTGCCCAATCAGAGCTCCAAGCCGAAGTCAAGGAGGCGGAGGCACGGGCGGTCGCGCAGGCGGTCGAGCGCGTGCCGCAGCAAATCGTTGCGCAGATTTCGGCGAATGCCACGTACCGGGAGCAACTGCGTCGTGCCCTGCTGGGAGACAGTGCGCCGACACCGGAGCGGCCGGCTCGCAGAGGCTCGCCGTGACGAGCGACGCAACACCGAGCATCGATGCGGGTGGTCGTCGGCCAGACAGCGGGAGCCAACCAGGATGTGCCGTGTCGTTCGGGTCGAGCAGCGCCGGACTCGGTGGATGGGCGCTTCGCGTCAGCCTTCGACCTGACGCCGGAACTCGACCAGGCGCCTTAGCGCGCGCGAGTACCGTTGTCGTGCGGCCTCGGGTGTGATCCGGAGGTTTCGGGCGATGTGACGATAGTCGAGTCCCGCCAGGCGCGCCTGGAGCAGCGCAAGCTCCTCGGCGGTGACGTAGATGCTCAGAAGCATCTCGGGGCTGGCAAGCTCGGGTGCGAGTCCAGCTCGCTCGGCTACCGGCTCTGCCGGCATCGGCGCCTGACGTGGGCGCCGCTTGGCCTTGCGGACGAGGTCGCGTACGACGTTGACCGCGATGCGCTCGATCCAGGCGAGGAACTCCGCGCGGGACTGCCCGCGGAAGCTTGGGGCGCCGCGCAGCGCGCGAACGTAGACGTCCTGAAGCAGGTCGTCGCCTTCGATGAGATCCGCGGCGCTTCGCGCGATGAGGCTGCACAGGCGCACCATGTCGCGCTGACAGGCTGGATCGCTGAGTAGGTCGTAGACGGTGAGTGGCAGATCCTGCACGGAGCCCCTCGGTGTCGCTAAGACTGGGTCCGCGTGACCCACTTGATCAGCTTGTCGATTGTCTTCGCTGGCAGCTCGAGTTCGCTCGCGATCTCGTCAAGGCTCTGTGGCTTCCCGCGGGGAACGACGTCGCAGGACTCGCAGTCCGGCGGTAGCTGGTTGCCGTGAAGCCGGTGCAGCGCGGTACGCAGCGTGCTCGGTTGGACGCCGGCAATCGTTCGGGCCGGCCGGCCTGCCTTGTGACTGGCCCAAAGGTGAACCGCGAAGCGCCAGCAAGCCCCCTGGAACACTCGGGCAGACTCTGCCAGCGTGAGACCGGCGTTTCGGCCAAACGAGCCCAGGACGTTGGTGTACCGCCACCAGAACAGCAGGTAGATGGCCGCGAAGAGCAGCGTTAGTGCCCAGATGACGGCCTTCGTCCAGTCATTCTGTACACCGCTCAGGTACTTTCCGATTGCGACGTACGCGAGAATCATGGGTGCCATGACCGGCGCAAGTTCCTTCGGAACGAGTGCCAGCAATAGCTCAATGGCCCGGTCCATCGCCGACGCGGCTGGGGCCGCACGCATGAGGGCGATTGCCGCGCTCGTGACCGCGCTGCTGACCAGTCCTCCGGCGACCACCCAGGTGACAGCTCCATCGTCCAGCCCAGCGCCCCACCAGTGCAGCGTGAGCACGAGGACAAACGCGCAGAGTGCGCCTGCGGCGATGCCGATGATGATTTCGCTGATTCTTCGCACGCGTGCTCACCCGCAAGGTCCCCGGCGCGCGACACGCGCGCGCCGCCGCGGCGAAACTAACGCGCGCCAACCGCCCCGACGACCGGGCAATCGCCCGGGTCTTGCCCCCCGCTCGCCGATGTTCGCGCCGAGGCGGAGTGTGGTTACGATTGCGCCCGGCCGAAGCCGTGTTGCGTTCCGTCTCGCCCCGCCCTCAGCCAGGAGCCGAAGCATGCCGCCCGACTCGCCAGCGGCGCCCGCAGCCGTGTCCCGCACCGCCGCCACTCTCGCGCGGCTCGCCGTTGCCGGCGATCTCTACGCCATCCTGGTCGAGAGTCGCGACACCGGCGGTCGGTACGCAATGCTGGAGGCGATCGTGCCGGCTGGCGGTGGCCCCCCGCCGCACGTTCACACGTGCGAGGATGAGGGCTTCTATGTTCTTGAGGGGGAGGTGACCTTCACGGTTGACGGGCGTCGCGAGGTTGCCTCGGCCGGCACGCTGCTGCACCTGCCGCGGAACCTGCCCCACCAGTTTCGCAACGAGTCCGACCGCGCGGCGCGGATGCTCATCTGGGTCACCCCCGGAGGATTCGAGCAGTTCTTCCATGATGTGGGCGTGCCTTGCCCCGCGGGCACGGCCGCGCCGCGGCCACCGAGCGCGGA
>CAADGM010000014.1 GCA_900696535.1 uncultured Planctomycetota bacterium
CATCGGCGCCACCTTCCAGAAGATGCGTCGCCTCGTCCGGGACGTGTCCCGCAAGGCCGGCAAGCAGGTCGAACTCGTTATCAGCGGCGAGGAGACCGAGCTCGACAAGAACGTCATTCAGCAGATCTCCGATCCACTCGTGCACATGGTCCGCAACGCGGTCGATCACGGCATCGAGACGCCGGACCAGCGCTGCGCCGCGGGCAAGCCGGAGGTCGGGCAGGTCTCGCTCAACGCCTTCCACCAGGGCGACTGCATCGTTATCGAGATTCGCGACGACGGCCGCGGCCTGGATCGCGAGAAGCTCATCGCCAAGGCCATCGAGAAGGGCTTGGTCTCGCCCGACGATCACCTGACCGATCAGCAGGCCTTCGCCCTCATCTTCGCCCCAGGTTTCTCCACCGCCGAGCAGGTCACTGACATCTCCGGCCGCGGCGTCGGCATGGACGTGGTCCGCCGCAACGTGGAGCAGCTGCGCGGCAAGATTGACATCCAGTCGCAACTTGGCGTGGGCAGCACGTTCAGTATCCGCCTGCCCCTCACGCTGGCCATTATCGACGGCATGCTGGTGCGGGTCGGCACCGAGCGGCTCATCATTCCCACGATCCTCATCGAGCAGTCGCTCCGGCCGGGGCGCCGGCAAATCACCTCCGTGCAGAAGCGCGGCCAGATGGTCCAGGTGCGCGGCGAGCTGTGCCCGCTCATCCAGCTCGGCGCGCTGTTCGGCTACTGCCCGCCTGTCGATCCGTGTGGCAGCCTGGTCGTCATCGTGCAGTGCGAGACGACCAAGATCGCGCTGGTGGTCGAGGAGCTGATCGGGCAGCAACAGGTCGTCATCAAGACGCTCGGCGAGCGCTTCAAGGGGATCCGCGGCGTGTCCGGCGCGGCGATCCTTGGCGACGGCCGCGTGGGGCTGATCCTCGAGCCCAGCGGACTGCTCGGGCTGCACGTCGAGCGCGGCTCCCCCGTATACGAGCCCGCCGAGACGACCACGACGGAGGCGACGGCATTGGAGGTAGCGGAGTCCAGCGCTACCGGCACCTTCGTCGAGGAGGCCGGCGAGGAGTCCGTGATCCAGGCGCCGGATGAGCCGGCGCTCGCGACAGTCTGACGAGTCGAGTCCAACCGTGGGCCGTGGCGGCGTGTGCCGCACGCGACCCGCAAGCGCAGGAGAGTGCAACCATGCAGGCGACCCTCGAAGCACGTGGCGCCAAGACGCGCGAACTGGGCGGCAAGTACCTGACCTTCTGCCTGGCCGGCGAGGAATACGGCGTCGAGATTCTCAAGGTCCGCGAGAGCATCGGGATCATGGACATCACCGCGATCCCGCAGGTTCCATCCGAGGTCAAGGGTGTGATCAACCTGCGCGGCAAGGTGATCCCGGTCATTGACCTGCGGCTGAAGTTCGGGCTGGACCCGGCGGAGTACACCGAGCAGACCTGCATCGTCGTGGTGGACGTCGGCTCCCTCGTGGGCGTCATCGTCGACACGGTGCAGGAAGTGCTCGACATCCCGTCGGCGCAGATCGACCCGCCGCCGCCGCTGGGCGCCGCGGTCGACACGAGCTTCGTGCTCGGTATGGGCAAGGTGAAGGATGACGTGAAGATCCTGCTGGACATCGACAAGGTGCTCGGCGCCGCCGAGCTGACTGCTCTGCTCGAGGCGGCGCAGGCCGTCGAGAGCGTCTGAAACGCGCACTGGCGGAGGTGAACTCTGCCAGCCGCTGCTGGGGTCGGGTCTGTTGCCCGCGCGGTCGTGACGCGCGGCACCGTACGGGATTGCGCGGCAAGGGCGCCGCGCGGTCGGGCCGAAGCGAGCGGCCGTTGGCCTGCTCGCAGGTGGAGGAACAGACTGTGGATCTCCGCAAGCGAATCGTGCTTATCGGTTCAGTGCAACTCGTGGTCCTGGCCGCCGTGCTGTTCGGGTTCTACTACTTCGAGGCCCGCCGGCAGGTTCACCAGCAGTTCGTCGAGAAGGCGCGCAGCGTGGTGCTCACCACGGAGTCGGCCCGGGAGGAAGTGGGCCGCCAGTGGGAGCAGGGCGTCTTCAGCGTGGAGCAGCTCTCCGAGTGGGCCAAGGAGGGGCCGTCGGGCCTGAAGAAGGTGATGGGGGCGGTGCCCGTCGTTAGCGCGTGGCGGGCCGCGATGGCCAAGGCCAGCGAGGGCGGGTACGAGTTCCGGGTACCCAAGTTCGAGGCGCGCAATCCCAAGAACGAGCCGGACGCCGTCGAGGCCCGCGTGCTGCGCATGATGGAGGAGCGGGACATTGCCGAGCACTGGGAGATCGACCGGGAGAAAAACGCGATCCGCTACTTCCGCCCGATCCGGCTGACCGCCGAGTGCCTGGCCTGCCACGGCGATCCGGCGCAGTCCGTGGCGCTGTGGGGTAACGACCAGGGGCTGGACCCCACGGGCGGCAAAATGGAGAACTGGAAGGTTGGCGAGGTCCACGGCGCCTTCGAGGTCATCCAGAGCCTGGACCAGGCGGACGCGCTGATCGCCACCACGCTCGCGAAGGGCGCCGGCATTGCGGGCTTGCTCGTGCTGCTGGCCGGGGGAGGCTTCTTCTGGCTCGTGACGCGAACGGTTGTGCGACCCGTCGTGTCGATCGTCGACGCGCTCAACCAGGGCGCCGACCAGGTCAGTGATGCCGCTGCGCAGGTGGCCCAGTCGGCACAGAGCCTGGCTGCCGGCGCCACCGAACAGGCGTCCTCGCTACAGGAAACGAGCGCGGCGCCCGAGCAGACATCCTCGACGGCGCTCAGCAACGCGCAGCAGGCGCAGCAGGCCAGCGCGCTCGCCACGCAGGCGCGGCAGGACGCGCACGCCGGCGAGCAGACCATGAACCAGCTCGGCGACACGATGCGGTCGATTGACCAGTCGGCCTCCGAGATCGGGAAGATCGTCAAGGTGATCGAGGAGATCGCCTTCCAGACCAACCTCCTGGCGCTGAACGCCGCGGGCGAGGCGGCTCGGGCGGGCGAGCACGGGAAGGGCTTCGCGGTCGTGGCCGAGGAGGTGCGAAACCTCGCCGGCCGCAGTGCCGAGGCCGCGCGCAACACCACGGCGCTGATCGCGGGCTCGGTGGACCGGGCCAAGCAGGGCGTGACGGTCTCGACGGCAGCCAGCGCCGCCCTGGCCACCATTATCGGGAACGTGACGCGCGTGGCCGACCTGCTCGGCGGCATCAGCCAGGCGTCCGATGAACAGGCCCGCGGCGTGAGCCAGATCAACGGCGCCGTGTCGCAAATGGACAAGGTCACGCAGCAGAACGCCGCCGGGGCCGAGCAATCCGCCGCCGCGGCCGAGCAGCTCAGTGCCCAGTCCGAGAGCCTTCGGGCGTCCGTCGCACAGCTTGCGCGGATGGTCCGCGGATCGTAGGCGGCAGGCGCGGCGCGACTGGATCGCGCCGCGTTACCGGCCGATGACACTCGTGGGGAGGATGAGCGCGCGTGACCGCAACGCTGACACAGGAGCGAACCCGCTTGGTCGTGGTCGATATTGCCGACGTCGCCGTCTGCAAGGATCCGGACGCGGCCCTGATCACGTACTCGCTGGGCAGTTGCATCGGCGTGGCGATTCACGACCCCGTGGCCAAGGTCGCCGGCCTGCTGCACTACATGCTCCCCGAGTCCAGCATCGCGCCCGAGAAGGCCAAGGCCAGCCCGGCCATGTTTGCTGACACCGGCCTGCCCAAGCTCTTCCGCTCCGCCTACGCGCTGGGTGCCGTCAAGGGCCGCCTGGTCGTCAAGGTCGCCGGCGGCTCGCAGCTTCTGGATGACAATGGGACCTTCAATATCGGTAAGCGTAATTACCTCGCGCTCCGCAAGATCCTGTGGAAGAACGGGGTGATGATCAAAGCCGAGGACGTGGGCGGAGCGATCAGTCGGACGCTGCGCGTGGACGTGGCCACCGGGAACACGACCATCCGCTCGCGCAACCAGGAGACGCCGCTGTGAGCGCCCAGACCCTCGACGGCATTCTCGAGCGGGTCGGCTCACTGCCGCCCCTGCCGGACACGCTCTACCGCCTGGTCGGGCTGGTCTCCGACCCCTCGAGCTCGCTCGAGCAGATCGTGGCGGCCGTGCGCTACGACCAGGCCTTCACCGCGGAAGTGCTGCGGCTGTGCAACTCGGCCTATTTCGGGCTGTCCCGCAGCGTGGACAGCCTCGACGACGCCATCAAGCTGCTGGGCAACACCAAGGTGCTCCAGCTCGTCATCGCTACGCAGTCCAGGTCGATGCTCAGCCACCCGCAGACCGGCTACGGCCTGCCGGCGGGAGCGCTGTTTGCGCACTCGGTCGGCGTGGCGATCGCGGCCCAGGCGCTCGGGCGGCGCCTGAAGATCAGCGAGGGCGGGGCCCTGTTCACAGCCGGGCTCCTGCACGACGTGGGCAAGGTCGTGCTCAACGAGTTCGTGGCGAACGAGTACATCGAGATCGCCGCTCGCGTGTCGCGCGAGAAGCTCTCGTTCGCCGAGGCCGAAGAGCAGGTCCTCGGGTTCTCCCATCCGGAGGTGGGAGCACGGCTGGGCGAAACCTGGAACCTTCCGCCCGCCATCGTCCGGGCTATCCGGTATCACCACGCGCCTTTGACCTGCGCCGTTCCCGATGCGCTGGTCGACGCGATTCACGTCGCCGACGCCGTCTGCATCCTCCTGGGCATCGGCGGCGGTGACGATGGGCTGAACTACCGGGCCTGTCCTGAGGTCATGGCCCGGCATGGCCTCACCGAGTCGGACGTGGAGATGATCGGCAGCGAGGTCATCTCGGAAACCAAGAGCGTACGGGCAGTGCTGAGCTCCATGCAGGGGAACTGACATGGCCGCGAACATCCTCGTCGTCGACGACTCCGGAACGATGCGCAGCATGATCAAGCGCACGCTCTCCATCTGCGGCCTGGACATCGGTGAAGTCTACGAGGCCGGTAACGGCATCGAGGCCCTCGCCCAGATGGCCGCCCACGAAATTCACGTGGTGCTCCTCGACATCAACATGCCGGTCATGAACGGCGTGCAGTTCGTCGAACGCGTCCGCGACGACGAGCACCTGCGGAACATTCCCGTTGTGATCGCGTCGACCGAAGGCAGCGAGACGCGCATCGCCGAGCTCATGGCCGCCGGCGCCCGCGGCTACATCCGCAAGCCCTTCCGCCCGGAGCAGATCCGCGACGTGCTGCTGCCGTTCGTGGGCGGGACCGAGACGGCCGCGGCGGGCACGTCCGAGTCCGACGAGATGGCGTTCTAGAACCTGTCCCAGAACTCGGAGATACGCGACGTGGAGCGCCCGCTGATAGCGGGTGCTCCACGCGCCTTTCCTTGGCAGGCTGAGGCGGAGCGCCCCGGGGGCCGGTTCCGCGCTTCGCCGGGCACGGTACACTTCTGAGTTCTGGCCAGCGATGATCGGGGCTGGCCGCCAGCCGACCGCGTGCAGCGAGGAGCCCCTCCATGCCGCCGGAAACTCTGCGAGTCTTGCTGACGGACATCCTTGACTACGCCGGGCTGTTCCCGCCGGCGCAGCTCGAGCTCGATCCTGCGATCCGCAACTACGCCCGGTACCGCACCGAGGCCGAAGCCTGGATGCTGGGGCGATTCATCTGCCCCGCCCCGCGACTATGTGAGCTGGTGCCGTACGGCGACACGCTCCTGGCCGAGCCGCCGGCGTTTCGTTTCTCCGTGCTGTGTCGCGGGGGCGAATCACCGACCGCCTTGCTGGCACGGCTGGAGGACGATGGCGCGGACGTGGCGGCCTTCGACGCCGCGCTGGGTGCGCGCGCGGCCGTGGCGGCGTTCGAGATCAAGCTGCCGCCTGCTCTTCTGGACGCTGACGAATTGCGGCTGGCGGAGTTTCTCCGGGCGGCGCGCGACCGGTTCGATTCAGTCGGTCTGGCTGGGCGGCCGGTGTTCTGGGAGCCGCCGCTGCCGCCGCGGGCCGACTGGACCCGCCCGGCCAACCTGCTCGCGCACGCGCTGGCCGCGTACAACGCCGACCGGCCCGCGGGCCCGGGCCGCTTCGGCTTCAAGCTGCGCACGGGGGGTGTCGAGGCGTCGGCGTTCCCCACCTGCGAGCAGGTTGCCCGCGTCATCGAGGCGTGCGCACACGCCGGAACGCCGATGAAGTTCACCGCGGGCCTTCATCACCCGATCCGCCGGTACGACCCGGGCGTGCGGGCGCACATGCATGGCTTCATTAACGTCTTTGCTGCGGCGATCCTCGGGCGCGAGCTGCGGCTGGAGCTCTTCGACCTGGTGGCGATTCTCGACGAGCTTGATCCGGCGAACTTCACGCTGGGTGATGAGTTCTTCGGCTGGAACCAGGCGGAGGTCACGCTGGGCGAGTTGGAGCACGGCCGCCAGCACGTCGCGCTGTCGTTCGGCAGTTGCAGCTTTGACGAGCCCCGCGAGGATCTCCGCGCCCTGCGCTGGCTGTAGACTCACGGCGGGGTCGCGAACCGCTCCTCGGCTACCTTGACCGCGCTCAGCAGGCTGCCGGCCTTGGAGATCGTCTCGACGTACTCTCGCTCGGGTACGCTGTCGGCCACGATGCCGGCGCCAACCTGCACGTAGGCATGGTAACGCCCGCTGCCGGCGGGCTGCGCGACGAGCGTTCGCAGCGCGATGCAAGTGTCCATGTTGCCCGCGAAGTCGAAGTAACCCACGGCGCCGCCGTAGGGGCCACGGCGCGTCGGCTCGAACTCGTCGATGATCTCCATCGCCCGCACCTTGGGCGCGCCGCTGACCGTTCCCACGGGCAGCGTGGCCCGCAGAGCGTCGAACGCCGTCTTGCCCGCGTCCAGCTCGCCGGTGACCGTGCTCGACAGGTGCATCACGTGGCTGTAGTACTCGATCGACATCACGTCGCTGATGCGCACGCTGCCGAGCTTCGAGACGCGGCCCACGTCGTTGCGACCCAGGTCCACGAGCATGATGTGCTCGGCCCGCTCCTTCGGGTCGGCCAGCAGCTCCTGCCGCAGCCGACGGTCCTCGTCCTCGCTGGCCCCGCGCGCCCGCGTGCCCGCCAGCGGCCGGTTCGTCACCACGCCCTCCTCAACCCGGCACATGATCTCCGGGCTGGCGCCGACCAGCACGACCTGCGGCGTCTTCAGGTAGAACATGAAAGGCGAGGGGTTGATCACGCGCAGCGCCCGGTAGATGTTGAACGGCGCGGCCGAGGTCTCCACCAGCAGCCGTTGCGACGGCACGACCTGGAAGATGTCGCCCGCGCGGATGTACTCCTTGCACCGCTCCACCATGCTCGCGAAGTCCGACGGCGTGAAGTTGCTCGTCCACTGCGTCGTCGCCGGTGGCGGAAGCACCACCCGCGCGACAGGCATGAACAGCGGCCGGTTCAGACGCGCGATGACCGACTCGATCCGCGCGCCGGCCTGGTCGTAGGCCCGGCGGCGTGCGGCTGCGTCCGCGCCGGGTTCGACGTTCGCGTGCCCCACCACGTGCACCGTCTTGTGCACGTGGTCGAAGATGACCAGCGTCTCGTAGATGCCGAAGAGCAGGTCCGGCAGGTTGCGATCGTCGCGCGGGGTGCCGGGCAGACGCTCGTAATAGCGCACCACGTCGTACGAAGCGAACCCCACCGCGCCACCCAGGAAGCGCGGCAGGCCGGGCATCGCCGGCGTGCGGTACGCACTCAGCGCCCGTTCGAGCAAGAGGAGCGGGTCGGCGGCCTGCTGCGGGCGGATGGCTCCGGTGGCATGCTCGACCCAGCGGACGCTTCCGTCCTTGGCTTCGAACGTCTGGGCGGGGTCCGCGCCGAGGAATGAGTACCGCGCGACGTTCTCGCCACCCACGACGCTTTCCAACAGGAACGCCCGCTCGCTCTCGGCCTCCAGCCGGGCGAACGCGGACAGCGGCGTCAGGTCGTCTCCGATGAGCGTGGCGATCAGCGGGACGCTGCTGTAGCGCCGGGCGAGCGCCTCGTATCGTTCAAAGCTTGGTTCGAGCATTTCCATGCGCGCGTGACTGTACCACAAAACAGGGTTGGCTCGGACAGGCGTGCCTTCGCCGAGAAGATCGGATCACCCAGGTTCAACTCGGACCACCAACCAGGTGCAGCAGCCCGGGCCGTACGCACTCCGTCGCTTCGCCGTGGCCCACCACAGGCCGCGGCAGCCGCACGACATGGCCGCCCCGCACCGCGTGCTGGACCCGCGGGGTGGGGTGGAACAGGCACCGGGCCGCGACCCGGTCGCGCTCGATCGTCAGCTCGAAAACGGACGCCATCGAGACTTCGAAACGGTCCGCGCTCGAGACCTCGAGGTGGTTCGGCTGGCCGGTACGGTGCCACTTGGCGTGCGGCAGGTACAGCGCGGACCGCAGAACCGCCAGCAGGGGGGACGCGTGGCTGACCGCGACGGCGCAGGGTTCATCGCTGCGCAGCCACGCAACCAGCCAGCGCGAGAGGCGGACCGCGACTTCGTGCAGGGACTCGCAGCGGTGCCACTCGCGCAGGTCCGGCGCGGCCCGCGGCCGCTGCCCAAGCGTCCGGGCAATGATCTCGGCGGTTTGCCACGTTCGCGCGAGCGGCGACGCGTAAACCGTCAGCGGTTCCAGCGGGGCGATCAACTCGGCGGCCTGAGCTGCCTGGATGCGACCGATCGGCGAAAGCGGCGGGCCGGGCCACAAGTCTCCCGCGTGACCGCCCCGATAGTCCGGCAGGCCGTGCCGCACGAGCAGGAGCCGGCGCAGAGCATTCGGCGACGAGCGCGTGCTCACGGCTGCTCCGGCAGGGCGGCGGCGCGTGCCTTCGCGAGCAGCGCGATGCCGGGTTGCAGCGCGTGGTCGAGCTTGCGCAGCAGCACCTCGGGGTTACGCACCAGGTCGGCCGTGCTGATTCGTCCCTGCTCCACGTCCGCTGCGACGTCGTTCAGTCCGCGGGCCAGCGCCTCGAAGGCACGGAGCAGGTGCGGCGATGCCCCTGGGCCGGGGTCGAGTCGCCAGCGGCCGGCAACGCGGCGCATCGTGGCGATCTGGGGTGGTACCTGCCCGTTTACAAGCATCGATACGGTCGCCTGTTCGCCCTCGGTGTACTCGTCGAGCAGCTCGACCCGCAGCCCGAAGACCCCCAGCCCGTCCGTGATGTAGCCCTGGTCGACGCGGTCGGGGATGCCGATGGCCACGTCGCGGCGAATGGCGCTGAGCAGGCGCTGGTTCGCCAGCAGGAAGCTATCGAGGCGGACCAGGAAGTCAGCGACGTACGCGGCCTGCTCCGGAACGATGTGCTCCTGAATCTCGGAGTAACGCTGGGCGGCGCGGAGCTCGATGATCCGGGCGAGTACGGCCCGCGGCGATGCCGCGCCGCTCGCGGCCGCCGATCCCGGCTGGGGTGGCCGACAGCCGGCAAGCAGCGTGGCAAGCGCGAGCAGCAACGGCACACGGAGTGAACGCCGGGGGCTGGGCTCGTGCAGCCCCGCCACGCGGTCGTATGGGGCGCGTCGCTGGGTGATGCGTGGGCTCGCGGCCATGCACGAAGCACTATCGGGGTACCGGAGCGGGATCGTCAACGAGCAGCCCTCTTGGGGGCGTGGGCGGCGCCCGCGCGCGGGGCGCGAGCACGGTGCGCGTTCCCACGCAGCGCATGAGCCGCGCCAAAGCGATACCGGTGAGACGATTCACCGTAAGCGATTCTGAAAACTGATCTTAGGTGCATCTCGGCGTATTCGGACCAAGCTGTGCTGGTTTCCGTCCGAAAAAAATGCTGATTTTTTGTGTTCGGGGGGTTGACACAGGGTGCGATAACGACGTAAGCTTCGCTTGCTTCTTTCCCCTCCGGAGAGCACCGAGCCGCCTAAGGCACTCGGTGCCCTCTTTGTCTTATGCTCACATCGCCAGCGTAGATTGGGGTTGCGCGAGCCCTCGACTTGCATATGATGAATGCCGCGGGCGCGGTCGTCAGGAACCCCTCGCTGCCGGGGGCGCGCCGGCTTGCGGCGGAGGCGAGCACGTTGGCCGAGCGACTTCCGGAACTGCGTTGCGGCCTGTGCGGGGGAGGCATCCCGGCGAAGGGCCCGTTCTTCAGGGCTTCGGGGGATTTCCTGCCGCGCGGCGATCCCCTCGCTACGTACTGCAACGCTCCGCTTCATTGGGAGTGTTACGCGCGCTGGCCGCAGCGCCCGAAGTTCGCCCTGCACTTTGTGGACGCGTGGGTGAAGGCGAACCGTAAGAACCCATTCTGGTGGGCCGTATACCAGGACGAGGCGGTCTATATTTCGGTCAATCCCCTGCGGAGTGTCGAGGAGGCTTCGTTACGCCTCTACGCACTCGGCAACGACATCCGCGTTCGCCTGGCGGACTGGGTGCGGTGGCTGGCGGATGTGCGCTCGGTGACGCCCAACCTTCAACCCTGTGAGCTGGAGGCCCTGGCTGAGGTTCTGCCCCGGCTGCGGCAGCGCTTCCCGACTGACCACGCCCTTGTCGACGCGATCGACCCCGCTGAGAAGAGGCCGCGCTCGGCCAGTGCCTGATCCCGCGGGCAGGCGACCGCGCAAGCGTCAGTTCCCTGCCGCCGGCGGAAGGTAACGGGCGAAGCAGCCGGTTTCCTCCTCCACCTCGACCCACGCGACACGCACCCCTTCGGGCAGACTCGCCTGGACGCGTTCGGCGATATGCCGCGCGACGTTCTCGGCAGACGGATTCTGGTGGGCGAAAGCCGGGTGCTCGTTCAAGCTCACGCCGCGCAGGCCTCGCAGCGCCGCCTCGACGCCGCCGCGCAGGACGTGGAAGTCAACCACCAGGCCGGCGGCGTCGAGCTTGTCGGCGGCGACGGCCACGCTCACGTTCCAGTCGTGGGAGTGCGGCGCTTCAAGCTGGCCGTCCGGGTAGCGGAGCTGATGCGAGGCCGTGAAGGTCGAGCACACGCGGGCTTCAAACACGCGGCTTCTCCAGGTGCCGAGGCGGTCGCCCCGTCTGCGAGGGCGGCATTATAGACAAGCGTGGGCTGGATGCCCTGAAGGCCGGCGCTCGACTTCGCCCGCCCGTCCGGGAACAATCTCGCGAAGCGGTCTACGATTCCGCGCGGGCCGCTTCGGCCCCGAAGCGCGGACCGGGCGCGGACCAGGCACGCCGGGCAGAATCGATGCGCGTCTGCTACACGAGTGACTTGCACGGGAGCGAGCGCCACTACGCTGAGCTCGGCGGGCTGCTGCGCGCCGAGCGGGCGGACCTGGTCGTGCTGGGTGGCGACCTCGTGCGGGACTTTGACCGCTCACTGCCGATCGGCCCACAGGTCATGGCGGCCCGCGATGCGCTCCTGGCCTGCCTGGACGCGTGGCGCGCAGGGCACCCGGAGCTGCGCGTGGCCTGCGTCGGCGGGAACCACGAGATCGCCGCCATGCGGGTCGCCTTCCGCCCCTTTCACCACGCTGGCCGGCTGACGCTCCTCGATCACCGGAAAGCTTGGCGCTGCGGCGGCCTGACGTGGCTGGGCTACTCCTGCACCCCGCCCTCCCCGCACTGGGCCAAGGACTACGAGCGGCTGGATCGCCGCGACGACCCGATCCCGAACTTCCCCGGTCAGGTCTGGGATCCGGAGACGGACGCGCTCCGCGACGTGGACCTTGTCGAGCACTTCCGCGGCCGCGCGTCAATCGAGGAGGAACTGTCCGCGGCACCGCGCCTGGACGAGCCCTGGGTGCTGGTCGCGCATTCGCCGCCATACGGCACGCGCCTCGATCGCCTGCCGCACATCGCCGAGCCGCTCGGCTCGCGCGCGATTCGCCATCTCATCGAGGTGGGCCGGCCGGTGCTGTCGCTGCACGGGCACTTGCACGAGTCGCCCGAGCTGACCGGGACATACCGCGACCGCGTGGGCGAGGCGACCTGCGTGAATCCGGGTCAGGGCATGGACCGGCTTCACGCGGTCTGCTTCGACACGACGGATCCGGTCGGCACGCTGCGTCACACGGTGCTTTCTTGACAGCGCCTGGTGCGGGCTCGCAAACGCCTCGGAACATCGTGCTGATCGGCGCGCGCGGATCGGGAAAGTCGACCGTGGCGGCGGCGCTGGCCGCGCGACTGGGCTGGACTTGCGTGGACACGGATGCCCTGATCGAAGCCCGCGCGGGAACGACCATTCGCGCGATCTTCGAGCGCCTCGGCGAAGCCGAGTTTCGGCGGATCGAGGCGGCGATCGTGGACGAGGTCTGCGGCGGGTCAGGTCAGGTCATAAGCGTCGGCGGTGGGGCTGTGCTCAGCGACCGGAACCGCGCCGCGCTGCGCCGGGCCGGGCCGTGTGTCTGGCTTACGGCGTCCGCGGAGACGCTCGCCGCCCGCATCGAGGCGGACCCCCGGACGGCGCAGACGCGGCCGCCGCTGACGGCTCGCGCCGGCATCGAGGAGGTGCGGTACTTGTTGGCCCAGCGCGGCCCGCTGTACGCTGAGCTGGCTTCGCTGACGATCGACACGACGAATCGCTCGGCCGTCGGGGTCGCCGACGCCATCCGCGCGGCCCTGGCGGCGGGGAGCCCGCGAGTGGAAGACGTCTGATGGGTCTGCTGCTGAGCGGCGCAATCATCTGGCTCCTTGGCCTGGCGGTGGGGAGCTTTCTGAACGTGGTCGTGTATCGGCTCGGTGCCGGGCTCTCCGTCTCCAGTCCGCGGTGGTCTTTCTGCCCGGCGTGCGGGCACGTGATCCGCGCGCGGGACAACGTCCCGGTCCTGAGCTGGCTCCTGCTGCGCGGGCGCTGCCGCGACTGCCGGGCGCCGATCTCGGTGCAGTATCCGCTCGTCGAGGCGGCGACGGGCCTGGCCTTCGCGCTCGTCTTTCACTTTCTCGCCGTGGAGCGTGCGCGCAGCGGCCTGGGCGACTTCATGCTCCCGGGGGACGTACCGCTGCTGCTCGCGTGGCTGACGCTCGTGGCGGGACTGATCGCGTGCTCAGCGATGGACCTGGTCTCGTACACCATCGACGTGCGCGTGACGAACGTCGTTCTGGGCGTGGGTCTGGCTGCGCATGCTGTATGGCCCCGTGGCGAACCGCTCGTCGCGCAGGCCGGTTCCGCGCCGATCGCGGCGGCCGCGGCGGCGGCGGTCGTCGGGGCCGTGACGGCGTGGTGGATAGGCCGGCGTTGGGTCGCGACGGTCGATGGCGGTGAAGCCGCGGCGGAAGCGCCGCCGGCGACCCAACCCGCGCCCGCCGCGAAGCTGGGCCCGACGACGCAGTTCACGATCGTTGGCCTCGTTGGGACGCTCGCCGCTGTCGCACTGGCCGGCTTGGTGTTGCTTGCGCCTGCGATGACTCAGTCAGACGGCGGGCAACTTGCGCGCTGGCTCCCCTCCTTCGCCCTGGGTCTGCTCTTCATCATGCTGGTTGTCGCGGGCAGTCACAAGCGACCGGCGGACGAGGACATCGTCGCGGCGATCGAGAGCGAGCGACACCTCGCCCGCCGGGCCGCCGCCGGCGAGCTGCTCATGCTGCTCCCGGCGATCGTGGTCGCGGCCGGCGTGGCTTGGGTGATCGGCGGCGCGGCGGGGGGGAGCCAGGCATGGCGGAGCCTCGTCGCGTGGGGCCCGGTCGCCGGCGCGGTGCCGCTGGCCGGCCTGGTTTCGGCGCTGGCGGGTGCGGGCATCGCCGCCGCGGCCGGCTGGGCCTTCCGCATCGGGTTCACACTGATTTACGGGCGCGAGGCATTCGGCGTAGGGGACATTCACATTCTGGCGGCGGCGGGGGCTTGCGCGGGGTGGGACATTGCCGTCCTCGGGCTGATGTGCTCGGTCGGGATCGCCCTAGCGGGGTGGATCCTGGGGCTGCTGATGAAGTCCACCGGCATGATCCCGCTCGGTCCGTGGCTTGCGCTGGGCATGCTCGTGGCCCTCTGGATCAATCGGCCGGCGGAAGACTACGTGACGCACCAACTGGCCGCCCTGCGGGAGGCATGGCAAACCCGGCCAGACTTCGTCCTCATGCTCGGCGGAGTCATGCTGGTCGCTTTCGCCGGGGCGATCGGGCTCTCGCGGCTCGTGACCCGGCTGGCCGTTCCACAGCATGAGGCGGGAGAAGACGGATCACGGTTGGGGGACTGAAGGCAGGCGCCGTGACGCAGACCCTGAGTTGAGAGGTACGAGGGTGAGCACGACGACATCCCGAGCAACAGTGACGCACGTACCCGAGAAGCCCCCGCGCATGGCCGCGAGCGGCTTAGCGTTCTGGTATGCGCCGCTGGACTCGGCCGGCTTCGTGACCCTGGACAAGCCGCGGCACGTGCGTGGTCACGGCGTGGGCTCGAAGGTCGAGGTCGCGGAGCGGCTCTTTGTCGGCGGCGGCGTCACGCTCTACGATTGTCGTCCGTAAGTGCCGAGCGACCGCTGACGCCCGCCGGCGTTGCTGCTCCCGTCATCGCGCCGCTGAGAGGGACGGCTGTCATGGAAATTCGCGAGTTCCAGCAGATCATCGACCGGATGTACTCGCACCACGACCGCCAGCGTGGGTCGGCCAAGACGTTTCTCTGGTTCGTCGAAGAAGTCGGCGAGCTTGCGAGTGCGATCGCCACGCGCGACGACCCGCAGAATCTGAGGGAGGAGTTCGCCGACGTGCTGGCGTGGCTGGTCACCCTGGCCAATGTCGAGGGCGTTGACCTCGAGGAAGCGGTGCGGAAGTTCACCGAGGGCTGCCCCGGCTGCGGCAAGATGACGTGCGAGTGCGGGGCGAAGCTGACCTGACGTGGCCGGAATGTCTCGTCGGACGCGGCGGTCCGGCTTCTTTGTCGGACGCGGCGGTCCGACGCTACGGGTAGTGGGGGGTGCTCAGCCCGCCCGGAAGAAGCGGCAACTCGTGCCGTCGGCGCCCACGCGCACCTCGACCTGCGCCAGGCAGCGCGGGCAGCGGCCCAGATAACGCGGCTCGCCCGGCCACCGGTACACGCGGCTGTACACGCGGCAGCACTCAAAGAAGATCGAAATGTACGGCCGCGCGGACCGATCGCGCTGCACGGCCGGGTGGCCGGCGGGCGTCTCGTCGTACAAGTCGAGCGACATCCGCGCACTCACTGGGGGCCACGGCTTGAGCCCGCACCCCCGGCGCGCTGATCGGCCGACTCCGGCGTGAAGTTGAGTCCTCCGGCTCATCGCCTGGGTGGCCGCGCGGCTCCGGGGGGGCCCCTCAGGCCCTGGCCGCGGCGACGAACTGGCGGACGCGCTCGACGCTCTTGCGCCCGGGCGCGGATTCGACGCCCGACGCCACGTCGACTCCGTCGAAGAGGCCGCTGGAGACGACCTCGCCAACCGATTCGGGTGTCAGTCCCCCGGCGCGCCAGATCGCGGCCGGCCGCGGTCGGAGCTGCGCGGCGAGCTCGACGAATCGCTGCGGCTTGGGGGTGGGGCCGGACTTGGGGGCGTCCAAGAGGAGCACGTCGGGCGGGGCGCCGGCGCGACGGGCGGCCTCCGCATACTCGAGAATTTCGGCTGCACCCGTTGACCCGGTCAGTTCGAACGCCTTGATGATCCGCAGCAGGGGGTTGCGGGACCGAAGTGCCGCCAGGTCGGCCGGGGTCTCACGCCCGTGCAATTGCACCCACACGCAACCGGTGTGGTCCAGTGCAGCGATCACGTCGTCGGGGGGAGCGTCGCGGAAGACCAGCACCGGCGACGGCTGCTCGCCGACCAGCGCGTGAATCCGACGGACCTCGTCGAGCGGAACGCGGCGCGGGCTGTCCGCCAGGATGAGTCCGATGAAATCTGCGCCGGCCTGCGCCGCGACCAGCGCGTCTTCCAGACTGGTGATGCCGCAAATCTTGACGTGCATAGGAGCGTTCCCGTCACGCGGCCGCCGGGGGGATCGGCGGACCTGCCGGCGTCATCCGCGTGGCTCTATCATGTTAGGCGGCCCCGCTCGATGCCGCACGCCTGTTGGCGGGGCACAGCGTCCCGAGAGTAGCACGATGTTCGTGATCGTCCTGGGCATCCTGTCAATCATCCTCACGCTTCACGGACCGGTGGTGCGCTGGGTGAGCGACAGCGCGGGCGTGGCCGCTTGCGTCGCGCTGGCGACGCTGCTTCCGGGCGTCGGTGGCCTGGTCGTCAGCCGACGCGCACGCGCGCAGCTCGACCGCTACCCGGACTCGCCCGGGCGCGGCCAGGCGGCGTTTCATCGTGGCACCGCGAGCCTCCAACTGGCGCTGGGGTTGATGCACGCCTTCGTACTGCTGTGCACCGACTGGCGGCCGATGATCGATCGCCTGCCGGTCGTCGGGAACTGGATCGTTGTGCCGGGTCTGCTGGCGCTGATCCCGTTCTTCGTCTCGATCCTGCTGATGTGGACCGCCCTGTACCCGGCCGACCGCGCTGTCCGACAGATCGCGCTGGAGGTGTACCTGGTGCGCGGGCGCCCGGTGCACCCCGTGTGGAGTCTCGCCAGCTACCTGGCCTACAGCTTCCGCCACCAGGTGCTCTTCATCCTGGTGCCGATGATGCTCGTGCTCGCGGCGACCGACCTGGTGATCGCCAACTATGTCGTGCTACAGCAGTACTTCGGCTGGCGGCACGCGCCGGACGTGCTCGTCGGGCTCTCGGCGCTCGGCGTGGCGATCCTGGCGCCCGAAATCCTCCGTCACGTCTGGGTCACGCGGCGGTTGCCGGACGGCCCCTTGCGGGATCGCCTCTTGGCGATCTGCCGCCGCATCGGGCTTCGCTGCCGCGAGATCCTGGTGTGGCGGTCGGGCGGGATGGTCGTCAACGCGGCGGTGATGGGCGTGGTGGCCCCGCTCCGGTACGTCCTGATCACGGACGCGATGCTGGAGCAGCTCGACGACACGAAGATCGAGGCGGTTTTCGGGCACGAGGCCGGGCACGTCAAGCACCGCCACGTGCAGTGCTACCTGCTGTTCGCCGCCATCAGCGGATGCCTGGTGACGATCTTTTCAATCCGTACGCAGGGTCTCGCTCGCCAGGACCCGCTGCTCTTCCAAATGCTGCTGGCGGGGCTCGGTGCCGTGCTGATGCTCAAGTGGGGCGTCGTGTTCGGGTGGATATCCCGTCGCTTCGAGCGGCAGGCGGACACGTTCGGCGTGCGGACGCTGTCGCTCATCGGGCTGCCATGCCAGTCGCCGTGTCCGCTGCACGACTCCGAGCGGCACAGCCACGGCGCATCGCCGCGCGATCCGCTGTGTCGTACCGGCGCGCACCTCTTCGGTGACGCGCTGCACGAGGTCGCCGTGCTGAACGGAATTCAGCCCGAGGCGCGGAG
>CAADGM010000015.1 GCA_900696535.1 uncultured Planctomycetota bacterium
AGCGCGGCGAGATCAAGATGCCGTGGAACATCGGCGGGCAGGCCGACTTCTTCATGCTGTTCGTGGTGTCCTCGATCGCGGCCGGCGTCGCGATCCTCCTGCTGACCCCGCTGCTCAAGAAGATGCTCCACGGAAGAGGTTGACGCCGCCGTCCGTCTCGTGAGACCGGTCTCCTGAGGGACTGGCCTCCTGGCCGGTCTTGTACCAATGCCCTGCGGCGAACCGGCCTGGCGGTCTCCTGGGGGACAGGCGTCCAGGCCGGGCTTGTGTGGCGACAGTGCTCGAACCCCCGTCCGGTCTCGCAACGAACGGGCGAGGCTCGTCGCCCCGTCAAGCGCCACCCGCCACGCCGTCATGCGCAGAGTTCGGCGGCGTGGGGGTCGAAGCAATCCGACCCACACGCCGCCGTTATCGCGGTCGAGTTGTCGCTCGCGACGATCAGGCGACCCGACGGCGGATCAGCGCGACAGCGCCCACCGCCAGCAGCCCCAGCGTCGCGGGCTCCGGGATGAGACGCACGTTGTCAACGCCGACGATCGCGCTGCCCTCGTTGCCCACGCGGACTTCCAGCCAGCCCACGGACGCCATCAGGGCGGCGAAGCTCGGGGCACCGGCCTCCTGCGCCCAGCCGTTGGCCAGGGCCGTGGCGTCGTCCCAAGCCGGGTTGAAGAGCACGTCGTAGGACACCCACACGCCCGGGTTGGCGGCAATCGCGCCGAAGTCATAGTTCCAGCCGTTCTCGAAGACGTCCCGGCGGAAGCGCAGCATGGCCTCGTCGAGGTCGAGGAAAACGTTGAGGTCGACGCCGGCGCCCGTCACGCCGGCAGCGGCGTAGTCGCCCAGGAACTCCGGCCAAACGCTATTCTGTGTGCCGATGTCGAACCCGGGGTCCGTGATCTTGCGAATGACGAGGTGCCCGCCCGGGTTCCCGTCGTCGCCCAGGTGAATCTGGACAGTCGAAATCGTGCTGCCAACGAAGTCGTCCGGGCCGGAGTCGAACGTGGCAACGGTGCCGGGCACGGCCGCAAGGGCGGGCGCAGCAAGAAGGGCAGCGATGGCCAGCAAACTATTACGAATCATGGAGTTGCGCATCATCTCTCGAATCCTCCAAGGTGGTGGGGCCGCGCCGCCGACTGGGTCACTCGCCCGGGACGCGGCACGAAGCTCGATCACGTCAAAACGGAGAACAGGTTTTGGCCCGAGAACACCTTGGAATTATCCGCGGTTACCAGGTCGGAAGCAATACTGATTCGGTTCTATTTTCTCGGTGCAGGCCGGTTTGGGGCCGCTGCGCCCCCCCCCCCGCGGTCGGCGGCACCCCGCCCGGTAGCAGCCGTGAGCGCGCCAGGCTGGCACAAGCCGCGATTTGGACTATCGTCCTACCGCCGCCGGACGCCGACGCGCCCGAACCGAGCATCGAGGACCCGCTCGACATGACGAACGCCCCCGAGCCCGTTGCACAAGCCCCCGCGGCGACCATTCCGGCCAGTAGGCCACACTGGCACTGGCACCGCCGCCTGTACGACTGGGTGCTGAGTTGGGCAACGACGCCGTACGCGGCCCTGGCGCTGTTCATCATCTCATTCGCCGAGTCGAGCTTCTTCCCGATCCCGCCGGACGTGCTACTGATCGCGCTGGTGCTCGGGGCCCGGAAGCAGTGGTGGTGGCTGGCGCTGAACTGCACGGTGGCCAGCGTGCTGGGGGCGGTGCTGGGCTACGTGATCGGGATGTTCCTGATGGAGGCCGTCGGGCAGCCGATCATCAAGTTCTACAGCGCCGAGGCGTACTACGCGAAGGTCGAGCATCTGTACCAAACGTACGATTACTGGATCGTCCTGGTCGCGGCGTTTACCCCGATTCCGTACAAGGTCTTCACGATCGCCTCCGGCGCGTTCAGCATGGAGCTGGGCGGGTTCCTGGCCGTGTCGCTGTTTGGGCGCGGGGCGCGATTCTTTCTCGTTGCCGGCCTGCTGTACCTGTTCGGGCCGCCCATTAAGCGCTTCATCGACAGGTACTTTGACGTGCTCGCGATCGCGTTCGTGGCGCTACTCATCGGCGGCTTCGTGCTGATCAAGTATCTGCGTCCGGGGTAAGCGCGAGCTGCGGACCGGGGTCGGGGCTCGCGGCGGGCAGGCTTGCTGGGCGGTTGGACCAGGCGTTCGCGCTGCGCTTCGGGCGGCGCAATCAGCACCTTCGTGCGCGGCCGGTCTGTGACGCGCCGGCCGCCTGCAAGGCGCATCGGAATTTCGTACACTCCCGGGCATCGGCCCGGCTGCCGTGGAGTCGCCCATGTCGAGGACCGCCGCCCAGGTTCGCCAGGAGTTCATTGACTTCTTCGTGAAGAAGTGCGGGCACGCGTTCGTGCCCAGCTCGCCCGTCGTGCCGCACGACGACCCGACGCTGCTCTTCACGAACGCGGGGATGAACCAGTTCAAGCCGTACTTCCTGGGGACTCAGACGCCCCCCTGGCGGCGGGTCGCCAACACGCAGAAGTGCATCCGCGCCGGCGGTAAGCACAACGATCTCGACGACGTCGGGCATGACACCTATCACCACACGTTCTTCGAGATGCTCGGCAACTGGTCCTTCGGCGACTATTTCAAGACCGAGGCCATCGCGTGGGCCTGGGAGCTGCTGACCCAGGTCTGGGGGATCGACTCCACGCGCCTGCACGCCACCTACTTCCGCGGCGACCCGGCCGAGCACCTCGAGCCGGACGACGAGGCCCGCGAGCTGTGGCTCAAGATCCTCCCGCCGGAACGCGTTCACGCCGGTAGCAAGAAGGACAACTTCTGGGAAATGGGCGACACGGGGCCCTGCGGGCCGTGCAGCGAGATTCACATCGACCTGACGCCGGACAAGAGCGGCGGGAAACTGGTCAACGCCGGCGACGCACGGGTGATGGAGATCTGGAACCTGGTCTTCATCCAGTTCAACCGCGGTCCGGACGGGAGACTCACGCCGCTGCCGGCGCGGCATGTGGATACGGGGATGGGCTTCGAGCGCGTGACGGGCGTGCTCCAGGGGCACAACAACAACTACGCGACCGAGGCGTTCACGCCGATCATCGAAGCGGTCGAGAGGCTGAGCGGGCACGAGTACGGCTCGCGCGGCGTGACCCGTGTCGGTTCTCTCGAGCGCGAGAATCGGTACGCGAGAATGATCGCGGGGGACATGCGGGACGAAGCCTGCCGTGTCATTGCCGACCACATCCGCACGCTGACATTCGCGATCACTGATGGGGCCGTGCCGGACAAGGAGGGACGCGGGTACGTGCTGCGACGCATCCTGCGCCGCGCGGTGCGCTTCGGATGGCAGCACCTGAACCTGCACGAGCCGTTCCTGTGCCGGCTCGTTGACACGGTCGTGGCCGCGATGGGGGACGCGTTTCCCGAGCTGCGGAAAAACCCGGAGCACGTCAAGGACGTGCTCCGCGAAGAGGAGGAGTCGTTCGGCCGAACGCTCGGGCGCGGCATCGCGCTGTTCGAGGACGCCGCCGAGCGCGCCCGAACGGACCACCACGGGGAGATCTCCGGCGAGGACGCATTCAAGCTGCACGATACGTACGGCTTTCCGATCGACCTGACCGAGGTCATGGCCCAGGAGAAGGGGCTGCGGGTCGACATCGGCGAGTACGAGCGACTGATGGAGGAGGCTCGCGAGCGGGCCCGCGCCGGCGGCAAGGCCCACGTACACCATGCCGAGATTCCGCCCGAGCTCGTCGCCGCATTCGGCGCCACCGATGACCACCACAAGTACGAAACTGAGCGCTTGACCGCCACCATTCGCGGCATCATCCGACTGCCGGAGGACGGTCCCGCGAGCATCGTCAGCGATGCGCTGCGCCCCGGCGATCGGGCCGGCATCGTTCTCGATCGAACCTGCTTCTACGCTGAGGCCGGCGGCCAGGTCGGCGACAAGGGCGAAATCGGCGGCGGCTCGCTGCGCTTCGACGTCGAGGAGACGACGCGCGTCGCCGATGCGGTCATCCACGTCGGCACGCTCGTGATGGGCGAGCTGAAGCCCGGCCAGCAGGTTGAGGTCACCGTCGACCCCCACCGCCAGGCCACCATGAAGAACCACACCGGCACGCACGTGCTCAACTGGGCCCTGCGCGAGGTGCTTGGCGACGGCGTGATGCAGAAGGGCTCGCTCGTCGATCACGAGAAGACCCGCTTCGACTTCTCCCACAACCGGGCCATGACGCCGGAGGAGATCGAACGCGTCGAGGCCCTGTGCAACGACGTGATCCGCCGCGACCTGCCCGTCCACATCCGCGAGGTGCCGCAGGCCGAGGCTCTGCGGATCAACGGGCTTCGGGCGGTCTTCGGCGAGCGCTATCCGGACGTGGTCCGCACGATGTGCATCGGCGTGCCGGTCGAGCAGCTCGTCGCCGACCCGGCGAACGCGCAGTGGCGGAAGTACTCGATCGAATTCTGCGGCGGGACGCACTTGAAGCGCACGTCGGAGATCGAGCACTTCATCATCGTCAGCGAGGAGGCCGTCGCGAAGGGCGTTCGTCGTGTCGTGGGCATGACCGGCCCGACCGCCAAGCTCATCGACGAGTGCGGCGAGGCGCTGGTGCAGCGGGGCGAGGGGTTGCTTCGGGAGGCGGAGGGGACGCGGAGCGTGGAACAGGGAGCTGGTGCGACGCCGGGAGCAAGAGGGACAGGTGCCACGGGGTCGGACACTGGGGCACCGAGTTCCGGCCGGTCCTCCGCCGACACGATCGCGGCTGGCATCTCCGAGCTTCAGAACACGCTGGCCGGGGCCGTCGTGCCGGCCCGACACCGCGCCCGGCTGCGGACGATCATCGAGGAGCTTCAGAAGCGACTCAAGGCCGAGCACAAGGCCAGCGCAGCCGACGCGGGCACCGCGGTGCGGCAGCGCGTCGATTCGCTCCTCGCCAGCGCGACCAAGGTCGCCGGCACGACCGTGCTGGTGGCCGAGCTGCCGGACGCACCCGTCGACCAGCTCAAGCACGCCGCCGACATCGTCAAGCAGAAGGCCGGCTCGGCGGCGATCGTGTTCGGCGTGCACGTAGCCGAGGAGAGCAGCGCGGGACCTTCGAGTCCGGCGAGCGGCCCGGCGAGCAGTAGCGCCGGACCTCCGCGTCCGGCGTCCGGCAAGGCACTGCTCCTCGTCGCCGTCACCGACGACCTCGTCAAGAAAGGCATCAAGGCCGGCGACCTGGTCAAGACCATCGCGCCCATTGTGGGCGGCGGCGGCGGCGGCCCGCCCACCATGGCCCAGGCCGGCGGCAAGCAGCCCGAGAAGCTGGGCGAAGCGCTCGCGGCCGCGGAGACGTGGCTGCGGGCCAAGCTCGCCTAGTCGCGATCCCAGAACCCGTGGAGCGCCCGCTATCAGCGGGTGGCTGTCGTCTGAAACGGCGATCCTGGCCCTGCTCTCTCGGCGTCTTCCCATCTGCCGGATAGCTCGGGCTGCTGGTGAGCGCCCACGCCCGGGCGACTCACGGCGCGTCCCCTGCACAGGTCCCAAAAGCCGCAACCGCGCACGACGGTGCAAACCACGCCGGCCGGGCGTGACTGCGACACTTGGTATCCGGAACAATCCCGCAGCAGAAGCAGCCGGCGCCGCTTACGGCCCGCGCTCATCGCGGCCGCGGCGGCAGCCAGTCGCGTTTCTGCAAGAGACTCCGCGAAGGTCCCCACGGGGCGGTCCTCGACCGCCCCGGTTTCTTTTCTCCGTCCGCGGCCTGCGCGGGACCGCGCCGCCTGCTGGCTCAGGCTGACGCCCACGCTGACCGCTACCGCCGCGCGCGGCTCGGCCCCTCCACGACGCTCACATCGACGGTGATCCGCGGCGCGCGCGGCGGCTGCGGGCGGGCGAAGAGGAAGCTGAAGCTCACCATCATCAGGCCGAACCCGATGAGCCAGAGCACCGTCGCCATAACAAGCCTCGCAGACGCCGACGGTCTCGGTTCGCGGTCCGACGCGGCGCTGTACCACCGCCGCCTCGTGCACCGGCAATCCTGTGGCGCCGGTCTTCGACCGGTGTCGTCGGACGCGGAGGTCCGACGCTACGCGGCCTCGTCGGACGCGGAGGTCCGACGCTACTGCACCTCGACTAACGCGCTACTGGCGCACCACCAGCCGCAGCACGCCCGGCACGCCCTCGTCCGTGTCGACGAGCAGTTCGACCACCGTTTCGGCGTCACCATCTCGATACACGACCAACTCATACTGGTATTCGTCACCCGCGTCCGGCAGCCTCGCGACGTCGTAAGCTCCGCCGCTGATCCGCGTGAACGTGAGCGCGGTCGGCGAGCGGACCTGGAAGACCGCGTCCTCGGGTCCATCCTGCACGCTCACCGCCTCGTAGTGGCCCAGCCAGTAACCATCCCGCTCGCGGAAGCCGCGCTGCGCCGCCGGCACGACCGTCAGTTCCGGCGCGTACAGCACGACCACGTCCACCTCGTCCGTTGCGACGCGTCCGAACTCGTCCGTGACGGTAACCTCGAACCGGTACAGCCCCGGCGACCAGCTCATCACGCCCGCCGCCAGCAGGCCGCGGGCAACCGTTCGCGCGGCACCCGCGTCGTCGAGTTCGAGCCGGCGCGGACCGGCGGTCTGCTTCCACTCGTACGCCAGCCCCGCGCCCGTGCTGCCGCCTGCGTCCAGTGGCAGGTCGTCCCAGCCAGCCCAGGCGACGCGGTCCTCGCCCGCACTAGCCCGGGGGAGCGGCGTGTCGGGCTCGGGCGTGCTGGGCTCATCCACGTCGGGTGTATCCGGAGACGACGCCGAACGCGCAGGCGAGTCATCTTGTAGTTCGGGCTCACCCGCGTCCGGCGCCGGCGGCGTCGCCTCGTCTTCGGCCAGACCGGACCAGGCTTCGTCGTCGGCCTGCGACGCGCCGTAGTTGCGCGGCGTCGCGGGGAGGTCGGATTCGGGGCCATCGGCCGCGGGGTCGGCCTCAGGCGCGAAGTCGATCGGAGTGTCGGCCGGAGGGTCATCCTCGACCTCGTCGTCGGTTTCGTCGGGGTCGAAGCCGCTCCGAACCGTGATCTGCTCGGCGGCGACGATGGTCGGAGCGCTTCTGTACTCCATCGAGCGAAGCGCGCGGCGGGCCTCGCGGGCGACGCGGTCGCTGACCAGGACGATGCCGCGTGACTCGGGCCGGTTATCGGCGGTCGCGGGGCGAGGCAGGTACCCGCTGACGATCATGAGCGTCACGCCGACGGAGAAGCACACTGCGAAGAGCAACGTTCTCACGGCCGGTGCACCCTGCTCGAAGTCGCGCCGCCGGCGGAAGCGATTCCCCGTGGCGCTCGGTTCTCATCGCAACCCCGAGGCGCTCAGTCCTGGCTCCGACTGCGCGGAACGGGTCCGGGCAGGTGTTCGGCTGCCCCGGGGCGAGCCACGACTCTCTATGACTCATCGAACGAATCCGGCCGGCGGGCCAGACGCCCGGCGCAGATTATTCGGCCCCTGTATCGGCGTGCCGCAAATCGGCACAGGCCCCCGCACGCGTGGGCCTAACGCAGCGACTGACCGCGTGCCCCTGCTCTGCGAGCAGTGCAGACCTGGATTCCGCGTACGCGGGAATGACGCTGGGAGACCGACCCCGCGCTCGCTGGCGGGTCGGTCGCCGGGCCGGTCTTGTACTCGGCCGGTTTGGTGCGCGCCGCGGGAAGTCGCGCCACCTTATGCGGCAGCGCCGGCCGGCTCGCGACACGAACCCGGCTCGCCCCGCGTGCCCCGCCGGCTTACCATGCGGGGCATAACGCCTCGTCAGGAGCAGCGCATGGACCAGCTTGCCAGCTATCTCCGCCAGCACCGTTCCGAGCACCTCGAGTGGGCCCGGGCTCTGTGCCGCATTCCCAGCATCAGCACCAAGGACGAGCGCAAGGGCGACGTGCGGGCCGCCGTCGAGTGGACCCGCGACCTGTGCCAACGCGTCGGCCTCAAGGCGAACGTCCACGAGACCGGCGGGCACCCGCTGTGCTACGCCGAGTGGCTCGGCGCGCCGGGCCAGCCGACGTACCTCGTCTACGGGCACGTCGACGTACAGCCGGAGGGCGACCTGTCGCTGTGGGATGCCGACCCCTTCGAGCCCGTCGTCAAGGACGGCCTGCTGATCTGTCGCGGCTCGTCGGACGACAAGGGCCAGGTGCTGCTGTACGTGCGCGCGGCGGCGGCGTGGCTGGCGACCGAGAAGAAGCTGCCGGTGAACCTGAAGTTCCTGATCGAGGCGGAGGAGGAGATTGGCTCGCCGAGCCTGGACGGGTTCATGGCCGCTCACCGCGACCTGCTGCGTTGCGACCACATCCTGATCAGCGACACGGGTATGTACGCGGACGGCTGGCCGACGATCACGTACGGCACGCGCGGGCTGCTCTACAAGGAGATTTTCATTCGCGGCCCGAAGCACGACTTGCACAGCGGGTCGTTCGGCGGAGCCGTGCCGAACCCGGCCAACGTGCTGGCCCGCATCATCGCGTCGCTGCACGACGAGCGCGGCCGCGTGACCATTCCGCACTTCTACGATGACGTCGTCGAGGCCGACGCCTCTGAGCGCGAGCAGTTCCGCCGGCTCGCGTTCGATGAGGCGCAGTTCGCGCGGGATCTCGGCGTGGCGGGGCTGTGCGGCGAGGAGGGCTACACGACCAACGAGCGGCGCTGGATTCGGCCGACGCTGGACGTGAACGGGATCTTCGGCGGGTTCATGCGCGAGGGTAAGAACACGATCATCCCGAAGGACGCCGGCGCGAAAGTCAGCATGCGGCTGGTGCCGAACCAGAGCGGCGAGAAACTGAGCAAGCTGTTCGACGAGGCAATCCGGGCGCGCTGCCCCGCCACTGTTCGGCTGGAGATCCTCGACCACGG
>CAADGM010000016.1 GCA_900696535.1 uncultured Planctomycetota bacterium
ACCACGCCACCGTCGGGGCCAAGGCCGGCGTCACCAACACCGTCGGCCCTGGCGAAACCGTCCTCGGCCAACCCGCGATCCCGATCCAGGACGCCAAGCGGCAGATCGTGTACGTAGGCCGCCTGCCAGAGCTCTACGAGCAGGTCAAGCGACTCGAGCGGCAGGTGGCTGAGCTCGAGAAGCGCCGCGATGTGAGCCGGGTCGAGTAGAAGCTAGAACTTATCCCAGCAACTGTGGAGCACCCGCGCTATCTGCGGGCTCTTTTCGCCTGGGGCCGAGTCGCAGGCCGTGATTCAATCCGGCGTACCGTTCGACTGGCGCGACCCCCGCTGGCAGCGGGTGCTCCAAGGACACGCACCAACGCGACCGCAGATTCACTCCCCGGTTTCGACGCGCAGGGTCCGAATCATCTCCAGGAATGCGTCGCGGTGCTCGCTCACTGTGTTCGGCGGCCCGCTCAGCTCGAAGCTCCACACGCCATCCGGGCCGGACACGAACGCGGCCAGGAAGTGCTGCGGCCGGGGAAGCTCGCCTGCCGCCGTCGCCGCTAGGTCGCTCCGCGCTTCGGCCAGCGTAACGCCCAACCCATTCACCTCGAGCGCCTCCGTCCGCACCTGTCCGTCGACGAGCGGCTGAGCGGCGCCCGCGTCAACCTGCCGTCGCCACGCCGAGAGCAGCGCCTCGACCGACGGCGCTGCCGCACTCGGTGGCCGAACGATCAACTCCGCGTCCAAGCGATCACCCGCCGCGCGCGGCACGATGAACCGCTGTGGCACGGGCCCGGTGGCGCCGGCCGCAGCGCCGAGCGGCACGCCCGCCCACCGTTCCGGCGTGCTGAAGATGAGCTGCGGCGCCGGCTTGGCTCTCCCCTCGGCCCGCGTTTGGGCAGCTTGCTCGGCGTCTGCCTGGCCAGCCGAAACATCCGCCGCGACGAGCTGTACCAAGTCCGCCACGGTCTCGAGACGCGGGGCGCCCGCCATCGCACTGGGGTTCAGTGGTGGCTCACCCGGCGGCGCCGGCCGGCGGTCGCACGCGGGCGCCCCCGAGAGGCTGGCCACCAGGCCGACAAGCACGGCGACTCGCATCGGAATTCGCTTCACTCGGGCGCGCTTCACGTCGCTATCAGGGTATCCGACGCAGTCACCGCAGCAAGCGGCTGGCGCACGTTCGATACGAAGCGACGCGGAGAGCGACGACTTACGACAGAGCGAGGTGCGGACAGCGCAGTGGTCAGCGGGCCCGGCCGCGCCGCCCGCGCTTGATAGGAGGCGGGCTCGACCACCACAGGGCGTGCGGCGTCGGATAGAGTTGGCCGATGCGTGAGACCGCCGACGTGAACGCCTCGGCCGTCCAGGCCGGGTGCGCTCGGAGCCGCGCGACGAGTCGGCTGGCGTCGCCCGCGATGTCGTTTCGGACTCGGTAGGGCCGAATGTCCGTGTCACCCACGAGCACCACGTCGGTGTCGCCCTGCGCTGCCAGGCATTGGAGCATGCGTACACCGGCGGGTTCGGCGGCGTTGATCCAGTGCTCGAACGTGAAGTGGTCGTTGCGATCCAGCCGCAGCATGAGGACGACCACGAGCACGCCGTCCAGCTCCCAGTGCAGCAGTCGCAGGTCGGAGACCAGATCGCGGGGGTAGCGCGACAGCCCGAAGTCGTCCTCTCGCAGGTACACCGTCACCGCGTGATCGTGCGGGTAAGCGATCGTCCGGCCGCGCGGCAGCGTGAGAACCTGCTCGGGTACGGCGGCGCGCGCCCTAGCCCGCGCCCGGTCTGCCGCTCTCGCAGAAGTGACGCCGCTTGATGCCATCAATGGTAGATCGGCGTGCGCGCCCGAGAGGCTGGGGAGTGCTTTCGGAATCTCGTCGGGTGCCGATAACGCCTTCGCCGTGGCCGCCGACCCATGGCCAGCGATACGCCTGTCCGGGGTAACCCGCGGTCGACGATTTCTCAACCGGAGGCCAGCTTGGCCTCGACGCTGCGGATCTTGTCGGCCATGGACTGCGGGCGGTCCGTCCGCGTTCCGAGGCGGATCGTCGTGCTGATGCGCGGCGCGCCCATTTCGTGCACAACCTCATGGCAGCGCTTCACGGCGGCGAACACCGCGTCCCACTCTCCCTCGATGTTCGTGCCGAAGGCGTGAAGCTGGGCGGTGAGCCCGGCCTCGCGGATGACCCGCTCGCACGCGGCAACGTAGCTGGAGACCGAAACGCCGACCCCCAGCGGCACAACGCACAGGTCGACGATGACGTGCATGACTGTCTCTCCCGATTCTCGCCCCGGCCCACGGAGCCCGGTCACACGCTACGCACCGCTCAGCGCCGGCTCGAGCCCGTTCGCCCCGCGCGGCCGGCGACGAAGAAGCGCCTCCAGGCACAAGAACCGCGACCGCGACAGCACCGTGATCAGCGAGCCGACAATGAGTGCCGCATTCTCGAGCAGCTTGCGGCAGATGAACACCTCGCCGGTTCCGCAACCGCAATCGAACTTCACCCAACAGAAGCCGGGGAACGCTCCGCTGGCGTACTCCTGCATCGCCCGGTAGACGAGCAGCGGGCAGAAGAAGAGCAGCATGGCCAGGATCGTGGCTCCCGCCCCGCGCAGGAGGAATCCGAAGATCAGCGCCGCGGCGCAGATCAACTCCAGGTACGGCAGCATGAGCGAGAGGAAGTTCATCAGTTGGGGCGGGTCGGCCGGGAAGATCTGATACTGGTTGACCTGCTTGAGGAACTCGAACGGGTTGCTCAGCTTGAGCAGGGCCAGGTAGGCGAACATGCCGCCCACGGCGAGGCAGGCGATCAGGAGTGGAATGCCCGTCTCGTCGAGCCGGGTGAGAAGTCCGCGTCGGACCTGCATGTCTACTGCTCCCGGGCCGGGCCGGATTCGGTCGGCAGATCCGCCGCCTTCCAAGCTTCCCAACCGTCCTTGAAGAGACAGATCACGGTTCGCGGGATCCCGCGAAGCTCGAGCTCCTGGCAGACCAGCAGGCTGTCCTCGCATCGGCCGCCGTTGCAGTACACGATCACCTGCTGCGCCGCGAAGGCCGCGTCCATGACGCGCTCGATGTAGCCCTCGAGGCGGTAGTAGTCGAGTTGGATGGCGCCGGGGATTCGGCCGGCCTTATAGGCCGCGTCGTCGCGGGCATCGACCAGCACGATCTGCCCCACTTCGTAGAGCGGGTCATTCACCGCGGCACGCACCGTCTCCAGGTCAACGACGCGGTATGGCACAGCCGCGGGCGGCGCCTCGATCGCGACCCCGTTCTGCGCTTGTCCCGGGACGGCGGCGGGGGCCACGGGGTCAGAAGGGAGCGGCGCGGGCGCACGGCGTGCGAAATACGCGCGGTTGATGTCGATCCAGTTGCTCGGACGCCCGCCCGACGTGGCACCATTCCGCCCCGGATCGTGCCCGCCCCGGCGCAGCTCGTTGGCGGTCAGCGCAACCGCCGACGCCACAGCAAAGAGCACGATCATCTGCCCCAGGGTGCGTGCGAGTACCTTCATGCGTGGGTCCTGGCTGGGGCCTGAGGCTCGCAAACGGCGGCCCGCAGCAGGATTATACGGTCGAATCGGGGGCTGGCAGCAGGCGATCTCCGGCATCACACGGGCGCTTATCGGCCGCGTAAGTCGGCCTTACCCGCAGTGCGCGCAGCGTGCGCGCGAACCGGCGCGACCGCGCAGGTCCCGGCGGCCGCGGGCGCACCGCGCGGCCACCCTACGTGTCGCTCAAGATCGGGTCCCAGAACGCCCGAGCGAGCGAAGGCGGAAAGTCGCCACGCCCGGCCTCGACCACGGGGATGTGCACCGCCAGCTCGGGGTGGCGAAGTCCCTCGTCAATGAACGCGGAAGTCTCCGCGACCATCCGGTCCCGGACCTGCTCCCACGTCTCACGGCGACGCTCATTCCACCACAGCAGGTGCATACGCGCTATTGTACGTCGCTCGATGAGAAGATCGAACCCGCCCGTCAGTGGCGACCGGCGTGCTTCGGCTTGAGGCTCGCGCACAGCGCCGCGATGCCGACGCTCACCATCTCGATGGGCAGCGGCCGCACGAGCCCCCAGGCCGGGATGACATCCTGCTGCCGGTACGGCTCCGGCAGCATCAGCGCCGGCGACCAGATCGCCACGAGCACCCCGATCACGCCGAGCACGATCGGCAACGGCCAGAGCCACGCGAGCGGCCGCACTGGCGAGAGCTTGCCAGCCACGTAGACGCCCAGGATGAAGCCGACCGCGACGGCAAAGTACACCTGTCCGCGCAGGGTGACGAACGTCGCCGGCCCGGTCGCGAGCACGATCACCAGCCCCGAGACGATGAGCACAGTCGCGAACGACGCGGCGGCGGACTGGAGGTCCTGCACGGCGGCGCGCGGCCCGGCGGTGCCGGTGGCCGGCTGCCCGTCCGCGAGGCGGGCAGCGACGAAGCTTGCTGCGACGTAAGCGCCGGTCAGCCCAATCGCAAGGTACAAGTAATCGAGCAGGAGCGGCCAGTACGGCGCCGCATTGGCCGGCCCGGGGCGCTCGTGCACGAGCACGAGCCACTTGTCCATCGTGCCGCCGGTGCCGCCGCGCTCGAAAACCCATGCCGCGGCGCCCAGCCCCAGCGCGAACAGAGCCCGCCGCGCGTCCGGCCCGCCAGCAACGACAGCGGCGAGGGCGGCTGCGACCGTGAAGGCCAGCGCCACGCTGATGCCGCCGAGCGGCGAGACGGCCGCCAGCACGATCGGCCGGTCCGGCCCGCCGCGGAAGAAGGTCGCGCCGACGGTGAAGTGCAAGCCGGCCCAGACAAGCGACGCAGCCAGGAGCAGGCGCAGTCGCGCCGTCCAGTCGGAAACCGCGGATACCGCAGGAGACGAGGCCATGGGCTGGAGGCTAAGCGCCGCCGCCGGGCGGGTCAACGCGCGGTCCGCGTTGTGACGTGCGCGCGGCACGCCTACACTGCCTCAATGCTGGATGCTCGCTCAACCGCCGCCGACCCCGCCGCCACCCCGTCGCCCGAGGCGGCGCCGGGACTTTCTGCTGCTGAGAGCGTCGTGTCGGTCCGCGGGCTGGAGAAGATCTACGATTCGTCCGGGCGGCGCGTGAGAGCACTGGCCGGTGTCGACCTGGACGTGCCCCGCGGCGCGTTCTTCGCGATCATGGGGGCCAGCGGTTCGGGCAAGAGCACGCTCCTGCACCTGGTGGGCGGGCTGACCCGCCCGACCAATGGGCAGGTGCTGGTGGAGGGCCACGACCTGGCCGGGCTGTCGGACCGGGCGCGGACCGTGTTCCGCCGACGCCGGATGGGCATCATTTTCCAGGACTACAACCTGCTGCCCACGCTGACCGCCCGCGAGAACGTGGCCCTGCCGATGCTGCTCGAGGGCACGTCGCTGGCCGCGTGCGAGCAGCGCGTTAACGAGCTGCTCGCGGCCGTCCACCTCTCGGAGCGCGCTCATCATCGGCCCGACGCGCTCTCCGGAGGTGAGCAGCAGCGCGTCGCGATCGCCCGCGCGCTGCTGAACGACCCGGCGATCGTCCTGGCGGATGAGCCGACCGGCAACCTCGACTCGAAGCAGTCGGTGGAGATCTGGGCGCTGCTGCGCCGCTTCGCCAGCGAGCAGGGCAAGACGATCCTGATGGTGACCCACGAAGCCGCGGGCGCGGCCTTCGCGGACCGGGTCATCGTGCTCAAGGACGGGCGCGTGGTCGGCACGCTGGCCCCGCAGGGTTCCCTGGATGCAGCACTGGTTGCAACTGGCTACCAGCAACTGGCGGGCTAAGCCGCTGCGCACGCTCGCGGCCCTGCTGGCGATCGCCCTGGGGGTCGGGGCGGTCGTCTGGGTCACCTGCTGCTACGAGTCGGTGCGCCGCGCGACCGCGGACTGGGGCGCTTCGTACGTCGGCAAGTCGCAGATCAACATCCAGTCGCCGCTGGGGCGCTACGACACGCTGCCACAGCGCCTGGCCCGCAAGATCGAGCAGCTCGAGGGTGTCGAGCGCGTGACGCCGCTGCTCGTGCAGCGCCTTCCCGCCGCCGTGTACCGCAGCCCGGACACGCCCGAGGGGCGGGCGGACCGGGTCGCTGGCCGCTATTGGAGCAACCAGCTCGATGTCCACGGGATCGACCTGGAACGCGAGCCGGCGATTCGCGACTGGAGCCGCATGCTCGTGGCCGGCAGGTTGCTGACGCCCGAGGATGACAACGCGTGCGTCCTCGAAGCTTCGATCGCCCGCGAGGCCGGGGTCGGGCTCGGCGACCGCGTCATGCTCTATCGCGGGACCGGCGCGCCGGAGTCGGCCACCGAGCTCGAGATCGTCGGGCTGATCGAGCGCCGCCGCATCGCCCGATTCCTGAAGGGCGTCGCGCTGGTGCGGCTGCCGGTGCTCCAGCGCATCGCCGCCAAGCACGCGCTGCTGACATCGATCGACGTCGTGCTGGCCGAGAAGGATGAGCGCAGCGTCGTGAATGCGGCGGCGCGCATCCGGGCCGCACTCCGCGGCGACGCCCCGACCGCACAGGTGCGCAGCGCGGCGGCCCGGCTCTCGCAGGTCAGCCGGGCGCAGGACCAGCAGGAGGTCGTGCTCGTTCTGCTGAGCTGCGTGGCCATGCTGACGGCGCTGTTCATCATCCTCAGTACGCTGAGCATGGGCCTGGTGGAGCGCGTCGCGCAGATGGGGCTGCTGCGGTGCGTCGGCACGACGCGCGCGCAACTCGCGACGCTGACGCTCGCGGAGGTGCTCCCGCTTGGCGTGGTCGGGATCGCCGCGGGCGTGCCGATCGGACTCGGGCTGACGCTGCTGACCGTCCAGCTCGTGCCGCAATACGTCGGCACGTTCGCCGTGAGCTGGCGGGGCGTGATGCTGGCGTGCATCGCCGGGCTGGCGACGACGCTGGTGGCCGCCGTGCTGCCGGCCCTGGCCGCCGCGCGCGTCTCGCCGCTCGAGGCCACGCGGCCCCGCGCTCGCCTCCCGCACCCGGCCCTGATGGCCGTCCCGCTTCTTGTGGCGATCGCGGCGCTGGCGCTGCAATGGTACGTCGTCACCGAGCGCGTGCGCCGCGACATGGACTTCGTCCAGTGGGCCGCGACAGCGGTGGTGCTGCTGTACGTCGGGTACGCCGCCGCGGCCCCGGTCGCGGTCTGGCTGGTCAGCCGCCTGGCCGTCCCGTTGGTGGCCGCCCTGCTGCGAGTGCGCCTCAGCCTGCTTCAGGACCAGGTTGGGCGGGCGGTCTGGCGCTCGGCCGGTATCTGCTGTGGCTTAATGGTCGGGCTCTCGCTCATCGTCGGCCTCGTGGTGGTCAGCGAGAGCTTCAAGTCCGGCTGGCAGTTCCCGCGGCAGTTCCCGGAGGGGTACATCTGGAGCTACGAGCAGATCGAGGGGGACGCCGCCGCCGTCATCGCGAGCACCCCGGGCGTGCGCAACTTCACGGTCGCCAACGCGGTCAATGTCGTGGTCGAGGAGCGGCCGCTGCTGATGGAGCAGGTTCTGCTCTCGGTCACGTGGTTCCTCGGCACCGAGCCCGACAGCTTCCTGGACCTGGTCCGCCTCGAGTTCATTCCGGGACAGGGCGACGAAGCCACCGCGCGCCGCCTGCTGCGACAGGGTGGCTACGTGCTCGTCGCGGCCGACTTCGCCCGCACGCGCCGCAAGGGCATCGAGGAAGTGCGCGACGAGAACGGAAACATCGTCGTCAGCAATCGCGTGCGCGTCTGGTTCAACGACCGCTGGACCGAGTTCAAGGTCGCGGGTGTGATCGACTCGCCAGCGCTCGACATCGCCGCGGGGTACTTTCAGCTCGAGAGCGAGGCGTACGTCGTCGCGTCCGGGTCGGTCATCGGGACGAACGCGGACCTCAAGCGGCTGTTCAACGTCGACGGGGCCCGCATGGTCCTGCTGAACTTCAACCTGCCCGATACGCCCCCCCCGCCCGACTGGCAGCCGCCCGGCTCCGACTCGCCTCTGGGCAAGCCGACCGACGACCTGCTCAATGCGACGCTGCCGCGCGAGAGCCGCTGGCGTTACTACCAGGAGGCGCAGCTTCTCCAGGATCTCAAGATGAAGCTGGGCGCGCACCAGGCGTTCTGGGGCACGGCCCGCGAACTCAAGGACCAGATCGACCGCGAGCTCACGCAACTCACCTACCTGCTCACCGCAGTGCCGGCCGTGGCGCTTCTGGTGGCGGCGATCGGCGTGGCGAACCTGATGACCGCGAACGTGGCCGCCAGGACGCGCCCCATCGCAATCCTGCGCGCCGTGGGAGCGACGCGCGGGCTGATCGCGCGCTTGATCATCGGCGAGGCACTGGTGCTGGGCGTGCGCGGCAGCGGACTGGGCCTGGCGCTGGGAATGCACCTGGCCGTCAACACTACCGCCATGACCGCACAGATGTGGGGACTCCAGGCACCGTTCATTGTGCCCTGGCCGCTGGTCTCGGCGGCGGTCGCGCTCACGATCTCCCTGTGCATCATCGCCGGGCTGGCCCCGGCTCGGCACGCCTCGCGAACGAACGTGATTGACGCCCTGCGTGTGGCGTGAGCGCGCGACGGCACCACCGCGCCACGCCCCTTCCGGCACCGGTTTCCAGCCGCTGCGGTGCCTGCGGCAATTGTCTCTGACCGTCGCCGTGCGAACACGCTCCTGCCAACTCAGCATGGCTTTCGGGGCAGGCGGATGATGCCCTAGACTGCACCACGCGCGGCACCGTCCCGTGGCTTTGCGCGGTCTTCGCCTATGCGCACCATCGCGACCTTCATCGCCGTCCTCCTGGTTCTCTCCGGCCTCGCGGTGTACTTCACGCTGCGCGCGGTGTCTGACGTCGGCGCAGCCCCTCAGGCACGTGCACCAGCGCCGGCCGCAACCGACCGCCGCCTCTCCGCGACTCCGCCCCCCTCAAGAGAACCGGTACCCGCCAACGTCCAGCCGGACTCGGAAACCGCAGCCACTCCACCGGCGACACCTCCGCCGGCCGCAGCGTCAGTCCCCCCGTCGCGCGAGCCGAACGTGCAATGGGCCACTCCGCCCACGACGGCCGCCGAGCGCAAACTTTCCGCTGCCCGCGCCGCACTGCACGACGACCCGCAGAGCGAGGCGGCCCGGCGCGATGAGCTTGCCGCCCTGGTCGAGCTGGGGCGCTGGGACGAGGCTGAGCGCGCGGTCCGCGCACTACGCGACTCGAGCCCGGACGACCGGCAACTCAAGTACGAGCACGCCGCCGTCCTGCTTCGCCTGCGCCGCGCGACGGACGCGATCCGGCTGCTAGACGATGTCGTAGCCGCCGAGCCTGACAATGCACGAGCCTGGCACAACCTGGCCGTGGCCCGCACGTGGCTCGGGCACCTGGCGGCGGCCCGCGCGGCATGGGACCGGACGATCGCCCTCGAACGCACGCCCGGCGTCGAGGCGCACATGCAGCGCGGCACGGTTCTGCTGGACCTCCAGGAGTGGGCTGCGGCGGCGCTCGACTTCGAGGCGGTGCTCGCCCTCGACCCCAACGTCATCGACGCGTCACACAACCTGGCACTGGCCTACGGCCACACGGGCCGCTTCGATGAAGCCCGCGCCGTGCTGGCGGCGGCGCATCAGCGCCACCCGAACCACGTTCTCACGCTCAATCGTCTTGCGGCCCTGACGTTCCGCGTGTCGCACCTCCCGGACCGAAACGAGGCCGCGCTGCGTGCCGAGGCCGCGCAGTACGTCCTGCGGTCGCTCGAACTGGATCCGAATCAGCCGGAGATGCGCAACCTCCTGGCCCAGATCAACAGCCGGTCGCCGTGACTCCAGCGGCGCGAGCGAGCCAGCCGCGACGCAATCCGAAGGGCTGCCAGCGCATGACTGAGAGCGGTCGGGACTTACCGGCGACTCGATTCCGCGCGGCGGCGCGCGCACGCGGAGCACGAGGGCGGCGCGCGCATCCGGAGCACGCGGGCGTCGCGCGCACGCGCAGCAGCCCGAAGGGCTGCCAGCGCTTGGCTTAGAGCGGTTGGGACTTACCTGCGACTCGATTCCGCGCGGCGGCGCGCGCGGAGCACGAGGGCGGCGCACGCGGAGCACGAGGGCGGCGCGCGCACGCGGAGCACGAGGGCGGCGCGCACGGAGCACGAGAGCGCCGCGCGCACGCGGAGCACGAGGGCGGCGCGCACGGAGCACGAGAGCGCCGCGCGCACGCGGAGCACGAGGGCGGCGCGCGCACGCGGAGCACGAGGGCGGCGCGCGCACGCGCAGCAGCCCGAAGGGCTGCCAGCGCTTGGCTGAGAGCGGTTGGGACTTACCGGCGACTCGATTCCGCGCGGCGGCGCGCACGCGCAGCAGCCCGAAGGGCTGCACGATCGTAGCCGGGGGCCAGTCCGCCGCAGGCGGACGCCGCCCCCGGTTAACGCGGCGAGCGCCAGCACGACCCTGTAAGGGTCGTCGAAGCCGCCCCCGACGGCGGCGGCTTTGGCTGCGCTGCGCCCCGTCCCCGTCTACTTCCGCTCAGGACTTCGAGCTGAAGTGTCGGTTTCCGTTTCACGTAGCCGCGCTAGAACCGCGTCCACGATGCCGAACATCCGCCGCAGGCCCTCGTGCGTCCGGGCGGCAATGTGCGGCGTGAGCACACACGCGTCGATCGCGAAGAGCGGATGGCCTGCGGGGAGCGGCTCCGGGTCGACCACATCGAGCGCGGCCCCGCCGAGCCGCTTGGTCTGCAACGCCGCGGTCAGGGCAGCCGTATCAACGACCGCTCCGCGCGACGTGTTGACCAGGATCGCCCCCGGCTTGAAGCGCGACAGGGCGGCCGCATCGACGAGCCGCCGAGTCGCTTCGGTCAACGGCACGTGCAGCGAGACGATGTCGCTTCGCTCCCAGATCTCCCCCTTCTCGACCGGCGTGGCCGCGAAGTCGAACGGGCCGACCGGCACGATGTCGTTGTAGATGACGCGGGCGCCGCAGGCCGCGCTGCGCCGCCCGACCGCCGAGCCGATGCGCCCCATTCCCACGATGCCCACCACGCAGCTGGCGAGCTCGCGGCCGTGCGGATGCTCACGGGCCGCGTGGAAGGCGCCGGCCCGGTACGCGGCGGCGAGGCGACCGACGGGCCGAAGCTGGTGCAGGATCAGCGCCAAGGTCAGGTCTGCGACGGCGTCCGTCGCCGCGGCAGGCGTACTGAGCACGGCGATGCCGAGCTCCGCGGCAGCCTTGACATCCACCCGGTCGACGCCGACACCCGCCACACCGACCACGCGCAGCCTCGGGCCAGATTGGAGCACGGCGCGCGTGACGGGCGTGCTCGTGCGCGCCACCAGCGCATCGCAGTCGCCGATGAGCCGGCAGAGCGTGAGCGCGTCGCACGCCGGCGCGCGAACCACGACGGCGCCGGCCGCAAGTCGGGCCTCGCTCTCCGGGTCGAGCGGCTCGGCCAGCAGAACGCGGAACATGGGCCGGGCCCCTCCCTCTCCGCGAGGGATACGGGTCGGTCTTACTTCGGCGGCGTCGGCGGCGGGGCCTCCGGGCGATTCGTGGTTGGCGCGAGCGGAGCCGCTGGCTGGGTCGTGGCGGGTCGGGCCGGCGGGACGCGGCGAACCACCTTGATCTCCAGCTTCTGGTACTCGGGCGCCTTGTCGTCGGTCATTAGCGTGATCATGCCGCCGGTCTCGGGGATATCCTCAAACTTGGGCACCCGCACCTTGACCCGCTGTGTGATCTGCGCGACGCCCTCAGGCTGGGGCTCGGGCGGCAGAATCTCGAACGCGAACCCCGGGATATCGCAACGGGCCTCGGTCACCTTGGCCTGCGGCGCGCTCTGCGTGATGACCGTGATCATCTCGTCGTACGACTCCGTGCGGTTCGGGGGCACGAAGATCGAGAACGGAGTCGAGAACACGCGGGGCTGCGCGTTGGCAAAGACGCTGACCTGGAGCGGCGGAATCTTCGGATCGCTCGTCTCCAGCTCCACGGTGGCGTGGTTCGAGCCCATCCGCAGCGGGGGCTTCGTCGTCGCCACGAGCTCGTAGACCTTCTGTGGCTCGACCTCGCGCAACTCGATGTCGAACGTACCGAAGTTCTGCCCCTCCTTGAGCTTCAGCGACAGCGGCTTCTCGTACTTATTTTCAAGCCGCATCATCTGCGTCGAAACCGAGGTCACTTCAAGTGAGGGGAACGAGATCGCCGACGAAGGCGTCATCGTGAACACCGGGTTCACTGTGCCCTCGACCTTGATCACGATGCTCGAGCGCTGCGGGTCGTTGCTCGTGATCGTCACGGTCTTGTTGGCCGGGCCCGGGCGCTTCGTGTCGTAAGTGATCGTGAACGTGGTCGACTCGCCCGGCGGCAGCGGCGACTTCGGAGTCGTCGCGACAGTGCATCCACACGAGCTCTGCACCTTTGTCGATAGTGCCCCGTCGCCCGTGTTCTTGATCGTGAATTCCCGCGACATCGGCGTGCCGGCCCACACCTCCCCGAAGCGGAACTCCAGCGGGCTGACTTCCATCTTTGGCGTGCCACCGTCCGCGGGGGGCGGCAGCGGCGTCTGCGGCCTGGTCAGCACCGGGGACGGCTGCGCCGGCGGCGTAGCCGGAGGCGGGGCGTGCGGCGTCGGCTGAGTCGCCGGCGACGGCGTCGGCTGCGGAGCCGTCGCACCCGTCTCCTGCGCCCACCCGCTCGATGTCACCAGGACCACTGCCAACAGCAAACCAAGCGCCGTTCGCGCACTCATGGAACTCTGGCCTCCTTCGTGAGCTCTGCTACCCTGGCGCCCGACACGCTCGCCGCGGGCGAGGGGCAGAATCAGGCAGTCTATCGGTCGCGCCGGCGGACTGCAACAGCAGTGCCAGGCGTCTACCGCCCGAACCGCCCCCCGCACGCCCGCTCCTGGTGCCGTAATCGCCCCCCGGCAACGCTTATCCGGCCTCCGCCGCCTCGACCGCCCGCCGGCGGAGCTGCCCGCAGGCCGCGTCCACGTCCCGCCCCCGCGAGCGACGCAGGTGGGCGTTCACGCCACGCTCACGCAGCTCACGCTGGAACGCCTGCGCGGCCTCGGCGGACGGCCGCGTGTACGGCAACCCCGCCACGGGGTTGTACCGCAGCAGGTTGACGTTGCAGCGGAGCCGCCGGCAGATGGCGGCCAGGCGGGCGGCGTGCGTCGGCGCCATGTTGACCCCTTCGAGCAGGACGTATTCGAGCGTGATCTCGCGACCGGTCTGCTGGAAGAAGTCGTCGCAGGCGCTGAGCAGGTCCTCGATCGGCACCTTGCCCCACGGAATCAGCTCGCGGCGCAGGGCCTGCTCCGGCGCGTGCAGCGACAGCGCCAGGTTGATTTGCACGCCCTCCCGAGCCAGCCGGCGAATCTGCTGCGGCAAGCCGACCGTGCTGACCGTGATGCGACGGGCGCCGATGTTGAGCCCCCACGGCGCGTTCAGGACGCGGATCGCGGCGATCACGTTGTCGTAATTGGCCAGCGGCTCACCCATGCCCATGAAGACCACGTTGGTCAATCGAGCCGGCTTGCCCTGCTCGTCGGCAGGGCCATGCTCGGCCACCAGGCGGCGGACGCGCCAAACCTGCTCGACGATCTCGCCGGCCGTCAGGTTCCGCTTCACGCCATCCAGGCCGCTGGCACAGAAGCGACACCCGACCGGACAGCCGACCTGCGAGGACACGCACACCGTGTGCCGATCGCTCTCCGGAATCCACACCGTCTCGACCGACTGCCCATCCGGCCAAGTCATCAGGAGCTTGCGCGTGAGGTCGCTGGCCACCGACTCTGCCGCGACCCGGCCCCGCGAAATGACGGCGTCGCGCTCGAGCCGCTCGCGCAGGCGCTTCGAGAGATTCGACATGACCGCGAATGACTCGGCATCCTTCGCGTAGATCCAATCGAGAATCTGGTCGGCGCGGAACGGCGGCTCGTCCATGGCCGCCAGCGCGTCGCGCAGCGCCACGCGGTCCAGGCCGAGCAGGTGCAGCCGCCGATCATCGGAAAGCATGTCGAGCATCGCGTCACAAGGATAGCACCTGCGGGAAAGGAAGCCACCGCAAGCGCTTGCAGCGGGCGACCGAATCCGACGCCGTCCCGCTGGATTCAGCCGCCGCACGGCTTGAGCGCTCCCCCGCCCACGCCTATCCTGCCGGCATGCTGCCAGTCACGCGCACCGCAGGCCGCGCATCGGGGGGCGATAATCGCAGTGGGCGAATTCGTTGCACTAACGCCTCGCGACCGCCGTATGATGGATTGGCACGCGGCGCTGCACATCCCAGGGCCCCGCAGGAGGCGCGGCACTTTCCTCGGCGCTTCGTGTCCTCGGCAGCTTGACCGAGTCATTCGGCAGGACGCCGGTCCTGCACGTCGTCCGCGTAGTTCGAAGTTCTCTGGAGGCGCCCCATGAGCACCCTCGCCACGCGTCCCTCCCTCGCCAGCGCCAACACCCCAGTGACCAAGGCCGACCTCGACTGGCAATCGCTGAGTTTCGGCTACACCAAGACCGACTACAACGTGCGCTACACGTTTCGCGAGGGCCAGTGGGACCGCGGGGTGCTCACGAGCGACGAGTACCTCCCGCTGCACATGGCGTGTACGTGCCTGCACTACGGGCAGGAGTGCTTCGAGGGGCTCAAGGCGTTCGAAAACCGGCGCGGGGAGGTGGTGGCGTTCCGCCCGTTCGAGAACGCCCGGCGAATGGTCGTTTCGTGCCGCAAGATTCTGATGCAGCCACCGCCCGAGGAGATGTTCATCGAGGCGATGGAGCGGGTGGTGACGGCGAACCTGCGGTTCGTGCCGCCCTACGGCACGGGCGCCAGCCTCTACATCCGCCCGTTCGTGATCGGGCTCGGCCCGCAGGTGGGCGTCAAGCCGGCGGCGGACTACATGTTCATCACGTTCGTGTCGCCGGTGGGGCCGTACTTCAAGACCGGGTTCGCCCCGATCGACCTGATCGTGGAGGAAGCCGTTGACCGGGCCGCGCCGCTGGGCGTGGGGGACGTGAAGGTGGGTGGGAACTACGCCGCCGGGATGCGGGCCAGCGTCAACGCGAAGAAGAAGGGCTTCGCCGACGCGTTATTCCTGGACGCGAAGCACAAGCGGTACGTGGACGAGTCGGGCCCGGCGAACTTCTTCGCCATCACGCGCGACGGGCAGTACGTCACGCCGGCCAGCGACTCGATTCTGCCCTCGATTACGAACAAGTCGATCATCACGCTGGCCGAGGAGATGGGCCTGCGCCCGACGCGCCGGCCGGTCGACGTGGAAGAGCTCGCCGACATGACCGAGGCGGGCTGCTGCGGCACGGCCGCGATCATCTCGCCGGTCGGCTCGATCACGTACCGCGATCGCAAGTTCGTGTACAGCAAGGACGGCCGGCCCGGGCCGATCTGCACCGAGCTGTACCAGCGGCTGCGGGCCATCCAGCTCGGCGATGCGCCAGACAAGTACGGCTGGATGTACCTGATCCACCCGAAGGCGTAGCGCAACCCGGAGCGCCGAGCCGCAGCCGCGAGCGCATTGTCGCGCGCATTGGAACCGGACCACGCCCGTGCGCAAGCGGTCGTCGGTTCGGCGGGCGCTGCTCCCTTACAGTCGCCGATCAGACCGCGGGAGGCCGCCCCCCTCACGGTTGCGGGTCGTATCAACGGGTGCGCTGCCGGTGGCACTTGGGCGTGGCGGTTCGGATTGAAAGCGCGTTGGGTCGAGGCGCTTCGCGCGCTTGGGCTGCTGGCTCCGGGCGTGTCAAGTGCCGGCGCGCACCGCGTGTTCTGAAGAAGTACAAGGCCGGCCGCAGGCCGGTCCCCCACGCACGGGAGGCCGGCGTATCGAGGCCCAGCAGTCCCTTACCGCCAAGCTCGCCCCTTTCTCTCCCCCCGATCCTTGGCCCCTCCGCTCCTCGACTCCTCAACACCTCACCCCATATACATCCCACCATTGACGTTCAGCACCTCGCCCGTGATGTACGAGGCGCCCGGCAGCGCCAGGAAGCGGACCGCCTCGGCGACCTCCTCGGGCTTGCCGAGCCGGCCAACGGGCGTCATCTGACAGACGCTCTGAATGACGCTCTCGGGCACGCCGCTGGTCATGTCCGTCTCGACGTAGCCCGGCGCGACGCCGTTGACCGTGATGTTCTTCCGCGCGAACTCGCGCGCGAGCGTCTTGACCAGGGCGATGAGGCCACCCTTGGCGACGGCGTAGTTGCTCTGGCCGAAGTTACCCATCTGGCCGACTACGGAGGTGATGAAGATCACGCGCCCCCATCCGTAATTGACCATGTGTTTGAGAGCCTCGTGCGTGATCATCGCCTGGCCCGTGAGGTTCACGTCGACCACTTCCCGCCACAACTCCTGCGTCATCTTGGCGAAGCTGCGATCGCGGGTGATGCCCGCATTGTTGACGAGGATGTCAATCCGGCCGAAGTCCTTGACCACGTCCTCGATCATCTGGTGGTTCTGGTCATCGTCGCCGACATTGGCCTTGTACGCCTTGGTGCGCACGCTGAGCGCGCCGACCATCCGCACAGTCTCGGCCGCCGCCTCGTCGTTGCGGAAATAGTTGACCGCGACGTCGGCGCCCTCGGCCGCCAGCGCCGTGCAGATCGCACGCCCGATGCCACGCGAGCCGCCCGTCACCAAGGCCACCTTGCCCTTGAGCTGCATCCTGCCTGACTCCTTCCGTTCCGGCGTCACCAGGGTCGAATCGCGTGTCTCGCTCACCGCGGCGCGCGCCGCCACCGGCGCGCTGCCCGTCTCCGATCCCGAGCGTGTCATGACACTGCCTCCGCTGCCCGAAACAACTGTCCGCACGACGCGCGGCGTGGAAGTGACTCAACCGCGCTGCCACTCTAGCCCGTCAAGCCCGTGGCCTGCCCGCACCACCCGGATGTACCGTCCGGCCGCGCCGGCGGCCAAAGCCCGCGGCACGTCCACGGCGGCGCCCGGCGGTGCCGGTCACGCCCACTGAAGTGTATCCACCGCCAAACCCGATCGCCAGCCGAATCGTGATCGACTACGCGACCGGATGCCAGCCGGCGTCGGCCCAGAGCTGCCCGCTCACCGCCGAATTTCGGATCATGAACACGATCGCGTGGGCGATCTCCGCCGGGTGAATCAGCCGGCGAAGCTGCGTCTGCGGGAGAATGTTCTCGTCGATGAACCGCTCACCCAGGGCCCGGACCATCGGGGTATCCGTGTAACCCGGGTGGATGATCGCCGAGCGCACACCGTAGTAGATCGCCTCGGCCGCCAGTGTGGCCTGGGCACCCTCGAGCCCGGCCTTGGCGGTGGCGTACGAGATCTGGCCGCGGTTGCCGGCCGACGACACCGAGCCGATGAAGACGATGACGCCCTCGACCGCCTCGCGGCCGTCCCAGCGCTTCAATCCCCGCCGCGCACGGTCCCGCGCGACGCTGGCGATCGTCGAGATGGCCCAATAGATCGGGGCCACCAGGTCGATCTCCATGACCCGGCGAAACTCCTCTTCGGCGTAAATGTCGGGCTCGCCCGTGTCCTTGTTCAGCCGCACGGACAGGCGGTCGCGCGTGACCGCGGCGGCGGGCACGCAGATCGAAACGCAGCCGAAGCGGCGCTCCAGGTCGGCGAAGACCTGGGCGCGGAAAGCGGCGTCGGTGGCGTCGCCCTGGTAGGCGAGCAGCGCCTCGCGACCGAGCTTTTCGTTGACCTCGCGGCAGAACGGCCCGACCTGCGGACCGATGTCCACCACGCCGACCGCCTTGACACCCTCGCGAACGAGCTCGATGCAGGTCGCGCGGCCAATGCCGCCCGTGCCGCCCGTGACCACCGCAACGCGGTTGCTCAGGTCGAGGCGCGTATCATGCCAGTCGCCCGCGTTGCCGTTCGTACCCGCCCGACCGAGTTCACCGTGATCCGGACTCATCTTGTCCACCTTGCGGCCTGCGGCCGCCGGCAACCGCGAGCGCGACTCCGCGCGCCCCAGCAGGGCCAAGGGCTGCTCAATCGGTGAGCGGCTCGGAGCGCTCGCCCAGCCACTGTACCACGCTGGGCCACAGGTCGCGGTGCGACTTGCTGCTGACGGCCAGCCCGATGTGGCCGACCGGGAAACTGACCACCTTGCGATCCGTCGAGCTGATCACGTCGTTGAAGGGCGTGCTCTGGCCGGGCAATACCAGGTGGTCGTGCTGCGCCACCAGGTTCAGCACTGGGCAGCGCACGTTGCGCAGGTCCACCCGCTCGTCCCCGATCGTGAGCTTGCCCTGGATCAGCAGGTTGCGCTGGAAGCAGTACTTGACGAACTGCCGGAAGATCTCCCCCGCCACGGGAATGTTGTCGTTCAGCCACGTTTCCATGGCGAAGAAGTCCTCGAGGAACTTCTCGTTGTCGAGGTTCTCGTAGAGGTTGACCCACTTCTCGACCAGGTTGGCCACGGGGCGCAGAAGCTGGAACGAGACCTGGAGCCACTCGGCCGGGGCGTTTCCGTACACGTCCATCATGCGGTCGATGTCGAAGTACTTCTCGTCCGACCACAGCGCCAGCAGGCTGTCCTTGGTCGACCAGTCCACCGGGGCGGCCATCAGCACCAGGTTGCGCACCTTCTCCGGCCGCAGCGCCGTATACATGGCGCTCATCGTCCCGCCCATGCAGTAGCCGATCAGGTTCACCCGGTCCACGCCGCACCGGCGCCGCACGACGTCGACGCAATGGTCCATGTAGCCCAGGACATAGTCTTCCAGGGCCAGGTGACGGTCGCCCGGCGTGGGCGTACCCCAGTCTACGTTGTAGCAGTCGAAGCCCGCCCCGAGGAAGTGCGCGATGACGCTCTTGCCCGTCTTCAGGTCCAGGATGTACGGACGGTTGACCAGCGCGAAGACGAGCAGCAGCGGCGTCTTGTACTTCCGTGGCGCGTCCGTTTCGTACTCGAGCAGCCGCAGACCGTCTTCGCGGTACACCGGCCGCGTGGGCGTCGCTCCGACGCGCGTGCGGCGCATGACCTCGATGACCTTGGGCATGGCGAAGAACTTCGCGTAGAAGTCCTGCCAGGGCTGAAGATAGGTCTCCGGAGTCATCATCCAGGGCATCTGCGTCGCGGTCGACATCGCCGCCGGCTCCTTCCACACGCGCCGCGCTGGCGAGCCGCCTGGGCCCGCGACGCGGCGGGCGCTCAACCTTTCGAACGTGTGCGCTCGGTCTTGTCGGCCCCCCGCGGTGCGGCTTTCTCGAGCTTCTCGATTCGCTCGGCCAGGCCGTCCAGCCGCGAGAAGAGCCGATCTTCCAGGCCGCGGATCATCGCCACGAGCTGCTCCGAGTCGGCTCGCGAGGGCATCTGTGCGGCCTGGAGCCCCTTCTGGAGATACTGGTTCATGGACGCCTGCCATGCCAGGGCATTGTCCATGGACTGTTTCATGGCCTGGAGAAACGCCTCGCTCCGCATGAACTCGTCGCAGTACTTCGACATGGCGTCAAAGAACGAACGCCGCAACTGCTCGGCCATGTCAGCCGGCGGCGTCGCAGGCGTAATGCCCGCCGCGACCATCTTGCTGAAGAAGTCAGTCCAGAAGCTCGTGAAGGGATTCATACCTGGCATGGAGCCGAACGGGTTGCTGGCCACGGGCGATTCTCCGTTGCTGGCGATCGGGCGCGATTCTAACGCCCGCAGGCAGGGGCACAATTCGGGCGACGCCGTTCGCCTGCCCGAGCACACCGCGCGGACCGGCGAGAGGCGCGCGGGCCGCGTCGGGAGCCCGCCCACGACGCCTGCCACACCGACCGCCTCTCGCCCGCCGCGCTGGCCGAACCGCGCCCTGCCCCGCTCGCGCTGCCACACCGAAGCGAGACGCACGGGCGAGCTGCGCGTCGGTGGCACAGGCGGGTGGTGCCGGCAGCGCCGGCAACGAACTTACTTCTTGCCGGCCTCGCTGCGGTAGACCTGCGAGTAACCGTCGATCAGCTCGGCCGTCGCCTTGGCAGCCGTCGCGACCGAGTCGCGAAGCGTCTCGAACGACGTACGCCACATGGCGGCGACGCGCTCGCACGCCTCGGCCGGGTTGCTCATGCAGGTCGGATCCAGCATGTACGGCGTGAGGGACGCGTTGCGGCGCGTCTGCTCCTCGAAGAAGGCCTGGAACCGCTCGAAGTTCTTGCGGTTCAGATCGCCCATGTCCGCGATGGTCTTCTCGACCCGCGCGCGGCCTTCCTCGGCCCCCTTGGCCGCCAGGTCCGCGTAGAGCTTGGCCGTGTCCTCGTAGAACTTCATCCCGGCCTGGAAGGTCTTGGTGTAGTTGTCCGCGACCTGGCGGAACGTGTCGGCCCACACGTTGCTGAAAGTTGCCGTGCTCATGTCGTGTCATCCTTTCTCGGGCGCGGGCCCGAAAGTGCAAGCGCTGGCTCGCTGCGTCGGCGCAGGAGCGGGACTTCGCGCAGCTCGCCGATCCTGCGACGGCCTGGCGGTTGTCCGGCACGCCGCCGAGCAACCGTTCGGCGCCTGCCGGAAATATAGACGCGCCTGGGGCGGAGTGCAAGTGAAAATTGTGCTTACGCACAAAATATTTTGCGACACGTAAAATCATATAGAAAATGTGCTTGAGATTCACTCACACGAGAACTACCATTCTTCTGTGCGTTAGTGCACACTCCAGATTCCGACCCGTGTCGATCACGGAATTGAGCAATGAACGCGACGCCCGATAACGTCCTACGCATCAAAAAGTACCCCAATCGCCGCTACTACGACAGCACGCGCGGCGAGCACGTCTCGCTCGCCGGCCTCCACGACCTCGTCTGCGCCGGTCACGAGATCCAGGTCACGGCCTCCCAGACCGGCGAAGACATCACGCACGTCGTGCTGACGCAGATCATTCTCGACCACCACGCACCCAAGCTCGCGATCTTCCCGGCCGCAATCCTCCACCAGATCATCCGCACGCAGCAGGCGTTTCTCGGTGGCGTTATCGAGCAGTTCGTTCGCCAGTCGCTGGCCGTGCAGCAGCAGACCCAGGAGCAGTGGTCTCGCATGTGGCAGTCGGCCCTCGGGCTGCCCCCGGCGCCGGCTGCGCCAACCGCGCCGCCGACGCCCGCCGCGGCGCCCGCATCCGCGGCCCCGCCGCCCCGGGGGGGTGCCACCCCGTTTGACTGGTCGCGGGCCTGGATCGACGCGCTCACCGCCGCGACTCGAGCCCCAGCGCAGCCCGACGCGCGCTCGGCCCGGCAGCCGCCGGACGCCCCCGCGGCGACTCCAGCGCGGGACGAAAGCGACGAACTCCGCGAACTTCGCGAGCAGCTCGCCGCGCTGACACGCCGACTGGAGGCGCTGGACGCGCGCGAAGCACGGGCCCACAGGGCTGGCGAAGGCGCGTCGGGTCAGACCCGATGATGCGCTGAGTCGCCAGAGTGCCGGCGGGGTCGAGGCACGCATCAAGGGACTGTCGCCAGGCACGCAAGCGCCGCGCGCAGCGGGTCACTTCGCGTCCGTCGACGACCGCCGCGACAGACCCTCGGACACTCGGGTATCCTGGCGCCCCCATGCACCGACCAGGCGACACGCAACCGGGCGCACTCGGCCCGGCGGACGCGCCCGAGGCAGCCGAAGCGCTCGTGGCGCACCTCTTGGACGTTGACGCCAACTGCCCTGCGTGCTCGGCGCCACTCCGGGGGCTGGCCGCACCGGCGTGCCCGACCTGTCGCCAGCCGCTCGTGCTGAGCCTTGATGACCGGCCGCCACGCTTCGGGTGGTTCCTCGTGACAGTGATGCCGGGCTGCATGACGGGTGGCGTGGCGTTCATACTCGTTCTGGTGATCTGCTGGTTCGGACTCCAGCCTCGCCCAGCGTGGCCCATGTTCGCGACCGTCATGACGCTGGCCCTCACCGATGCCATCCTCGGCAGTTGGGCCTACGCGCATCGCGCGCGGCTCATCTGGCAGCCGCCATCGCGCCAGCGGCTGCTGGCGTTGGCCGCGTGGGGCGCCCACGTGCTCGTCGTCGTAGGGGTGAACCTCGCGGCACACTTCCTGTGAGCCGGAGACCTCTCGTGCAGCCACACGCTCACACAGCGGGAGAGCAGAAGTCGACCGCGTCCGGCGCGCGGTCGCGCGCGGTCGCGGACCGCGTTGCGGCATTCCTGCATGACCGCGACGTACTCTGCCCCGCCTGCCGGTACAACTTGCGCAACCTCGCGACGGCGGCCTGCCCGGAGTGCGGGCGGATCCTCAGCCTGCATGTGAACCTGGACACGCCTCGATTCGGGGCGCTGCTCGCGACGGTCGTCCCCATGCTGGCGTACACCGGGGTCATGGGGCTGGCGGCTGGCGGGCTGGCGCTGGCGATCCTTCACGATCCGCGCACGGTGATGGAAGTGCCCGGCCACATCTGGCTGCTGCTGCTGCTGGTGCCCGTGGACACGCTGCTGGCGGGGCTCATTTACCGGCAGCGGCTCGGGTTCCTGGCACTGCACCGCGGCGCGCGGGCCGCCATCGCGCTTGCATCCTGGGCGGGTCACCTCGCACTGACGCTGTGGACCCTGTTCGTGATTCCATGAGCGCGCGGGAGAACGTAGCGCGGGCCCGGCGCAGGGTCCGCTCGCCGCGCGCCGCGCCGCTCACCGGCCGCGTGCGCCGGTCGCTGCGAGCCAGCGGGCGCAGGTCACCCGTAACGTCGCGACATTGATTGGCTTCGTCAGGTAGTCGCTGCATCCCGCCATCAGGCACCGCTCCCGGTCGCCCGGCATGGCGTGCGCGGTGAGCGCGATGATCGGCAGGTCGAAGCCATCCGCGCGCAACGCCCTGGCCGCGGCGTAGCCGTCCATCTCCGGCATCTGCATGTCCAGCAGCAGGAGCGCGAACGGCTTGCCCTGCTCGCGGGCGGCGGCAATAGCGCGGATCGCATCCCGCCCATTCTCCACCACGTCGACGAGCGCACCATGCCGGCTCAGCAGGTGCTCGATCAGCCGGCGGCTGTCGGGACTGTCCTCGGCCAGGAGGACGCGCGCACCGGTGAGCACCGGCTCGGCCGGCGCCGCCTCCGGCACGCGTCGCGGCGGGCCAACCCGAGTCGGAAGTCGCTTGAGTGGAACACTGAGCGGAACGCCGTCGAGCGGCCCCGTCGGCAGCGTGAGTGTGAACGTGCTGCCCCGGCCTGGCTGCGACCGCACGGTGATCTGCCCGCCGAGGATGTGAGCGAGGCGCTGCGAGATGCACAGGCCCAGGCCAGTGCCGCCAAAGCGGCGCGCCGCGGAGGCGTCGACCTGGGAGAAGGGCTGGAAGAGGTGGGCGAGCTGCGCGGCACTCATTCCGATGCCGGTGTCCACGACATCCACCTGGATCGCCGGCGCCGCCTTATCCGCGCCGACGAGGCGCACATCCACCCGCACGGACCCGCGATCGGTGAACTTGAGGGCGTTTCCGATCAGGTTCATCAGGATCTGCCGGACCCGGATCGGGTCGGTCCGGACGACCTCGGGCAGTGGCGTCAGGAAGTGCATCTCGAGCGGCAAGCGCTTCTCGGCCGCCCGGACCTGGAGCAGCGTGCAGACCTCCTCGATGATGTCGGGCAGCGCAACGTCCTGCGGCTCGACCTCCATCCGCCCGGCCTCGATCTTCGAGAGATCCAGAATGTCGTTGATGATCGCGAGCAGGTGCTCGCCGTTCCGGCGAATCGTGTCGATCTGCTCGTCCGGATCGTCGCGCTCGTGCGGGTCCGCCAGCAGGTCGACGTAGCCCAGGATGGCGGTCATGGGCGTGCGAATCTCGTGGCTCATGTTCGCCAGGAACTCACTCTTGGCCCGGCTGGCCGCCTCGGCCTCCTCCTTGGCCCGCTGGAGCTCCTGCTCGCCGCGCTTCAGGTCCGTGATGTCGTTGAAGATGCCGAGCACGCCAGGGATTTGGCCCTGCGCGTCGCGGAGCGGGACCTTGCTCGTGAGCAGGACGCGCGCTTCCCCGTCGGCCCGGCGCAGCGGCTCCTCGATGTTCAGCAGCGGCTGCCCGGATTCCATCACGCGCCGATCGCACGACACGAAGAAGTCGGCCTCTTCAGGCTTCCAGGGCAGCTCGTAGTCGGTCTTGCCGATCAGGTCGGCCGGCCGCCCCATGCCAGCTACGCGAGCGAAGTTGTGGTTGCACCCCAGGTAGCGAGAGTCGCGGTCCTTCCAGAAGACGAAGTGCGGGATGTGCTCCAGCACGTTCGTCAGCAGGTCACGCTGCTCGCGAAGCTCGCGCTCCGCCAGATCCCGCTGGATCGCCGCTCCCGCCAGGCCGGCCGCGGCCCGAAGGGCGTCGAGCTCGGCGACTGACCAGCGGCGACGGGTCGTGCAGTCATCGAATCCGATGAACCCCCACCAAGCCTGGCGCACGAATATCGGCACGATGAGGATGCTGATGATGCCCTGTGACTCGAGCAGCCGTCGGACGTCGGGCGGCATCTCAGCCGCAACGCCGCTGACGGTCTCTCCTGCCGCTAGCTGGTCGCGCCACTTCTCGAATCCCATCCCCTCCCAGGGCAGTCTCTGGAGTTGCGGATTGTCGAGCTCGGCGGTGGCGAGCCCGTCGGTCCACTCGTACCGCTGCGACATGCACGGCCGGCCCGCGTCGTCCTGCTCGTTCTCGAAGATGTAGACGCGGCTCGCGCCGGTCGCCGCGCCGAGCCGTGCCAGCAGGACGCCAATCGGCGACGCGGTTCCCTCCCGACGGACGATCTGCTCGGCCGCGTCGGCCACCGCCGCGAGAATCAGTGCCCGCCGTTCGCCGTCCGACACGGGTCCGTGCACGCACGCAGGACAGCCTCCGGGCCGCAACTCACCGGCCGAACACGTTGCACCGGTGTTGTAGGACGTCATCGACGGTCTCCGGCTGCTCTCTCGCGCGGACCTGGCCGCGGGCCCCGCCGTTGCGGGCGCTCAACGTGGTATCGGGCAAGCACGGCCGCGGGTTCGCGGGCACGTCCTAGTCCGCGCGACGGCTACCACGATACGCTCGGCCGCGTGGCTCGCGAGCACACTTATCTGGAACCCACCCCGAGTGGGCCGCCCATATCCACTGACGCGCGCATTAGACGGCGCACTTCCGCCCGCAGGCACCGCTGCACGGAAGCGTGCCCCCGTTCGGTGGCGGGCTCTGATCCGCGCGGCATGCGTCGGTCACCCCGTCGACCGTGACGCGGTTGCGCCCGCCCTGCTTGCTGGCGTAGAGCAGGCTATCGGCCCGCTGAAGGATGCGCTCGGCGTCGTCGCCTGGCCTTACGATCGTGGCGCCCGCGGAGACCGTCACGCTGAGCACGTCGTTGGCGATCCTGACACCCGAGGAGGCGACCAGCATGCGCAGCCGCTCAGCGACCTCGTGCAAGCTATCGGAATCCGTGTGGCCGACGAGTACCAGAAACTCCTCCCCACCCCAACGGCCCGCAACGTCGTACGGCCGGCAGCAGAGCGACAACGTGCCGGCCACGGTCTTGAGCACTTCGTCGCCAACCGCGTGGCCGTGCTGATCGTTAAACGCCTTGAAGCGGTCCACGTCCACCAGAATCACGCCAAAGCGGACGCCCAGGCGCGTGAACTCGCTGAACCGGGCTTCGAGCGCCTGGTCCAGGCAACGGCGATTCGCGATGCCGGTCAGCACGTCCGTCAGCGCGGCTTGCTCGAGTTGCCGCGCGCGTTCGCGGGCGGCCAGCGAGGATGTGGTTTCGGAGAATGTCTCGAAGGCCCCGATGATCGTCCCGTCAAAGCTGCGAATCGGCGCGGCATGCACGCGAACGGGCACGCGCTTCCCGGACTTGTGGTGGAGGAAGACCTCGGCGGCGCGCGGCCTGCCGTCCTCGATCACCGCCGCCAGCGGGCAACCCTGCGTGCAGAGCTGGCGTCCCTGCGCGTCGACGTGACGCAGCAGGTTTTGCGCACAGCAGTTCCCCAGCGCCTCTTCGGCGGTGTACCCCGTGATGCGCGCGGCCCCGGATGACCAGTAGACGATGCGCCGCGCTCGATCGACGATGTAGACCCCGTCTTCCATCCGGTCCAGCAGGTCCCAATGGAACCCGGCGGCGACACCGTCCAGGAACTCGTCGAGCTTGCATATTTCCGCAGCGAGGCGGACGCTCTCAGGCAAGTCGCACACGTCATGAGCTCCCGGGCTGCGCCACGGCGAACAACAATTCGGCGGCTTGCGAGGGTATCGAGCCGGTCCCGAAAGCGCTTGAATTCGTACGGTCGGCACCCAATTCGTGCGGCAAATTGTTCGTGCCAGGTCCGCATTTGACCCCCCGCCTCCATGAACGTAGTCTGCCGCGGCGTCGCACGAAGAGGTCGCCGATAACGTGCCGCGGTTAGCGCGTGCGCGTTCGCCAGGAAAGACAGGATGAGCCAGGGAGCGTCGTCGCTTGCGGGGCCAACTCAGCCGGGCGCATCACCGCCACGGGGCGGGTCGGCCGCGCCTCCCAAGGAGCACTGGACCGAGCAGGCGGCCTCGTTCATCGGGTTCTTCATATACCTGCTGATTCTCAAGACGTTCTTCGTACCGCTCTTCATCATTCCGACCGGCTCAATGGCCGAGGCCCTGCGCGGAGCGCACTCGATCCATCGCTGCCCGAATTGCGGCGTGGAGTACGCGGTGAACGAGCCGCTGCTCCGTGGTCCCAGGGAAGGCGACCCACCGTCGATCATCTGCCCCAACTGTCGCTGGCGCGAGTTCATCGGGCCACTGCACGAGCTGGTCGCGCGCGGTCTCGAGCCTAACGAGCGTCTGGCGGCCCCGCTACGGCCGGCCGCCGGCGACCGCATCTTCGTTCACGGTTGGGACTATGGTCCGCCGCTCGTGCCCGGCCTGACGCCGGGCCCGCAGCGTTGGGACGTGGTCGTGTTCAAGGTGCCCAACGACGGTCAGACGAACTACATCAAGCGGCTGGTCGGCCTGCCGGGCGAGTCGATCGAGCTCATCGACGGCGACGTGTTCGTCGACGGCACGATCACGCCGAAGACCGCGGACGCCCAGCGTTCGCTTTGGTTCCCGGTGTATAACCACGACTATCCGCCCCGCGGGCCCACGCGGCGCGAGCCGTACCACCCCCGCTGGCTGCCGCTGTCCGAGGACTCCGCCTGGCGCGACCTCGACCAGCGCGTGATTCGATTCGATGGACCGGATCGGCGGCAGGACCAGATCCAGTTCGTCACCGAGCCCGGCCCGACCCGCACAGCCGGCCGCATCACGGACTTCTACGGCTACAACACCATCGTGAACCTTGTGCGCGGGCACCTCGTGAGCGACGCGCGCGTCTCCGCCGAAGTCGCCTTCGAGGCTGGCGACGGCTTCATCGAGCTCTTGATCACGAAGTACACGGACCTGTTCCGCGCCCGGCTGCACGCCAGTGGCCGGCTCGAGCTGATCCACGAGCCGGTTGAGGAGGCGGGCGGGCTGGCACAGGTCTGGGACGAGACGACCGTCGACGCGTCTCAGCCGCTCCGCGTCGCGCTGGGCTGCGCCGACTACCGCGTCATGGTTGACGTCAACGGACGCACCGTGCTCGCATCGACGCCGTGGCAATTCACGATTACCGCGAAGGCCGCCCGCCAGCGCGCCGCCCAGCCGCAGTCCGCGTCGGTGCGGATCGCGGGCGAGCGGGTCCGCGCGACGCTTCGCCACGTGCTGATCGAGCGCGACGTGTACTACTCGGTCGATCCGGATGTGCGCGAGCGGCCGGCGGTTGCGGGCACGGGCAGGCCGCTGCGCGTCCCCGATGGCCACTACTTCTGCCTCGGCGACAACAGTCCGAACAGCCTCGACGGGCGCTACTGGTATGAGGAGACGGTCGGACCGCACCTGGCGGCGGCGTTCCGCGCGGGGCGGTATGTTCCCGGGACCGTGCCGGCCGACCAGATGCTCGGGCGCGCGTTCTTCGTCTACTGGCCGGGCTTCCTGGAGCTGCTTCCGCGCCTGCCGAACTGCCTGCCCGACCTCGGTCGGGCGCGGTGGATTCGGTAGGACGACTCGTCCGGGGCCGCGGCCGCGCGAGAGTCAGCGCCTGGATACTGCTACCAGCACCATGTCGTCCGGCGCGACCATCCGCCCGCGAGGAACGAGCCGCCCCGTGAACCGCGACGTGTCACCGACCGACGGTACAGCGACAGACTTGCTGGCGCCGGCGCCGGCGGCCGACGAAGCTGTGCCTCGGCCGCGCCGCGCCGGCCTGCACGCCGCCGAGGTGACGCAGACTGTTCTCGTCGGCCTGACGCTCGCACTGATCTTCCGGGCGTTCTTCATCGAGCCGTTCGTCATCCCCACGGGCTCCATGTCTCCCACACTCCTCGGGGCCCATGCCACCCAGCGCTGCGCGGACTGCGGGTGGCAGTACGACTTCTGCCCACTCTCAGCCGGCGGTGCAACCTTCGAGCTGCCGCCACGGGTCATCTGCCCGAACTGCCGGGCGCACCTCCGCCCCGAGCCGGACCGGACGCCGCCCCGGGCGGGCGACCGCATCCTCGTTGAGAAGTGGCCGGTGTCGCTGGGCCTGCCGCTTCAGCGGTGGGACGTGGTCGTCTTCCGCGAGCCGATCACGCTCCAGCAGCATTTCATCAAGCGGCTGGTCGGGCTGCCGGGGGAGGCGGTCGAGATCATCGACGGCGACGTATACATCGACGGCGCCATCGCTCGAAAGCCGCCCCACGTTCAGGAGGGCTTGTGGCAGGACGTCTACGACCAATCGCACGTACCTCGGCCGGGCACGCCGGCCGCCCAGCTTGCCCGCTGGATCGCGCCCGACAACACGGCCGACGGCGAGGGCTGGCATGGGCTCGACACGCGCGTCATCCGCTACCACAGCCGCGGGGGCGCACGCCGGCTGTGCTTCACCCCCGCCGACCGGGACTACTTCGAGGACTTCTCCCCGCACAACCGCGGGACGGCGGACAACGTCGTCCGCGACGTGCGGATCAGTTTCGAGCTGACGCCCCTGGCTGACGGCGAGCTGGTCTGCGAGATCGTCCGGGGACCACTCCGGCTCCAGGCGCGCGTTCGCACGGGCGCGGGAGCATCGCTGGAGCTGGTCGATCGCCGTGATGGCGCAATCGCCTGGTCAGCACTCGTGGCGCGCCCCTCGGTGGTCTTGAAGCCCGGCCAGCCCGTCGCCGTCGAGGTGGCGTACGTGGACCGGCGCGCGTACGTCCGGCTGGAACGCCAGACCCAGTTCGACACCGGCGCGGACCTGGACCGCATCGACCTCCCGGTTGAGGCCGCCCCCCAGCCGGTCGGTGTCACACTGCTGGCGGGAGACTTCGCCTGCGAGCTGCGCCGGTTGCGGATCGATCGCGACGTGTACTACACGCGGACGCGCGAGACCCGCCGGGCCCTGCCGGGGGAGCCGTTCCAGCTCGAGGCTGACGAGTACTTCGTCCTCGGCGACAACAGCGCCGACAGCCACGACGGCCGGGAGTGGGCCGCGAGCCCCGGCTGGACCGCCGTCGGCGTCCGGCCCGGTGTGGTGGCGGGCGGTCAGATTGTCGGCCGCGCCGTGTTCGTGTATCTTCCCGCCCTGCTGCCGATGGACTCCCAAGGCCGCTGGCACATCCCCAACCTGGGGCAGGTGCGATGGATACGTTGACGCGCATTGCGCCAGCGACGGGTGCCGACTCACCGACCGGGCCGACCCGGCTCGTGGCTCAGTCGTACGTAGCCGGGGCCCCGCGCGGGATTGGGACGTACAGGTTTGCCCCAGGGCGGTGCGGCCGGGCCGGTCCCGGACCAGTTGTCAACATGTCCCAAGCCGCGTGTTCGGCCAGCGGAAAGTCGGAGCTTCATGGTCCTCAATCGCCCACTCCGCAGTCGTCCTCGGCGGGGCGACATTCGGCGTCGTTTCGCCATAACCATTGCGCTGTCAACGCCGTGCGCGATTTAGGAATTGGTTAAGAAGTGCGGTCTGACTCGTTAGTACAGCGCGGCTCCGGTGACGCCAGGCCGACATGGAATCGCCGAGCGGCGCCGTCTCTGCACAACTTATCCACAACCGGGACTGCTCGTCCAGGAGCTGACTGTGCTGCTGGCCGTTGAGAACCTCGTCAAGTCCTACTCGGGTCGCACCGTCGTCGATCACGTCAGCTTCGCGGTCGATGCCCGCGAGATCGTCGGCCTCCTGGGCCCCAATGGCGCGGGAAAGACCACCAGCTTCCGCATCGCCGTCGGCATGATTCGACCGGAGGGCGGCAAGGTCCACTTCAGCGGGGACGACATCACCGACCTGCCCATGTACAAGCGGGCCCGGCGCGGCATCGGCTACCTCTCGCAGGAGCCGAGCGTCTTCCAGCGGCTCACCGTCGAGCAGAACATCCTCGCGATCTGCGAGACCATGCACATGACCCGGGCGCAGCGGCGCCAGACCGTCGAGTCGCTCCTCGAGCAGTTCGGCCTGGCCAAAGTTCGCGACAACCTCGCCAAGCAGATCTCCGGCGGCGAGCGCCGCAAGCTCGAGATCGCCCGGGCACTCGTGACCAACCCCAAGCTCATCCTGCTCGACGAGCCCTTCAGCGGGGTGGATCCGATCGCGGTAGAGAGCCTGCGGCGGGAGATTCTGCGTCTCCGCGAGCAGGGCATCGCGATCCTGCTCACCGACCACAATGTGCACGAGACGCTCAAGACGACCGATCGGAGCTACGTCATCCACGAGGGAAAGGTCATCTGCTCCGGTGCGCCGGCCGAGCTGATCAATGACGTTCGCGTCCGAGAGGCGTACCTGGGCAACACGTTCCGCGGTGACGAGTTTGGCCCGCGCGAGGCGGACCGCGCCGTCCCGTCGGTCGTGCCAGAAGTCCACGGCGATGGCCGCTGAGTCTCGCGGGCTCGTTGTCACCCGGACCGATCGGGGGGTCGAATTCGGCGTCAAGGTCGTCCCCGGCGCTTCACGAGCCCGGGTAGTCGGCGTGCTCGGCCCTGACCTGAAGCTCGCGGTCTCCGCGCCCCCGGAAGGTGGCCGTGCCAACGAAGCTGTCGTGGAGCTGCTGGCCCAGACCCTGGGCGTGAGGCGCGGCGACGTGACGATCGTCGCTGGCCTGACAACGTCGCGCAAGCGCGTCGCCGTCGCACATGTCGACGCGCAGCGCGTCGTCCAGGCGCTGCGCGACCGCGCCTGACCACGGGCCGACCGCTCGCCCAGCCCGAGGATGGCGGCTCCCGGCCGTCGCGCGGCGCGGCGGGCTGGTATCCCGCGCCGCTTTCGAGGCGCCATCCCCGCGCCGTTCACGGCCCTCGTCTCGGCCTGGAACCGATCCGAGAACCTGTGGAGCACCCCCGATCAGCGGGTGCTCCACGTCGTGCTCCTCCGGGTTCCGGGATCGGTTCTAGAAGCCCTCTTGAAACATGGCGAAGTCGCCCATGTCCACGTCACCGTCGATGTCGAAGTCGTAGCCTGACGGGTCCGGACAAGTCGGCCAATTGTCGGGACCTGCGAGGCAGTCGAGCATCCCGCCGAAGCCCGTTTCGGTCGTGATACTCAACGAGAAGGCAATGCACTCGACGTCCACCGGCCGGCAGTCAATCATCAGGTAGTAGACCCCTGGAGCCAGGGACACACTTGGGATCGTGGCGACAGTCCCTTCGGTAGTCGCCATGGCGATGCAGTTTTGCCCGGGGGGACAGGTGCTTCCGAGCGCGACCCCGATTCGGCGGTCGTTCGGAGTGGCGCCGCTGACCGTGATCGCGACGGTCTGCGGCACGGCGACGTGCAACTCGTAGATGATGTCGTCGCCGTTGTCGTAGTTGCCCAGGCAGGTGTTCGAGTAGTCCTCGTGCTTGTCACAGGTCGTATTGACATTGGCGTACGGCAGCCCGTTGACAACGAGCGGGTACTCGCAGTCGCGGCCTACGCCCTGTGGCGGCGTGGTGCAGGGCGGGATGAGCTGGCTGCAGGCGAGGCCCATCGACCAGACGTCCCCCGGCGCCTGGCAGTCGGCCTGCGGCACGTTTTCGTCGCAGAGCTGCGCGGTCGTGTGGCAGCATGCGCCGGTCGGCGCGCCGCTTGTGATCGTCAACGTGAAGTCCATGCAGTTCAGTGCCGACGGCCAGCGATCGATCATCAGGTAATACGTTCCGGCCGGCAGCGCGAGATCAGTGATCGTCGCGACGGTGCCGCTGGTCGTCGCGTAGGCGATGCATGGCTCACCCGGAGGGCACGTGTCACCCACGGCCACGCCGATCCAGTTGTCTGCCGGCGTGGCGCCGGCGACAGTGATGTTGATGCTCAGCGGGCTGGAGAGTTGCAGCGCGTAGATAATGTCGTCGCCGTTGTCGAACGTGCCCAGGCACGTGCTCGAGTAGTCGTTGTCCATTGTGCACGTGGAATTCACATCCACGAACGGCAGCGCCCCGATCGCGATCGCGTGCTGGCAATCCTCTCCTCCCTGGTGCTGAACCTGCACGCACGGCGGATTGAGCTGGTCGCAGAACAGGCCCACGCTCCAGACGTCGCCGGGTTCCTGACACGCGGACTGGGGCATGTAGTCGTCACACGTCAGCGTGCCCGTGTGGCAGCAGGCGCCGACCGGCGTGCCGCACGAGAAGCTCTGCCCCTGGATGAACACGTTGGAATCCAGGACGCGGTCACCGGCGTCGGCAACCGCGAGCTTGATGTGATTCGTGCCGGCCTGGAGCGTGCCCGTCGCGGTCAGCACGACGGTGAAACCGTCCATTTCGATGTCACGCACGCCGGCGCACGGGAAGGTCCCCGGGGGAATGTCGCTGCAATCGTTGTTCACGTAGAGGTTGCAGAAGCTGCCGTCCGGCGGGTTGTAGGGGTTGCTGCAGTTGACGTTGTTGATGCTGACCGCCATCCCGCCGCTGCCCGGAACCAGCGCGATGTTCTGGCCGTTCAGGAAGAAGCCGAAGACGTCGTTGTAAGGCGACGCGACCCACTCGTTGTACTCCTCCGAGGTGAGGACGTATCGGAAGACGACCGTCTGCGGGCCGTCGCAGACGAAGTCGAACTCGAGGATACAGGCGTCAAACGTCTCGTAGCCGGGGATCAGCCCGTCGAGATCCGCGTCGCCCGCCAGGCCGTTGTCCGCAGTGACGTCATCCATCGAGTTCGGGCCCGGAACAAAGCCGATGTTCCCGCTGCTGAGGATGATCCCGCTTTCGAACCCCACGATGCCCGTGCCGCCCGAGAACGTCCCGGCCGCGGTCAGCGCACCGCTGAACTGAATCTGGGAGGCCGCCACACCCGGGCCAAGCAGGGCGTTCACCACGTCCGCCGGCGTCAGGCCGGAGGCCAGGTCGTGCGTGGTCAGTGCCCGCGAGGCCGGCTGAGCCGGCGGCTTCCAGTTACTGCCGCCGGGCCCCACCTGCGGGCGGCGCGGCGCGTCCGCTGCGTGCGCGGACGCCACGAGCAGCGCGCAGAGCAGCAACCCGGTGCCAATGCCGACACGATGCCTTTGCCACTCCTCGGACGTTGAGTCAGGTTTCTCGCACATGCCCTCACACTTCCCTTCTCAGGTTGCGACACCGTCGCCGTGGACGCGGCGGTGCCAATGTGCAGAAGCGCCCGAGCGCAGGCCCGGGTGCGCTTCGCCTCGATCACGCAACTCCCAAAGAAAACGAGTAGCCCGGAGCTTAGTCAGCACAGCCCGGGCTGATTCAAGTGTTCATTACTCGCTGGTGACCAAGGTGCTCGTGCGTTGAGGGATTCGCGCGATTCACCTGCCGCGCACCGCGAGAACTCTCGCCTCGCGACGTTCGCCAGGCAGTCGGCCCAGACTCCGGCGGACCAGCCGCGAGGCCGGAGCAGGCAGGCCCACGGCCAGCGGCGCCGTGCGTATACAAGCTTGTGCCCGACAAGCCCGCGATTCTAGCCACCACCCGACGTGCATGCAAGAGAAAACGGGGGCGCGAACTCCTGAAACAGCCGGCCTGGCACCGACGGGGCGGCAGGCTCACGGGCAAACGGGGCCCTCGTGGGGCGCGTGCCCGCCGCCCGCCGGCATGGTTCGGTCTGCAGCCTCTGGTCGGCCCGGTTCGTCCAGCCGACGCCGGGCGGGGCCGCCCGTCGGATGCGCGAACCCGCGTCGGGAGCCGCCCGGCACCACACGCGACACTTCGCGACAGCACGCCGCGTCTGACCACGTTGACTTGCACGACCGAGCGGGGGAATGATCGAACGAGGATGCGCGTGAGCCCCCGCGCGTTTCATCGTCGTCTCGACCGGCTCGCCATCATCGTCATCATCCGCCCTGCCGGGGTTCGCGTCCTCCACTCAGCCCAGCTCGCCTGATCCGCACGCTCGTGCCGGGTCGTCGCGCTCGAGCGTCGCGGCGCCGGCCGCGGCCGCGCGTGCTCGCTGCGTCTTCGCCGGCGCCAGGAGGACAAGCCATGTCGCGCTCGCCTGACGACCCCCGTCACACGCTCGTCGCCTGGTTCGTGAGACGTAACCCCACCTATCTGCTCAGCGCCGCCGCAATGGCCGTCGGCGCAAAGCTCTACCTGGACGACCCCGCTGCCCTGCCTGGCCGCGCCGGGCACATCCTGCTGACGCTCGGGCTGCTCCAGCTCTACGAAGCCGCGGTCCTGGCCGTGCTCGTCTGGCTGCACCGCGCCCGGCGCAGCCCGGAGGACGTCGGCGCTCTGCTCCTCGTCGGCGCGCTCTTCTGGACCGGTCCGCTTGTGGCGACGCTCGAGTTGACGGCCCGACACGGGCCGCTGGGCGCGGGCCTGGCGGTGCGCGTGGCGATGATCGCACTCGCGGAACTGGGCTCGCTCCGCGCCCTGATCGGGCTGCGGCTCAGCCCGCCCGGAAACGCACTCGCGGCAGTCGTGCTCGCCCTCGTGGCGCTGCTGCCCGCGGCGCTGCGCGTTCCGTACGGCAGCATCGGGACGGACGAATTGATGCTCTACGCAGGCTGGTGGCTTCTGGCGATGGCCACCCTTCTGGCCGCGCCGGCCGCCCGATGCTACGCCACGCCCGGGAGCGCCCGCGAGCCCGGCGCCGCCCGGACAGAGGCCGTGTTCCTCGCCGTCCTGGTGGCCGCCGGGGCGACGCACCTCTACGCGATGAACCATGCCTTCTTCGGACACGCGCGACCGGCGTACCCGGCCCCGTTGCTGGCCGCGATCACCATCGTTCTGTACGAGGCACTGGCGTTGCTGCGCGTGCGGCACCCGCTGCTGCTCACCGCCGCAGCCGCGCCGGCGCTGGTGGGAGTCCTGCTGTCGACGGGGTCGTTCCACTCCAGCCTGACGAGCGCGGGGCTGCCACCCGCCGCACACAGCCCTTTGAAGGTCGCGCTCCTGCTCGCCGCGGTCAGCTTCTGGTTCGGGGCCGCGCGGCTGCGCTCGCGTGGGCTGCTGCACGCGGGCACGGCGGCGCTCGGGCTGGCTCTGCTCGTCACGCTGCGACTCGGCGGCGGCGCAGATGCCATTCTTCAACCGCCGCCGGCGATCCCGCCACTGCCTGTCGGCGTGGCGCTTGGGGCGGGCGGGGTCGCAGCGTATCTTCTCGTGGTCGGCCTGGTGTGCCGGTCGTGCGGCGAACTCCGCGCGGCGCTGCTGGCCCAGCTCGTCGCGGGCAGTGCCTACGTGTGGGGACGCTTCGCGGCGGATGACCTCATTGTGCTCCTCCTGCTGGGTTGGACGGCGCTCGCCGCCTCGCACCTCGCTGACGGCGTCGTGAGGCGGGCGCGGACTCTCGCGGTCGTGCTTCTGACGGCCGCGTGCTGCCTGTACGACGGCACGCAATCCGCTGCGTGGCTCGCGCGCGGACACATGCTCACGATGGTCGTCACCCTTCTCGCGATCGGGCTCCTCCGTCCGCGAACGGGGTACCGATGGATGAGCGTCGCCGCGGGCGTCGGATGGTCTGCGTTCCTGGGTGTCCGGGCCGGGTACGACGCACCGAACCCGCTGGCGGCGGGGGCCGTGCTGGCGGCGTTCAGCCTGCTGGCCGCCGGCGCGACGATCAGTTGGCACAAGCAGCGCTGGCTCAGCGCGGTGCAGAGTGATCCGCCCGGTGCGGGCACCGCCGACGAGCCAGCTCCACCACCGGGCGAACCGTCTGCCCAGACGCACTGAGAACGCGGCAGGTTGGACGAATGCGCGGCGGGCCTTGCGCCCGGGTATAGTCGTGCGCATGGAGGCGCGCTACGAGCTGTTCGATCACACCGCCGACATCGGCGCTCGCGTCGTCGCCCCGACGCTCGACGCGCTGGCACGGACCGCGGTCGAGGCCCTGTACGGCGTCATCGGGTCGCTGGCCGTGGCCGGGTCGGGAGAATCCGCCCGTTTCGCGTACCAGGGCGACGATGCGGCGGTGATGATCCGGGACTGGCTCGCGGACCTGCTGGTCGAGTTCGAGTCGCACGGACGATGCCTGACTGATGTGGTGGTCGAGTCGTTCGACGGCGCGCACCTGCGCGCGGCAGGCGTCTTCCGGGCGATCGATGCGTCACGGAGCGAGTTCCATCGCGAGGTCAAGGCGGTGACATACCACGAATTGGCGCTGCGAACCGTGGACGGTGGCTACGAGTTGGTGTTCATCGTGGACATCTGATGCGTGCGCCGCTCGCAGCTTGCGACCTGCCAGACCCGTGGCTATCGTCGCTTCCGAGGGACCGGCCGAAAACCCGGATCTACAGGAGCCAGAGAAACGAGGTATGGGCTGTGTCGAACGATTCGACACTCCCCCGCTCCCTCCCCGGGGAGGGGGGTGGGCCAAGAGATAGCCACGGAAACCATGTGGGCTTTCGATTCGTATCCGGCCGGTGACTGCGGGCCACTGCGGCGTTCGCGCTCTCCACGGGTTGACCGCGCGGGGGCTCGTTCTGCCTCGTGCAGCCCGTCGGTGCGGCTCCATTGTGAGATGGTTGTAGGTCGCCCCAAGCCAGCACCGCACCGGTTCAAGTCCGCTGCCACAGCGCTTCGGCGGGCTCTGACGACTGCCGTGCTCGGCTTGACCTTGCTCGTCGCACCCGCTGGGGCCGTGGCACACCCAGGCATCAGCGTCAGTTTGAAGATCGCGATCAATGACCAGGCCATTGAATACACCGCCCTCCTGTCCGCGGACCTTGTGCATCAGATCGAGTGGGACTCGGGACAGAAGATCCCGCGACCGCGGATCGAGGCCGGCCGGACCTCTTACGAACGCGACGAGCAGGCCGAGACCGCGCGCACCATGCTGGTCGCGCTGCTGCCCGAGACGATCGTGACTATCGACGGCGTCGCCGTGCGCCCGATCATCGAGGAAGCCGCGTTCATACCCGCAATGTCGGCACCGGTCGGCGGAGAGCCGGTCGACTTCTGGCCGCCCGACGCGCGCTTCGTCCTGCGCTACCCCACCACGGGGCGACCCCGCCAGGTCGCGCTCGTCTGGCACCTGTTCCCGCTCGACCCGATGCGGACCACATTCGGGATGCCGCCGGAGATCGAGATCGTGGCCGAGCTGGACGCGTACGACGAGAACCGGCTCATCATCTTCAGCAAGGACGAGCCCGAGGTGATCTGGCACGCTCCGACTGCCCCGCCCCAGCAGCGCGTCTGGCCCGTGCTCACCGACGCGCCCCCGCGCGCGACGGTCACGTTGCCGCTGGCCACCGTGGGACTCGGCCTGATCGCCGCCGCCGCGGGGTCGTTCGCCGCTTTGCGGTGGCGGCGGCCGCGCGTCGCTCGACCGGCGCTGGTCGCTGGCGTCGGGGCGGCGGTGCTGGCGGCGGTCGCCTGGCCGGCAGCGCGGTCCCCGTTCGAGCTGCCGTGGCCGGGCGAGTTGCGTGCCCCGTCGGATGCCGAGGTGCGGGACATCTTCGAGCGGCTCCAGAAGAATGTGTACCGGGCCTTCGAGTACAAGAAGGAGAGCGACATCTACGACGTGCTGGCCCAGAGCGTGGATGGACCGCTGCTCGACAGCGTGTATAACGAGGTCTATCAGAGCCTCGTGCTTCGCGACCAGGGCGGGGCCGTCGCGCGCGTCAAGGACGTGAAAATCGTCAGCACGGACATTCTCTCCACCGGGCGCGAGGCCGATCGCGGCGCCGTCGCGGTCCAGCTCGCCAGCACGTGGCAGGTCGACGGGTCCGTCTTCCACTGGGGGCACACGCACAACCGCACCAACCAGTACAGCGCCCTCTACACGCTGGCGCAGCGCGGCGACCGCTGGAAGATCACCGGCGTCGAGGTGCTGTCGCACGAGCGCATCATCAAGGAAGGCGACGACCCCCTGCCCCTGCTCAGCGTCCCGCCGGGCTCGTCATGATCGACGTTCGCGACCTGCGCTTTCGTTACGGTGACGGCGGCTTCGAGCTGGTCGTGCCGCGCCTGGTCATCGCTGCCGGGCGCAAGGTCGCATTGATCGGGCCCAGTGGCTCGGGCAAGACCACGCTCGTCCATCTCGTGGCCGGCATCCGCAAGCCGCTGGGCGGGCGCATCGTCGCCGACGGCTTCGACGTGGTGGCCGCAGGCGAGCGGCAGCGCCGGCAGTTTCGCGCCGCGCGCCTGGGGCTCGTGTTCCAGGAGTTCGAACTGCTCGAATACCTCACGGTCCGCGAGAACATCCTGCTGCCGCACTACCTGAGCGGGGCGGCGTGGCGACTCCCGGCGGTGCGGCGCGAGGCGGACGCGCTCGCGGCCAGTGTCGGCCTGGGCGACAAGGTCGGCCGGCACCCGACCACGCTCTCGCAGGGTGAGCGGCAGCGCGTGGCCATCGCCCGCGCGCTCGTCACCAGCCCGCGACTGATCCTGGCCGACGAGCCGACGGGCAACCTCGACCCGGACGCAACGGCAGCCGTCCTGCGGCTGCTCCTCGACGAGGTGGAGCGGCGCGGGGCGACACTGGTGATGGTGACGCACAACCACGGGCTACTGGGCGCGTTCGACCAGGTCATCGCCATGGAGGACGTTGTGCGGGGGGGCTCCGCGTGAGGTCCGTGCTCCTGCTGGCGTGGCGCTACGTTGCGTACAACCGCGTCAAGACGGCCATTCTCACGGTGTGCCTGACCCTCACGATCCTGCTGCCGCTGGCGACGCAGGAGATCATCTCGCACTACGACGCCGATCTGCGGGCGCGGGCGGCAGCGACACCGCTGGTCGTCGGCGCCAAGGGCAACCGCTTCGACCTGGCGCTCAAGGCGCTGTACTTCACGCCCGCGCCGCTCGACCCGGTGTACATGAGCGAGTACGAGTGGCTGCTCGATCCGCCCATCGAGGGCCTGCGGCTGGAGCCGATCCCGCTCGAGCTCAGCTTCACCGCCCGCGGACACCCCGTCGTCGGCACGGGCCCGGAGTACTTCGACTTCCGCGGCCTGCGCGTCGAGCGCGGCCGGTTGTTTCAGCGCATCGGGCAGTGCGTCCTGGGCGCTCGCGTCGCGGCGGAACTGAAACTCGGCCCCGGCGACAGCCTGTTCTCCGACCAGCGCCGCCTGTACGACTTCGCCGGCACGTACCCGCTCAAGATGCAGGTCGTCGGCGTCCTCGCCCACAGCGACGGCCCCGACGACCGCGCGGTCTTCGTCGACTACAAGACCTGCTGGATCATGGCGGGCCTCTCGCACGGGCACGGCGACGTCACCCGGGCCGACCCGAACAGCGGGCTCATCCTGGCCCGCTCCCAGGAAGAAGTCCGCACCGTCCCCGGAATCGTCGAGTACAACGAGGTCACCGACGAGAACTTCGCCTCCTTCCACACCCACGCCGCGCCCGACCGGCTTCCCCTGTCGGCGATCATCGTCGTGCCCGCGGATTCCAAGAGCGCGACCATCCTCCGAGGCCGCTACGCGACACCAGACCTGCCCACGCAGCTCCTCGTCGCCGCCGAGGTCGTCGACGAGCTCATGCGGCGCGTGTTCGAAATCCAGCGCTTCTTCAATGCGGCGTTCGTGCTCGTCGGGCTCTCGACGGTCCTGTTCGTGACGCTCATCATCATGCTTTCGCAGCGGCTGCGCCGGCGGGAGATGGAGACGCTGCACAAGCTCGGCGCGAGCCGGGCCATGACCGTGTGGCTCCGGGTGGCCGAGTTCGCGATCATCTTCGCGCTGGCTCACGGGGCCGCGGCCCTGTTGGCCTGGGCGGCCGTGCTGGCCGCGCCGCGGATCGTCGGGCTATGATCCGGGCGGGCTGCTCATAGACGGACTGGATGGTACGTTTCGCGCTCACGGCGTATTCCCTTTGGCCGCGGACGGGTAATGGACTTGGAGGACACGTGATGAGACCGACCACGATTCTGGCGAGCGTGCTGGCAACAGTCATGGCCGGCGCCGCGTTTGCCCAGCCCGGCAAGTCCGGCGAGAAGCCGGTCGTCTACACGACCTTCTATCCGACAACCTACTTCACGCAGCGCATCGCCGGCGACCTGGCCGATGTCGTGAACCCCTGTCCGCCGGACGCTGACCCGGCCTTCTGGGTGCCGGACGAGGCCACGCTCGCGGCCTACCAGAAGGCCGACCTGGTCGTGATAAACGGCGCCGACTTCGAGAAGTGGGTCGCCAAGGCGTCGCTGCCGCGCCCGCGGATGGTGGAGACGACGCGTCCGCTGCGCGGCGAGCTCATCACGATCAAGGACGCGATCCGGCACAGTCACGGACCGGGCGGCGAGCACACGCACGAGGGAACCGACGGCCACACGTGGCTCGATCCGCTCAATGCCAAGGTCCAGGCCGAGCAGATCCGCGACGCGCGCGCGCGGCTGCGCCCGGAGCACAAGGCCGCGTTCGACAAGGGCTTCGCCGAGCTGGCCGCCGACCTCGACAAGCTCGATACGCGACTCAAGGCCCTGTCGCCGAAGCTGACCGACGTTCAACTCCTGGCCAATCACCCGGCGTGGAACTACCCCGCCCGGCGCTACGGGTGGAAGGTGCAGAGCTACGGCGTGGATCCGGAAGAGATGCCCGATGAGAAGACGCTCGAGCAGATGCGCGCGTTCGTGGCCAAGCACCCGGCCAAGCTGATGCTGTGGGAAGAGGAGCCCAAGCCTGAAGTCGCGGAGAAGCTCAAGGCCGCGCTGGGCGTCGCGCACGTGGTCTTCGAGCCCGGCGAGAGTCTCTCCGAGGAGCAGGCCAGGGCCGGCAAGAACTACCTGACCATCATGAACGCCAACATCGATCGGCTGGAAGCCGCGCTGGGCAAGTAGCTCGCGCGCGAGGTGCCGTGGGAAACCGGCCCAACCGCGAGACATCGGCCGGCCGAGCAGGGATTCCGTGACGCCGAGTGAACTGACTTTCCTGGCGACCTCGTTCGGGCTCGGGGCGCTGCACGCGCTCGAGCCGGGGCACGGGAAGTCCGTCGTGGCGGCCTACATGCTGGGCAACCGCGGGCGGTGGCACCACGCGGTCCTGCTCGGCGGCACGGTGGCTTTCACGCATACCGCCGGCATCCTGGTGCTGGGGCTGATCGCCTGGTACGCGGCGGTCAAGCTCGACATGGCCCGCATCCAAAGCGGCGTGAGCGTGGCGGCCGGCGTACTCATTCTCGCGGTCGGCGCGTGGATGCTCTGGCGCGGGCTGAGCGCGCGGGGCGGCCACTCGGGTCACGCGCACCCGCATGACCATCACGAGCACCATCACCCCCCCGCCGCCGGCCACGCCGCCTCCTGGTGGAGCGTCACCGCGATCGGGTTGTCGGCCGGCATCCTGCCCTGCCCGGCGGCGCTGGCGCCGCTGCTATACGCCTTCGGCGTGCGCAAGGGCGCCCAGGGCGTCCTGGCGACGGTCCTGTTCTCGCTGGGCCTGGCGCTGATGCTGACGCTGGTCGCGCTGCTCGTGCTGCGCGCCCGAGGCTGGGCCGACGAACGGTTGGAGCGCGCGCGTTGGATGAGGCATCTGCCGATCGTCAGCGCCGTCATCGTCTGCGTGCTCGGAGTTGTCGTGTTGGTACGCGGGATCCAGACGACTGCGACGTGATCGCCGCGGAATTCACTGTGCCAAGCAGAGAACGGCCGGGGCCGGCTGAAGACCACTGCCAGACAGAGCACTGGCAGGAAACCGGTGCCAGCGGGGCCGCGCGACCGTTCAGGCCGCGTCGCCGAGCGTGAGGTTCCGCCCGTCCGTCCCGGGCGCGAAGAAATGCACCCGCTCCATATCCACCTGCATGGAGACCGCCGCGCCCTCGTCGACCCGCGTCTGCCCGTCCACGCGGCAGATGAGCTGCGCGTGCCGCGCTGTGCCGCAGTAGATGTCCGTCCGGTCGCCCAGCGGCTCCACCACGTTCACCTTGACGCGCAGCGTAGCGGCCTCGCCTCCCCCCGCCGGCCGCAGCATCTCCGGCCGGATGCCGCAGACGATCGGCTGACCAACGAGGCGTTCGAGCACGGCGCGGTGTCGCGCGGCGACGGGCAGGCGGTTGTCGCCCTCGTCAAAGATGAGCTGCGCCCCCTCGCGGACCAAGTTGCCCTCGAGGAAGTTCATCGGGGGCGTGCCGACGAAGCTGGCGACGAAGCGGTTGACGGGGCGCTCGTAGACATCGTACGGCGACGCGACCTGGTGGATGATCCCGTCCTTCATCACGACGACGCGGTCGCCGAGCGTCATCGCCTCCTCCTGATCGTGCGTCACGTAGATGGTGGTCGTCTGCACGCGCCGATGAATGCTCTTGAGCTCGGCCCGCATCCCGATGCGCAGCTTGGCGTCCAGGTTTGACAGCGGCTCGTCGAACAGGAACGCCTTGGGCTGCCTCACGATCGCCCGGCCAACCGCCACGCGCTGCCGCTGCCCGCCGGACAGCGCCTTCGGCCGCCGCTGGAGCAGCTCGCGGATGCCCAGGATGTCGGCGGCGTGCATGACGCGGCGATCGATCTCGCGGCGCTCGTCGCGGGCCTGCCGCCACGCGCCGGGTGCCACGAGCGCGCCGAGTGGATTGTCCCAGAGGCCGTGCTTGCGCCGCAGGAGCAGCCCGAAGGCCATGTTCTTGTAGACGGTCATGTGCGGATAGAGCGCGTAGTTCTGGAAGACCATGGCGATGTCGCGGTCCTTGGGGGCGACGTTATTCACCACCCGATCGCCAATCCGAATCTCGCCGGAGCTGATATCTTCCAGGCCCGCGACCATGCGCAGCGTCGTACTCTTGCCGCACCCGGAGGGGCCGACCAGGACGACGAACTCGCGGTCCTTGATGTGCAGGCTGACGGCGTCGACCGCCTTCACGTTGCCCGGGTAGATCTTGGTGACGTCCGTGAGGATGACTTCCGCCATGAGGCCCTCGATTCCCGGCCGCGGGGCGAGCCAGGTCGCGTGCGGAAGTCGAATATAGGGAAGCGCTTTCAGCAGCGTCAAGCCGCCGGTCGGACAGCGCGGCCCGCGCGGCCAGCCGAGGCGCGAGCCCGCGGCGACCGGAGCCGGCCCGCCAGGTGAAAACGTGCCCCTTCCCGCCTAACCTCCTTGGAGGCTGCAAGCCGGAGAGGACGACACATGGCCGAACGGATGGTTCATTGCGCGAAGCTGGGCCGCGAGCTGCCGGCCATCGACGAGAGCACGCCCGAGGGTCGCTCGGCGCTCAAGCTGGCCCTGCTGATCGGCGGACCAGAGCTCAAGAAGCGGGTGCATGAGCAGATCTCGATCGACGCCTGGCGAATGTGGAAAGACCACATGCTGATGGTCGTCAACGAGTTCCGCCTGGATAACACCAACCCGGAGTCGAACCGAATCCTGGGCGAGCAGATGGAGGCGTTCCTCTTCGGCCCCAGCCAGCACGTGCCCGGCTACGTGCCACCGACTGCGTAAGCCGCGGCGCCTCCCGCGCCTATCCGAGGCTGGCCGTCGCCAGCACCTCGTATCGGGCCCCGCCGCGCCCGAGGACGCTCTCGTAGACGGTGACGTGTGCGACCCGCATAGTCGGCCCGGCGGGCAGCGTGGCGCGCTCGAGAACGCCGCGGAGAACGTCGCTCCCGGCGCTGCTGCGGCTACGACCGAGCGTGATATGCGGCGTCAGGGCCCGCGTCTCCTGCTTGTAGCCGATGGCCTCGAGCTCCGGGTCCGCCAGTTCCACCCACCGGCGGCAGCCATCGGCTGCGTCCTGCACGCCCGCCCACAGAACGCGCGGGTTTCGCGGCGCCGGGAAGCAGCCCAGGCCGGTCAATCGGATTTCGAACGGTGGAACCGCCCGGCTCACGCGCGCCGCGATGTCGCACACCTTGGGCAACGTCGCCGTAGGCACCTCGCCGAGGAACTTGAGCGTGATGTGCAGTTGCGGCTCGGAGCACCACTTGACGCCGTCCGCGCGCGGAAACCCACGCAGGAGCTGGACGAGCGGCCGCCTGGTCGGCGGGTCAAGCTCGATGGCTATGAACGTTCGCATCCCTGAGCACGCTCTCGGAGCCCCGGCATCACTCGAACCGCAGCATGTCGCGCAGCGCGGCCAGCCGCCGCTCGACTTCCGCTGACGTTACCCGCGCCAGCGCCTCGATGGAGAACGACTCGAGGACCAGCGAGCCAATGACCGACCCGCGGGCCATGGCAGCGCGCAGCGTCGCCCGGTCGCAGCGGTCCTGCTGCGCGAGGTAGCCCATCATGCCGCCGGCGAAGCTGTCCCCACAGCCCGTCGGATCCACCACGTTCTCGGTCGGGTACGGCGCCATCAGGAACACATCGTCGCCGGAGACGAGCAGGCTGCCGTGCTCGCCCTTCTTGATGACCACAAAGCGCGGCCCCATCCGGAGGATCTCGCGGCCCGCGGTGACGAGGTTGGTCCGCCCGGTCAGCAGCCGCGCCTCACCCTCGTTCAGCACGACGCCGTGCACCACCCCGAGCGTCTTGCGCAGCTCGGCGCTTTCCGTGTTGATCCACAGGTCCATCGTGTCGCAGACGATGAGCCGGGCGTGGTGGAAGCGGGTGGCCATCTCGCGCTGGAGCGCCGGGTGCGTGTTGGCCAGGAAGACGAACGTGCTGTCAAGGAACCCGGGCGGGACCGTCGCGCCGCGCTCCGCCAGCACGTTGAGCTTCACGTCCAGCGTCTCGGCGGCGTTCATCGCGCCTGCGTACCGGCCGTGCCAGCGGAAGGTGCGGCTACCCGCGCGGACCTCGACGCCGCTCGTGTCCACGCCGCGATCCTGAAGCGGCTTGAACTGCGCCAGGTCGAAATCCTCGCCGACGACGCCGACCATCCGCACGGGGCCGAAGAGCGAGGCCGCCAGCGAGAAGTAGACCGCCGAGCCACCCAGCACGTCTTCCGCGCGGCCCTGTGGCGTCTCCACCGTGTCGATCCCGATCGAACCTGTTACGAGCAAGGACATTGCGGCAGGCTCCTGGGCGTTGTGGGCGCAATGGCTGCGACCGCGCCAGAGCTTACCCGTCCGTTCGAGACACTGCACGCACGCGGACCGGGACCGCTTCCCACGCGTTGCTCGCACCGGCGCGAACCGGCGGCACGGGGGCCAGCGACGCGGCCAATAGCCACGGCGGTTTCAGTGGCGTCGCGTCGTCGTCGCGGCGGCGAAGTGTGCCCGCCCACCTTCGTCAAGCTGCACGAGCAGGTCGCCCTCGTCGGTCACATCGATGATCGTGCCCGCGTAGGTGCGGCCGGCCGAGTCGAGCACGATGCGCGAACCCAGCTCGGAGCAGTGCCGCTTCCAGGCCGACAGGACCTCTCGCCGCCCACCGGACGCCGCACAGGCTGCGCACCATGCGTCCAGGCGTTCGAGCAGCGCACGGGCCACCGTGGCGCGATCAACCGGCTCGCGGGACTCGATCTCCAACGACGTGGCGCTCTCGCGCAGGGTCGGATCGAAATGGCCCGCCTGCTGGAGACAATTGATGCCGACGCCGATCACGAGCCCTACGCATCGCGTCGCCGACTGCATCGCTCCACCAGGGGGCCCTGCCGCGTCCGGCCAGGCGAAGCACTCGGCCAGCACTCCCCCCAGCTTTCGGCCGTTCACGTACAGGTCGTTCGGCCAGCGCACGACCGGTCGACACAAGCTCGCGGCGGACACGGCCTCGCACGCCGCCAGGGCCCCGACGATGGCCGCCAGCCCAACCAGCGCCGAGGACTCCGGCTCGCGCAGGAGGACGCTGAGGAGCACACCCGCGCCGCGCGGGGACTCCCATCGGCGTCCCTGGCGCCCGCGCCCCGCGGCCTGGTGCTCGGCCCACGCCACGGCGCCGTCGCCAAGCTCCGAAGCATGCTGCCGGAGGAACGTGTTGGTGCTGTCGATCGTCTCGAGCGCGCGAATGACGCGCCCGACGCGGAGCGGTTCCGCGCTGGGCCGAAGGTCCGCGGGCGTGAGCGGGCGATGCGCGTCCGAGACGCGCACGGTCGGGCGGTGCGAGACCATCGGAGGGAGTGTAGGCGGTGGTCGTACGCGGTCTCAAGCCGTCTCCCCCACGGCCAGGAAGCGGCTCTATGCTGCCGGCGCGGAAGCCCTCGACAAGACCTCGGCCACGGAATGGCGTCCGTTCGCAGGTCCGACTTTCACTTCCGCCGCCGGGTCGCGTCGATCGAGTAGATCAGCAGGGCCGCCCAGATGCAGCCGAACGCGACCAGCCGCTCGCGCGAGAGCGGCTCGCCGAAGGCCAGCACAGCCAGGAGAAACTGCCCGGTCGGTGCGAGGTATTGCAGGAACCCGATGGTCGCGAGCCGGAGCCGGCGGGCCGCGGCAGTAAACCAGATCAGCGGGAGCGCCGTGACGACTCCCGCCAGCGCCAGCAGGATGGTCAGTTGTGGACCAGCGTGGATGAACGCCGTCTGCCCGCGCAGGCAGGAGACGACCAGGTAGGTGGCGGCCAGCGGAGAGAGGATGAGCGTCTCGACCGTGAGCCCGAGCAGCGCATCCGCACGGACGGTCTTGCGCAGCAGGCCGTAGAACGCGAAGGTCACAGCGAGGAACAACGCCAGGGTGGGCGGCTTACCGAGCATGATGGTGAGGTATGTCACGCCGGCGCCGGCCAGCAGGACGCAGAACACCTGTACGCGGCGGAGCCGCTCGCCCAGGAACACGACGCCGAGCAGGACGCTGACGAGCGGGTTGATGAAGTACCCGAGGCTGGACTCGATCACGCGATCGTTGGCGACGGCCCAGATGTACACGAGCCAGTTGCTGGCGATCAGGACGGTCGAGAGGCAGAGCGTCGCCAGCACGCGACCAGGGTGGGTGAGCGTTTGCACGACCTCGCGCAGGCGTCGCCGGGAGAGGGAGAGCGCGACCAGGAGCACCGCCGACCAGAAGATGCGGTGCATGAGGACTTCGAGCGGCACGGCCTGCTGAACGGCCTTGAAGTACAGCGGGAAGAGCCCCCACGCGCCGTACGCCGCCACGCCGTAAAGAACGCCCATGCGCACGCGTGCCCCGCCGGTGCGTTCCGGGTCGTCAGCACTGGATGCGGGATCGGACGGCGCGGGCAGTGCTCCGGCGAGGCTCGGCGCCCGGTCAACGGTGCGGGGCATGGCGGGGAGATGATACCCGGACGGCGTCCGGGCCGCGGACGCGCGACCGGCGGCGCTCAGGCACGTGGCTGGAATACGCGAATCACGGGCGGCGGCCGCCCGGCGGTCCACCTGGGCCACCGGGGCCACCCGGGCCGCGCCCCGGGCCCATCGGGATCTGGATGCCGCGGGCCTCGGCCCGCGCCCGCATCGCCGCGAAGTACGCCATCATCCGCGCCTGGCGGTCCGGACTGCGGCTCTCCGAGCGCGCCTTGCGCTCCTGCTGAGTCATGGCGGCGAAGTTCGGTCGCGGGGGGCGCTGGCCCGCGGGCTGCGTCTGCGGGCTTGCGGCGGCCTCCTCCGCGCGGCGCTGCTCCCGTCGGCGCTGCTCGTCCTGCCAGTCGGCTTGCAACTCGTCGATGTGCCGATCGAGGATCGCGGAGCGGTCGCTCTCCGAGGCGTTGAAGTACTCGTCCAGTCGCGTGTCCATTCGGGCCTGCCAGGCCTCGCGCATCTGCTCGCGCAGAGCGCCGCGCTGCTGGTCCGTAAGGTCCGCGCGGCGCATCTGTTCACGAAGCTGATCGATGTCGGGCGGTGCGGATGGCGCCGACCCAGGCGCCACTAGCAGGTACGTGCCCAGCGCGATTCCGCCGAGCAGCACAACGCCTCCGCCGGCCAACATCCACGTGGAGCGAGGTGATGGCGACGCCTTGGACGCAGGTGAAATAGCGGACATGGACGCAGGCTCCTACATTTCGAAGTCTGTCACGCGCCCGTCGCCATAGAGATAGCGGCGTGCTCCCGGCTTGCCGCCGGGGGCGTGGAAGTTGTTGTAATCGCGCAGGATGAAGATGTCGTTGGGGTTGATCCGTGTGTCGGTGAACTCGCTCATGCGCTGGGCGAACTCCTCGAGCGTGCGGCCGGCCAGGCGGAACTGGTACTCGTAGCTGGACCGCTCCGTCTCGAAGTAGCTCTTGCCCGTATTCGGGGCCGGGCGCTCGATCGTGCCGTTGTCGTTCGGGCAGTGGAAGTGATCGCTCGCCTGTCCGGCGTCCGCCGCGAGGACGTCCGCAAGGTAGATCGGTTCGGGCGTCTCCAGTGGCATCGAGCCGAGAGACGGCATCGCCGACGCGTACGGGTAGCGGTCGCGCGAGGCATTGAGGTAAGACCGGAACGCGATTCCGATCTGGCGCAGGTTCGACGCGCAGGCCGTGCGTTTCGCGCTGCCGCGGGCTTGCGAGAGGCTCGGCATGACGATGGCGATGAGCAGCCCGATGATCGCGATGACGACCAGCAACTCGATCAGCGTGAACGCTTGCCTGCGAGCCACGCACTGACTCTCCTGGCGGGACTTGACGACTTGGCCGCGCCGCGGAACGGCCGCGCGCCAAGCAGCGGTGCTGATCCCCGCGCATCTGGCACCTTGTACGTCCGAACGCCTACGATGGTAGCATGGCCGGCGCGCAATGCACGCGACGGGCACAGCGACCTTGGGGGCCGGCCCGGCCTCGTGCGGCCCCTATCCATAAGCTGAACAAGCACTTACAAAGGAACATGCCACACCAGGGCGGCGGGTTTGGCCGAGCGCCGTGGTCTTTACCGGCCGCGCCGGCCGGCGCTGTCACTCGCTCGGCGCCACGAGACCGATGCGACGGGCGGAAGCGAAATCGCGCTCCCTATACTCCGCGTATCGGTGGAGGAAGCGGATGCGCACGACCACAGCGCCGAAACGACGCGAGCTCGAGTTTCACGCATTGGACGACGTACGACGCGACGTGGATGCGCTGCATGCGGCCGGCTATCACCGCCTCGGAAACTGGACGCTGGGGCAGACCTGCGAGCACCTGGGGATCTTCTTCCGCGGCTGTCTCGATGGGTTTACCCAAAGGGCCCCGTGGTACACCCGCCCGTTCGGCGGGCTCATCCTCCGGCGTGTCCTGCGAAGCGGGCGCATGCCAACCGGCGTAAAGGTCCCCGCGGACTGGCTGCCTGGGCCACCGACCGGGGACGACCGGGCGGCCGTGGAGCACCTTGTTGCGCTCCTCGCGCGCTTCGAGCAACACGCGGGACCGCTGCATCCGTCGCCGCTGTTCGGTCCGCTTTCGCGCGAGACGTGGGCGCGGCTGCACCTGATCCACTGCGCGCACCATCTGAGCTTCCTCGTTCCCGCCCGCTGACCGCCTCGGCGGATTACTCAGCACGAAGCGCACGAAGCGCGGGCCGGTACGTGTGCATGTGACGGCGTTCGGGTGTGCGGGTGCGGGACCGGGCGGTGATCGCTTGGGGAGGTGAGGAGGTGGGGAGGTGAGGGGCTGTTGGGGCACGGGTTCGTGGCAGCGCAGGTGGCTCCGTAACACTCCACACGCACACACCCGCACACCCGAACACGTCGTTCGCTTCGTGCTCTTCGTGCCCTTCGTGGTTGCACGTTCGCCCGTTGCGCCGTCCCGTCCGGTTCGTGGTCCCCGGAAGTGCCGATGGATAGAATGCCGCTTCGCGCCGCGGACGCTGCTGCCCGCCGGCCGTGGCCCGAGGCATGGAAATCTCAACCGGGACGCACCGCATGGCCCAGCCAAACAATCCCATCGAAGGCCGCGACACCGGCGCCGCGACGCCGCGCGACTTCATCCGCGAGATTATCGACGAGCACAACCGCACAGGCCGCTTCGGCGGACGCGTGGCCACGCGTTTCCCGCCGGAGCCGAACGGCTACCTGCACATCGGTCACGCCAAGAGCATCTGCCTGAACTACGGGCTGGCTGCCGAGTACGGCGGCACGTTCAACCTTCGCATGGACGACACGAACCCCTCGAAGGAGGACCAGGAGTACGTCGACTCGATCATCGATGACGTGCGCTGGCTGGGCGCCCGCTGGCCGGGTATGCGCGACGACGACAAGTACGCCGGCGTGCTGTGGGCCAGCAACTACTTCGACCAGATGTACGCCTGGGCAGTCGAGCTCATCCGCAAGGGCAAGGCGTACGTTTGCGACCTGTCCGCCGAGGAGATGAGCCGCTCGCGCGGCACGCTCACGCGGCCGGGCCAGCCGAGCCCGCACCGCGACCGCTCGATCGAGGAGAATCTCGACCTGTTCGAGCGCATGCGCCGCGGCGAATTCCCGAACGGCGCTAAGACACTCCGCGCCCGGATCGACATGGCCCACCCGAACCTGAACATGCGTGACCCGGTCATGTATCGCATCGTTCACGAGTCCCACCACAACACCGGCGACGCGTGGTGCATCTACCCCATGTACGACTGGGCCCACGGCTTCGAGGACTCCATCGAGGGCATCACCCACAGCATCTGCACGCTCGAGTTCGAGATTCACCGCCCGCTCTACGACTGGTTCATCGACACCGTCAACGAGGGCCGCACCGACGACGGCTCCGGCCCCTGGGGCCGCAGGATTCACCACCCCCAGCAGATCGAGTTCGCCCGGCTCAACCTGACCTACACGGTCATGAGCAAGCGGCGGCTGCTCGAGCTGGTCAAGGGTGGCCACGTCCGCGGCTGGGACGACCCGCGCATGCCGACCATCAGCGGCATGCGCCGTCGCGGGTATCCGGCCGAGGCGATACGGGAGTTCTGCCGTCGCATCGGCGTTTCAAAGACCGACAGCGTGATCGACCTGGCCCTGCTGGAGCACTGCGTGCGCGACGAGCTGAACCGCACGGCTCCGCGCGTCATGGCCGTGCTCCGCCCGCTGCGCGTGGTGATCGAGAACTACCCCGACGACCAGGTCGAGGAGTTCGAGCTGGTCAACAACCCGGAGAATCCCGCGGCCGGGACGCGAAAGGTCCCCTTCTCGAAGGTGCTGTACATCGAGCAGGACGACTTCCGCGCCGAGCCGCCGCCAAAGTACTTCCGCCTCGCGCCGGGACGCGAGGTGCGGCTCCGCGGCGGCTACTTCATCAAGTGTGTCGACTTCAAGACGGGCGCCGACGGACAACCGGTCGAGCTGCGCTGCACATACGACCCGGCGACCCGGAGCGGCGACGCCCCGGACGGGCGCAAGGTCAAGGCGACCATTCACTGGGTCTCGGCGGCGCACGCGCTGCCGATCGAGGCGCGGCTGTACGAGACGCTGTTCACGAAGCCCGACCCCGACGACGTGAGTGATGACGCAATCCGCGCCGCTGAGGCGACTGGCCTGGCTGGCGCGGCCGCGACGGTGGCGGCGCCCGCGACGGATTGGAAGTCCAATCTCAATCCGCGCTCCGAGGAAGTCGTGCTCGCGTATGTGGAGCCCAGTGTCGCCGGGGCGCGGGTCGGCGCGCGGTACCAGTTCGAGCGGCTGGGGTACTTCTGCGTGGATCCGGACACAGAGCAGGCACGAAGGCACGAAGGCACGGAGGCACGAAGGGGAGAGGAGCAGAGGGGCGAAGGAGCGGAGGAGCGGAGGGGCCAGGGGACCGAGGGGCGGCGGGCCGAAGGGGCGGAGGGGCGAAGGAGTGGAGCGGCGGATGCGCCGGCCGCGAGCACGCCGGCGATGCCGCGGCTGGTCTTCAACCGCACGGTGACGCTCAAGGACGAGTGGGCGAAGGTCGAGAAGCGCGGATCGGACCGCCGCTAGGAGCCGGCCCAGCTTAGCGCCGAATTAACACTCCGGTCCGTAATGCTCCGAAGCTGTCTACGTTCAGCCTCCTGACCGCTCCGCTGATTGTCGGGCCGGTCGCAGCAGGAGGCTTATAACATGGCTTGCCGTGTTGCTGTTCTCATCACGTTGCTGGGGCTAATTGGAGCATGCGGGCCGATGTCGACCCGCGGAAGCGATCAGACGGTCGGGTCGCCGACCTACGACTTCAGCGCAGTCGATGAGTTTCTCTCCCAGTCGATCGAGCTGTTCGAGGGGAACGTGCTGGTCATCATCCTCGAAGGCGGGGTTCCGATCTACCAGTTTCAGCTTGGTAACATCGGCCCGGACACGGTCGTACATATGGCGTCAGCCACCAAGCTGATCTCCGCTGGCGTGATCCTTTCGGTGGTCGACTCGGCGCAACTCGGGTTGAATGATCGCGTCGGCGACCACGTGTCGTCCATGGAGCTGGCCGGCAAGGGCGATATCACAGTTCGGCAGTGCTTCTCGATGACCAGCGGGCTCTTCGGCGGCTTGCGGCACGAGATCAACCCACTGCTGACACTTGAAGAGTCCGTGACCCGGATCGCTAGTTCCACGCCGGTCGTTTTCCCACCCGGCACGCAAATGGCGTACGACGGCAAAGGTATGCAGGTCGCCGGCCTCGCGGCCCAGAATGTGACCGGGATCGACTGGCGTCTGCTTGCCGCGCAGCGTCTCTTTTCGCCGCTGCAAATGACGAGCACCTCCTACACCGAGTTCGGCCTCAACCCGGCCGTAGCCGGGGGAGTCCGCACCTCCGCAAACGACTATCTGCGTTACCTTCAAATGATCCTCGACGGCGGCGTGTGGGATGGGCAGAGGATTCTCTCACCGGAGTCGATCGCCGAGATCTTCACGAACCAGTCCTACGGACTGCCGATATACCACCTGCCACCAGGGTTCGCTGGCGGTTCCCCGTGGTTCCCGTATAACGCGGAGACGATCTGGTACGGATTTGGCGCGTGGGTTCTAGCTCGAAACCCGGTCTCCGGCCGCGTTGAGGAGATCACCAGTCCCGGCGCATGGGGCAGCTTCGCATGGATCGATCGGCGACGCCAGACCGTGGGAATGCTCGTCACCGACGTCCCGGCTGGCTCGGCCCAGGCCGTCGATCCGGCGCTGCACGCGTTCGAACTGATTCGCCAGGCGATCGACCGCGCCACCTTGGGTGACGTCAACTGCGACGGGCAGATCGACTTTGCGGACATCGAGCCGTTCACCATAGCTCTGGCCGGCGAGGCAGCCTACGAGCAGGCGTATCCGGACTGCCGCTACCTCCGAGCCGATTGCAACCGCGACGGCGGCGTCGATTTCGCGGACATCGACGCGTTCGTGGCCCAAATTGCACGGAACTGAGCACACCTGGGCTACCATTGGGGCACATTGCGCGAGTCACTCACACCGGATCGCGTGAAAGCCGCGGCAACTACGATTGACTGCTGCGCCCCGCGTGGCGAGAATCCCCCGTCGTTCGGGCCCCGCATCTGACCATCCACGCAGGAGCCGCATCGATGTCCACCGCCATACCCACCGCTCGTGATGTCAAGCTTGGCCCCACCCGGATGCTCATCGGCGGCGAGTGGGTCAACGCCGCCAGCGGCAAGACGTTCGAAACCGTCAACCCGGCCACGGAGGAGTTGATAGCCCGCGTGCCCGATGCGGACGAGGCGGACGTAAACCGCGCCGTCGCCGCCGCCCGCCAGGCCTTCGACAGCGGGCCCTGGCGGAAGATTTCCGGCAGCGAGCGTGGCCGGCTCATGACGCGCCTGGCCGACCTCATCGAGGCCCACAAGGACGAGCTGGCCCGCCTGGAAACGCTCGACAACGGCAAGCCGCTGGGCGACTCACTGGCGGCAGACTTGCCGCTGACGATCGCCTGCTATCGCTACTACGCCGGCTGGGCCGACAAGCTGCACGGCAAGACGATCCCGGTGAACGGGCCGTACTTCTGCTATACGCGGCATGAGCCGGTCGGCGTCTGCGCGCAGATCATCCCGTGGAACTTCCCGCTGCTCATGCAGGCCTGGAAGCTCGGCCCGGCCCTGGCGGCGGGCTGCACGGTCGTGATGAAGGTCGCCGAGCAGACGCCGCTCTCGGCCCTGCGAGTCGGCGAGCTGATCCAGGAGGCGGGGTTCCCGCCGGGGGTGGTGAACATCCTGACGGGCTTTGGCCCCACCGCCGGCGCGCCGCTGGCCCGGCACATGGACGTCGACAAGGTCGCTTTCACCGGCAGCACCGAAGTCGGGCACCTCATCATGAAATACGCCGCCGAGAGCAACCTGAAGCGCGTCACGCTCGAGCTCGGCGGCAAGAGCCCGAACATCGTGTTCGCCGACACGGACCTGGACGCGGCCGCCGAAGGGGCTCACTTCGCCCTGTTCTTCAACCAGGGGCAGTGCTGCTGCGCCGGTTCGCGGCTGTACGTCGAGGACTCGATCCACGACGCATTCGTGGCCAGGCTTGTCGCCAAGGCGCGGGCCCGCAAGGTCGGCGACCCCTTCGCCCGCGACACCCAGCAGGGGCCGCAGGTCGACAAGACCCAGTTCGACAAGGTCATGGGCTACATCGAGGCGGGCCAGCGCGACGGCGCCCGGCTGGAGTGTGGCGGCGGGCGCGTCGGCGGCCGCGGGTTCTTCATCGAGCCCACCGTGTTCACCGGCGTCGACGAACAGATGAAGATCGGTCAGGAGGAGATCTTCGGCCCGGTCATGTCCGTCATCCGCTTCAAAACGATTGACGAGGTCATCCAGCGGGCGAACCGCACCGTCTACGGCCTGGCGGCCGCCGTCTGGACGCGGGACATCGAGAAGGCCCTCGCGATCGCCAATGGCGTCCGCGCCGGCACCGTGTGGGTCAACTGCTACGACGTCTTCGACGCGGCGGCGCCGTTCGGCGGCTTCAAGCAGTCCGGCATCGGCCGCGAACTGGGCGAGTACGGCCTCTCGAACTACCTCGAAGTGAAGACCGTAACGGTGAAGGTCTGACGCCGGCGCAGCGCGTTGCACGCGACCGCCACCGGCGGCGGACTATTCGCGGCTGCGGCCGCCGGAGCCTTCGCCGAGCTTGACCTCGATCGTCAGTTCCTTCCCTTCGCGCACCACGGTGACGGGGACGGTCTGGCCGGGCCGCATGTTCTTGAGCGCCGCCATGTACCCGTAGATGTCCTTGATGGGCTGGTCGCCGATCTTGACGATACGGTCCTCGTCCTTGAGCCCGGCCGCCTTGGCCGGTCCGCCTTCCGTCACGGCCTGGATCACCACGCCCGGCTCGCCGTCGGTGGCGTAGTCGGGCACGATTCCCAGGCGGACGCGGGGCATCTGCGGCTGACCGACGTCGGGTTCGGTGTCGTCGCGCGGCGGACCGCCGGCGCGGGCCTGGCCGTTGTCCTGCTGCTGCTGCTCGAAGGCGGGCGGCGGCGGCGTGTCTTCGTCGCTCGGCTTCTCCGTCGAGCGCTGGAACGTGGGGCCGTCGCGCAGGTCGGCCAGGTCTCGGATGATCGCGTGGAACATGGTCAGCAGCCGCGCGGCGCCCTCCGCGTCGATCAGTTCGGTGTCGTCCTCCGGCCGGTGATACTGGCGATGCATACCGGTGAAGGGGAACAGGTACGGAATCTCGCGATACAGGAAAGGCGCGTGATCGCTGTTGCCGGACAGGGCCCGCGGCGCTCGGTAGGTGAGCCCGACGCGGTCGGCCGCGGCCTTGACGATCGGCTCGAACTCCGGGGCGCTGGGAATACCGAAGATCGTAAAGCGCTCCTGCCCCACTCGGCCGACCATGTCGAAGTTGATCATGGCCTTGACGTGGGCGATCTCTTCGCCACCTTGCCGGACGAAGTGCTTGCTGCCGTGCAGGCCCATTTCCTCGGCGCTGAACGCCACGAACACGATGTTGCGCCGCAGGTCACGCTCCCGGGCCAGCGCGCGGGCAAGCTCGAGCACCGCCGCGGTCCCGGATGCGTTGTCGTCCGCGCCGTTGTGGATAAACGCCGCGTCACTCGTTCGCTCGAATTGCCGCGGCACGTTGCCCAGGTGGTCGTAGTGCGCGCCGACCACGATCGTCTCGGTCGTGTCGTGCGCCGCCGGCAGCCGAGCGATGACGTTCCGCGTCGCGACCGTCAGGGGCCGCACGCCGGGCCGGAGCGAGACATCGAGCCCCAGGTCTCGCGTCAGGGGTTTGCGCTCCTTCTCCAGACGCTCGACGAGCGTCGCGAGCGGCTCCGCGCCGGCCTTCTCGAGAATGGCCTCCGCCAGCGCGGCGCTGACATGGGCAACCGGAATGTCGAACGTCTGCCGGCTCAGCTCGTCGCTGAAGCGGAACAGATTGCCGCTGCTTCGCGCGTGGCCGGGCGGGTCGACGATGAGCAGCGCCTTGGCGCCGCGGCGAGCGGCGGTGGCCGCCTTGCTGCGGAACTCGCTGAAACGCGAGGGCCGCGCGCCGCCGAAGTCCGCTTCGTCGTCGTCCGCGCGGGGCTCGAATCGCAGAATGAGCAGAATCTTGCCCGTCGCGTCAAACTCGGCGTAGTCGTTCCAGCCGAACTCGTCGGCCTTGATGCCGTACCCGGCGAACGCGACCGGTCCGCTGGCACTGTCCATGGCGCTGAATGGCAGCGGGATCCAATCTACGCCGACGCGCGGAACCGTCGGCAGACCGTCGACCTCCAGCTCGGCCTCAGCTTCGACGAGCTGTTTACCGCGTGTGACGGTGAACTCCTGGAACCAGGTCCCGTCCGTGCCGCCGGGCTCGAGCCCGAAGCACTCGAACTGGGCGGCAATATAGGCCGCGGCCGCCTCGATGCCGGGCGTGCCGGGCTGGCGGCCCGCGAGGGCGTCGGAGGCCAGGAACCGCACGTGGGCCAGGTACTCGGCCGGCGAGAACGTGACGTCTTCGGCGCTGGGCTGGGACGTGGCCGCGGCGAGGGTCGTACTGGCACAGACGAGCAGGACGAGCGGAAGCGTCCAATGGAGCCGGGTGGTCATGGCGGCAGTGCACTCCTGTTCGGCTTCGAACCGATCGCGGCATTCTAGCCGCCCGCCCGCGCCGCGTCGCAGCGACCCCACGCTAGAATGCAGCCGGCCGGAGACAGCCCGGCACGAGGTCCGCCATGCCGCACGCGGCACAGCAGTTCGTCGGCCAGGTTGTGGTGCTGGATACGCAGGGCCCGCTGGTGTACATCGGGAAGCTTGAGGCCATCGACGCCGACGGCTACTGGCTGACCGAGGCGGACGTGCACAACCGCCAGGAAGGGCACAGCACGAACGAGCGCTACGTGAACGACGCGGTGCTGCTCGAGCAGGCCGGTGCGCGCAACGTCAACCGCCGGCGCGTCTTCGTCCTCGTCTCCGCGGTCGTGAGCATCTCGCGGCTGGAAGACATCGCCGCCGAGGGACCCTCGGCCAACCCGGGAGCATGGCTGAAATGAAACTGAGCTGGCAGCGCCTGCGCATCCGCCCTAAGCACCGCTTCGCGACCTCCCAGTGGCACACCGACGAGAAGGAGACCATCGTCCTCCAGCTCGAGCACGCGGGCGTGGTCGGCGAGGGCGAGATTGTCCCCTCCTCGCTCTACGGGCAATCCCTCGAATCCTCCGAAGCCGCCCTGGCCGCGGCACGCCCTCTGCTCGGCGACGACCCGTTCGCGATCGAGGCGATCGTGCAGCGGCTGACGGCGGAACTGAACGACCAGCGGGCCACGGTCGACGGCCTGGATGCGGCCCTGCACGACTGGGTCGGTAAGAAGCTGGGCGTGCCGGCGTGGCGACTGCTCGGGCTGGAGCAGCCGCGCAAGCAGACCACGTTCACGATCGGCGTGGCCGACCCGGAGCTGACGCGGACGAAAGTCGACGAGGCCCTGGCCGCGGGGTTCGATGCGCTCAAGATCAAGGTCGGTACGCCGACCGACGACGACACGCTGGGCTACATCCGATCGAAGTTCGACGGCCCGCTGTTTCTCGACGCCAACATGGCCTGGAGCCCGCGCGAGGCCGGGGCCCGCATCAGCGCGCTGGCGCGCTACCGCCCCACGATCATCGAGCAGCCGCTGGACCGCGCCGACTGGGAGTACATGCAGCCGCTGCGCGGGCTGGGCGTGGCGCCGATCTTCGCCGACGAGAGCTGCGAGCGGCCCGCGGACGTGGTCCGGCTGCACGGCTACGTGGACGGGATCAACATCAAGTTCAACAAGTGCGGGGGCATCCGCGAGGCGCTGAAGATGATCGCCCTGGCGCGGGGGCTGGGTATGAAGGTCATGCTGGGCTGCTTCGTGTGCAGCAGCCTGGCCATCGCGCCCGCGCTCACCATCGCGTCGCTCGTCGATTACGCCGGCCTCGACGGCGCGCTGCTGCTGGCCGAGGATCCTTACGAGGGCATCGAGCGGACCGGCGGCTTGCTGAGCCTGTCCGACGCGCCGGGACTGGGCGTGCGGCGGCGGTAGCAGAGCGGCGGAGCCGGTGCGTAGTAGCGCTGGCGGCCGCGACTCACGGCCGCGAGGGGGGTCGCGACGCGCGCGGTGATCCGAGGCGATCGCGCAAGCGATCGGACCGGGCCGGAATCAGAGCCGATCGCGCAAGCGATCGGACCGGACCGGAATCAGAGCCGATCGCGCAAGCGATCGGACCGGACCGGAATCAGAGCCTATCGCGCAAGCGATCGGAAGGGCAACTCCTTTGCGGTAGGACCGACAGCTCGCGCTGTCGGCTCAGAATCCAGGCGACGCCCGCGCGCCGGCTGAACGCAGCCGACCACTCAATCCAACCACCTCTTCTCCCGCATCTTCCGCGGCAGGTACTCCTCCGTGATGAAGCTGAAGTTCTTATTGCTCAGCGCTTCGAGCTCCAGCTTCACCCCCAGCCGCTCCATGTGCTGAATCTCGCGCTGCCAGGGCTTGCTCTGAAACCACGGGTACGCGCGGATCTCCTTCGCACGCCGGCGGTCCTCGTCCGTCAGCGGCATCGGCACGTGGCTGGGGATGTCGAACTCGTCCGCGTCGAAGCTGCTCATGCCAATGAAGCGGGCCGCGGGGATCGCCATCCGCTGGCTCTCGAACGCCAGGTTGATTGAGCCCTGCTTGACCACGCTGTAGATGTAGTAGCCCCACGGGTCGTTATCGACCAGCACGTACACCGGCAGCTTCAGTTCGTTGTGCATGCGGTAGACGAGCCGGCGGACGCCCCGCGGCGGCTGGCCCCCGCCGTGGATGATCACGCATTGGTGCTTCTCCCAGAAGCGGTCCTTGTTGAAGCGCTGCCAAACCGCCCCCTTCTCGATCAGCAGGACAAACTGGGCCCGCGACTTCACGAACTGGATCACATCGGCCTCGACAATGCTCGGCACCGCCCAGCCGCCGGAGCCCATCGCCGTCAGGTCGATCGTGTCGCCGTTGTCGACGATCGTGAGCGGGCCGACCATGGCGCCCTTGGTCTCGGCGTGCACGCCCAGCTCCTCGCGCAGGGCCGAGACGGTGACCTCGATGTCCTCGATGATCGGGTCGCTCTCGGACTGGTCGAGGAAGATCAGCTCGCGGCTGCGCGGCGTTCCGGGGGGCGTCTTGATCGGCACCTTGAGGTTGTAGAACAGGTCTCGCAGGCTGGTCGAGTCGCCGGCGTCGATCAGCCGCTTGCAGACCTCAGCCACACGGACGGTCTGCATGAACTTCTTGGCCTGGCTGCCTTCGCCCTTACGGCGGCCGAGCAGGCTGAAGAAGTACCGCCGCTGCGTCCCTCCCTGAAGTTCGATGATCCCCTTCTTCGCGTTGAACTGGACGTTGGAGAGCGTGCGTGCGGGGATGTCCACGAAGGGGTCGTCTGCGCCGCGCACGGTCTGCACGACCGAGCGGGCCAGCTTCACGATGCGCTCGCCCGCAGCCGCTCGATCGCGCCCGGAAGTCCCTCGACCCGCCTTCGCCTTCGACTTTGCCACGGGTTACTCCTTGCGATTCAGCGAGCAGCATAGTGCAGCCCAGCCGGCAGGTGGCCGGATAGGCCGGCTGTCAGGATTACCGGGGTCGCGCGCCTGGTGGCAAGGGCGACCGGAGGCAGTACAAGACCGGCCTGGGGTCGGTCCCCCAAAGTCCGGTGCTCCGGGGGCCGGCGGCCCGATCAGCCCGTCAACGTACGCCGGCCTTCTGCTCGAGCTTGGGAAGCTGCTCGCGAAGCAGCTTGGCCTGCGGCGAGTCCGGGTAGCGGCCGATCAGCGTCTGCGCCCGGCGCAGGGCCTCGGTGTAGCGCTTCTGGTGAACGAGCTCGCGAATCTCGTGCTCCATCGCCTGTCGCGTCTGGATCTCGGCGTTGGCCTGGAGGACCGGAAGCTGGAGCCGCAGGTCGCGGGCCTCGAGCGACTTGGGGAAGCGCTCCAGAACCTCCTCGACCGTGCGCAGCGCGTCGACCCAATTGCGCTGGTTGGTGAACTCCTGGGCGCGGGCCATCAGCCGGGTGCGCTCCTCCGCGGTCGCCTTGTCGCGCTGCGTGCTGACGCGGCGGACGAGCTCGGCGGCGGCCTCCGAATTGGGGTGGCGGTGCTGAGCCTCGAGGGCCGCGTTCGCGGCCCGGTCCCACGCGCCCAGCGCGATCATCTCGTCAACCTCGCGCGTGGCCCGTTCAATGTCCTGGGCCTCGTACTTCATGCGGGCCTGCTCGACCTGCTCGGCGAGCGTGTCCCACACCGACAGCGCCGGGAACCGCAGGCGGGCATCCTCGACGCGGTGCCGGGCTTCATGCCAGTTGTGCTCGCGGAGCAGGACCGGAATGTCGCGCTCGAGCTGCTCGACCAGGGCCCGGCTCTCACCACGTGAACGCAGGTTCCGCTCGTGCTCGCTGAGCAGCGCGATGTCCCGCTGCTCGCGGACAAGGTGAACGAGCTGTTCGAGGAAGCGGGCCTGCTGATCCGCCTGCGGCGCTTCGGCACGCCCCCGCCGCCCCGTCGCAGCCGCCGATTCGGCGCTATCGCGCAGCACGGCATGGAGGTCGGCCCGCAGGTCCTCCGTGCGAATCACGATGCGGGCCTGCCCCCACAGCAGCGCCGCCCACGACCACCAGAACAGCGTCACCACGACGATCGTGGCCACGCCCAGCACGTGTCCGCCGGCGGGCAGCGTCATACTCGACAGAGAGTACGCCCCCACCAGCGCCCAGATCGCCCCCGCGATCGCCAGCAGAACGCTGCAGATGGTCAGCGCCGCCGCCGAGGCGCGGTTCTGATTGAGTGTGCCCGGGTCGTCGTCGAACTGAAACTCGGCCATGTCCGCGACCTCCGATGCCTGCCCGATTATCAGGGGTTCGCGGTGCCTTGACTAGGGGCTCCACCAACCGCGGCGGGCAACTCGCACAGCAGCTCGCCGGCAGCCCCGCAGTGGGCGACAACTAGACGGCCGGCAGCAGCAGTGCCGGGTCCTCGCCGCCGCGGTGCGATGTCCGCCTGCGCCGCACGCGCTGAATGCGGCGCGCGTAGCGTTTCCCCTCGTTGGTCTCGTGGTTGCGGGCAACGAACGGACGGTCGTTCGGCAGCTTGGGCAGCAGCGGCGTCGAGGCGACGCTCTCGAGCATCCGGGCCACGTCACCGGCGGAGTACGCTCGGCCGGCGCGCTGACTGAGCGACGCCGCCACGACCTGCATGGCGACCTTGTTCGGAAGCAGGTTCGACAGGCTCACCTTCGTTTCGCGGTAGAGTTGCAGCAGCATGTCCATGTGAAGCGGCGGCCACGCGTCACCCGCGGCCTGCGGCTCACGATGCTCCGGCAGCGACGCCAGCCGCGCGCGGACGTGGCGGCAATACTCCGACGATACGTCAATCCCAACGTATCGGCGGCCCAGGCGCGCGGCCGCGACCGCGGTCGTGCCACTGCCGACGAAGGGATCGAGCACGATGTCGCCGGGGTTGCTGCTGGCCATGACGATGCGCATCAGGAGCGCCTCGGGCATCTGGCAGCCGTGGAAGCCCGCCCGCTCGCGAAACGTGCCGCAGACGCGCGGGAACTCGTCCCACACGTCGTCGGGCAGGCGGCCCTTTCTGTCGGCCCGCAGGTCCTGGTACTCCGTGTGGCGGGCGCTGGGGAAACGAAGCAGGTGATCGTTGAACGTGAAGCGCTTCGCGTCCTTCGTGAAGTAGAAGATGTGCGTGTGGCTGCGGGCGAACTTCGTCCGCGCGTTCTGGCCGAACGCGTAGTGCCAGATGATCCAGTTCCGCAGGTGCAGACCCAGCGCCCGCCCCAGCACCCGGATGTCCGCCGCGAACTCGTCGCCGATGGCGATGTAAAACGAGCCGTCCGGCCGCAGCACCCGGCAGCACGCTTCCATCCAGGCACGCGACCACGCCACGTACTCCGCGTCCGGCACGTCGTCGGCGTAGCGGTCGTAGACGTACCCGATATTGAATGGCGGGTCCGCAAAGACGAGGTGGACGCTCCCGGGCTCCCACTTGCCGAGGATCTTGACCGAATCGCCACAGTATATGGTGTCCGGATTCATAGACGCTCCCAAGCGGTGGTATATCGAACGGAGCTGCCAGAAACAAGCCCCGCCCCTCCAAGCCGACTAATCCTGCCCCGGGAACGCTTCCGCCGGCAGGCCCGCGCCGCGCTACGAACCCTGCGGAGCCGGCGCCGCGTCCCCTTCCACCCCGGTTGTCGGAACGCTCTCCGGGCCAGCGGGCGCGATCTCGACGCCGGACACGAGCCAGCGATCGCCCACGCGGCTCACGCGGAACCGGAGGCGGCGAGTCTTCTCGCCATCGCTGACGAGCGCGTGCACTTCGGCCCGGCTCGGCGTGCTCGCCGGCGCGAGCGCCAGCCCGTCGTCACGCAGCGTCGGCAGGTAGTACGCTAGCATCGCCGACCACTGCTCCACGGTCTTGCGGACCGCGGCCGCCCCCAGCTTGCCCGCCGCGCCCGTGCTGAGGCCGTGCGCAGCCGCGATCTCGTCGCGCGCCGCCAGGTGCCAGGCGGCCTGCGCGATCGCCGCACGCGCTCGCCGCGGGTCGCGCGCCCGAGTTGACTCGACATCCTCGCGGAAGAACGTCACCAGCGCGCGGACCGTGTCGAGCGGCGACTCTGTCCCAATCCGCGCATCCGGCGGAGGCGGGGCGAGGTCCGCCGTGTCCGCTTCGCCGCAGCCGCCCGAGAGCATCAGCAGCGCCACGACGAGCGCCCCCCCAGCGACAGCGGAACCCAGACAGTTCGAGGCGTACTGCGCGACGCGTTGCATCACCATGATCTAGCCCAGTGCATCCGGTTCGAGGTTGCTGAAGAGGAGAGTCGGCGGCCCGAGCGCGTGACCGGCCGAAAGCGGCGCTGGCGGAGACCACGTCGGCGCCTCGGTCGGCAGTCCCAACATGCCCTGGATCTTCGCCGTCACGCCCGGCATGAACGGCCAGCTCATCACCGCGAGCACCTGGATCGATCGGATGCAGGTGGCGATCGTCGCGGCACACTCGGCCAGGTCGGACTTTCGCGACGCCCACGGTGCACGCGCGCTGAAGTACTCGTTGCAGGCGCGGGCGAAGGCCATCAGCGACTCCAGCCCAGCGCGAAATCGGCACTGCTCGAGGCAGGCGCCGACCTCGCGCAGCGACGCCTCCCCCCGAACGACGTGCTGACGATCCGCGTCCGTGGACGCACCGTCGTCGGGCACGCGGCCCTCGAAATAGCGGGCGGCGAACGTCAGCGCCCGGTTCACGAAGTTGCCGTAGGCCGCCACGAGCTCGGAGTTGTTCCGCGTGATGAACTCGGCAGGATCGAAGTAGGTCCGGGCGCCCTCGGGCGCGACGCTCGTCAGGTAGTAGCGCAGCGCGCTGGGATCGAGCCCCTTCTTGAGATACTCCTCGATCCACACGGGCGCATCCGGCGGCGTCGAGCTCTTGCTGATCTTGCGGGGCTCGCCGTCCACCCTCAGGTTGAGATAGCTGTTGGCAACGACGGCGTGCGGAAGCTGCCAACGGCCGTCGGCCATCAGCATCGCCGGCCACGTCAGGGCGTGGAAGACGGTGTTGTCCTCGCCGATGAAGTGGACGATCGCCGTTTCCGGGTCGGCCCACCAGCGTTCGTACGCCCGCCAGTCGCCTTCGTGCAGCTTGCACCACTCCGCGGTGAACGACATGTAGCCGATGGGGGCGTCGAACCAGACGTAGAGCACCTTGCCCTTCGCGTCCGGATCATCCAGCGGCACGGGCACGCCCCAGGTGATGTCGCGCGTCATCGAGCGCTCGGGCAGACCCTGCTTGATCTGGCCGAGCGCGAAGTTCAGCACGGTCGGCCGCCAGTGCCCCTGCTTCGACTCGAGCCACTCGCGCAGGGGCTTCTCGAAGTCGGCCAGGCGCAGGTACCAGTGGGTCGTCTCGCGGACCACCGCCGGCTCACCCGTGATGGCGCTGACCGGGCTGCGCAGCAGCAGCGGGTCGATCATGCTGCCGCAGGACTCGCACTGGTCCCCCGTCGCGTTCTCCGCTCCGCAGTGGTGGCACGTGCCGCGAACGAACCGATCGGGCAGGAAGCGCTCGGCCTTGGGGTCGTAGAGCTGCTTCGTGCGGCGCTTGGTGAAGAAGCCCTTCTCGTGGATGCGCAGGAAGAACTCCTGGCTTAGCCGCTCGTGAAGGGCGACGAAATCGGGATGGTGGGTACCACCGTAGATGTCGAACTCGATGCCCAGCCCGGCGAAGTCCCGGGCCTGGCGCTGGTTGTAGAACGCGGCGATCGCCGCGGGCGTGCTGTTCTCACGCAGCGCCGTGATCTCCGCGGTCGCCCCGTTGTCATCGCTACCGCAGATGAAACGCACTTCATGGCCCGCCGCGCGCAGGTAGCGCACGTACGTGTCCGCCGGCAGGTAGGCACCGGCGATGTGCCCCACGTGCAGGCGGTTGTTCGAATAGGGCAGCGCGGCGGTGACGAGGTATCGCTTGGGCATTCGGCGTCCATTCTCCGACGAGGCAGCGCGGAGCACTGTACGCGCCGAGTTGTGCGGCGTGCAACATCAAGACAAGGGAACCGCCGCACGGACGCATCCGCATCCGCGCGACGGTTCCCAGGCTGTTCCAGTCGCTTGGCGGAGCTTAGTCGCCGCGGCCGACGAACCACCACACGCCCAGGCCGATGAGGATCAGCCAGGGCAGGAAGAGGATGCCGCCGAGGGCCGGCACCAGATTGCCAGCGCCGGCAAGGAGCTGGTTGAGAATGTTGTTCTGGCCCAGCAACTGGTTCAGAATGGCCGTAAGATCCATCGGTTCACTCCTGCTGACTTGCTACCACTCGCTGAGTCCCGCCGCCACGGCGAGACCCCACCGAATACGAAAACCGGTGGGCGATCCTAGGCACTTTCGAAGCGCTGTCAAGTCCGCTTGGGCGAATTCGCCCGCTCTTCCAGCGGCAAGGCGAACTCCGACCCACACGCGCTCATCGCAATCTCGCCCACAGGACCTTCAGACATGCTTCGTCGCCAGCGAAATCCGCCGGTGGCGTCGGGGCGTCCAGCCATTCAACCCGACGGCCAGCCGCCAGTGCCGCGGCAGTCAGTGCCCGCTTCAGCCACGCCGGCGTGGCGTTCTCCGCATTCGCCGACAGGTGCAGGAGCCCGCCTGGACTGAGGACCCCCACCGCGGAAACGAGCAGGCGGTGCAGGTCGCGTTCGAGCGTAAATGTGCGGTGCGGCCGCTCCAGCCGAGCGAATGTCGGCGGGTCGAGGATGATGATGTCGGCCGCGAGACCGGCGCGTGCGAGCCGCCTGATACCATCAAAAACGTCACAGCAGTACCACAAGTGACGACATTCCGTCACGCTGTTGCTGGACACGTTCTCGCGAGCCCAATTCAAGTAGCGTTTCGATACATCGACCGTTATGACGTGATCCGCCCCGCCGGCCGCTGCCGCGACCGTGAATCCCCCCGTGTACGCGAACGTGTCCAGGACTCGCTTGCCAGTCGCGACCCGTCGGATCGCCCGGCGCTGCTCCCGATGATCGAGGAAGAGCCCCGTCGAGAACCCGTCGAACGGACGAACCATAAAATTGAGTCCATGCTCGCGGACGGCGAAGGCCGCCGGCGCGGGCGGGCCAATCCAAGGCGTCGGGTCGCGATTGGCGGCATCGATCGCCGCAGTTCGGTTCGTGCGGTCCCGGGGGAAGAGCTTGCGGTACACCGTCGGGGCGCCAACTGCTTCGGCCAGTGTCGCGAGGGCGTCACGCAGCGCGTCGTCCGGAACCGCGAGCCGCCCCAGGTGACACTGCGCGATCAGGACTTCCCCCAACCTCTCGACGACCAAGCCGTCCACCCCGTCCCAGCGATCGTTGAACAGGCGGCAGACGTCGGTCTCTGGATCGTCGAGCAACCGCCGACGACGCGCCAGAGCGCTCCTGAGCGCCGCGGCGAGGTCCCTCTCGCGCGCCACCGATGCCGGCGCGGCGCGCGGGCGCTCAGGCCTCCCGGATGCGGAGGACATGAAAGTGCTTCTTGCCCTTGCGCAGGATGACGTAACCACCGGCGAGCACGTCGTCCCGCGTGAGCGTGCGACCGGCGTCGCTGACGACCACGTTGTTCACAAAGATCGAGTGGTTCGGCAGATCCTTGCGCGCCTGGCCGCGCGACGGATACAGACCGGCGTCGGTCACGAGCCCGACGACGGTCGCGTCCGGCGTGCCAAGTCGGCTGGCCGGCAGGTCCGTACTCGGGGCGCCTTGGAATGCCTCGCGCAGCTCCATGGCGCTCAGCGTACGATAGTCCGAATCCTTGCTGAAGAGGACCTGCGTAGCACGCTTCGCGCGAGCGAGCGCGTCCGGACCGTGCACCAGCCGCGTGACCTCCTCGGCCAGCAGCGACTGCCCCTCGCGCTTGTGGGGCGCTGCCGCGTGCGCGCGGGCGGCCTCCTCAATCTCGGCGACCGGCAGGAAGGTGAACATCTTCAGGTAGCGCTCGACGGCCCCGTCCTCCGTGTTCAGCCAGAACTGGTAGAACGCGTACGGACTGGTCCGGTCAGGATCGAGCCAGACGTTGCCTTCCTCCGACTTGCCGAACTTCTTGCCGTCGTCGCGGGTCACGAGCGGCGTGGTCAGGCCGAAGGCTTCGACCCCGCGGAGGCGGCGGATCAGGTCGGCGCCCGAGAGAATGTTGCCCCACTGGTCACTGGCGCCCATCTGGAGACGGCAGCCGTACTGGTCGTAGAGCGCGAGGAAGTCGTACGCCTGGAGCAGCATGTAGCTGAACTCGGTGTACGAGATGCCGTGCTCGCGGGTTTCGAGGCGAACTCGGACCGAGTCGCGCACGATCATCTGGTTGACCGAGAAGTGCTTGCCGATGTCGCGGAGGAACTCGACAAAGCGGAGCTGGCCGAGCCAGTCGAAGTTATTGACCACCAGGCCGCGATCCCCGTCCAGGTCCAGGAAGCGCTCGATCTGGCGCCGCATGCCGGCCAAGTTCAACTCGAGTTGCTCGAGCGTCAGCAGGCTCCGCTCGCTCTCCTTGCCGCTCGGGTCGCCGATCAGGCCAGTGGCCCCCCCGCCGACGGCGATGGGCCGATGGCCGGCCCGCTGGAAGCGCACCAGGTTGATGAGCTGCGTGAGGCTGCCAACGTGAAGGCTATCGGCGGTCGGATCGAAGCCGATGTAGCCCGTCATTGCGCCAGCGCGCAGCGCGTCGGCCAGCGCCGGCGAGGACACCTGCTGGAGGATGCCACGGGCTTGAAGGTCGTCGAGAAAGTCGGGTTTGGCCATAGACCGCTCATCTTAACGCTGCCGCGGCGCGCCTGGCAAAGACGGCCGCCGCGCAGCGCAACGCTCGCGCCGTCCGAGTTCACGCGCGTGCGGCGAGCCGCGACATATCGCACCTGACATGCTTGTCCGGTGTACTTGAGCCCCAAGGGGCGCTGGCCGATTTTCCCCGTAGCTAACCCCCCGTTGCAGGCGAGGCGTCCGTGACCTTGGATCTCGACGAACTGACCGAAGGCTGGAGCTGTCCGTCCGGGGAGCTGCGCGCTCGCCTGATCACCGGCCGCGACGGGTGCGAGTTCGTGCAGATCCGGCTCGACCTGGGTGTGATGCAACTCGCGCCGACCGGCCGCCCGGATGGGGCCGAATTCCGCGGCTTTCGCACCGCGTGCGAGTGCGTCGACCAGGCCGCGCGCGAGCGGCAACGCGTCGACCGCGAGGCGTGGCAGGAGCTCGAGCGCGAATTGCAGCAGTTCAACTATCGCCGGGTGGCCTACGGGCACCTGGCCGAGGACGCCTTGCGTGCCAGCGACGACGCGGCCACGCGCCGATACATCGCCGCGGCGCTCGACGACGTGACCGCCTGCGAGCGGCGCGTGCGGTTGCAGCGCGAGGTGCTCGGCGAGACCCCGGAGACGAGCACGCTCAGCGCGACGCTGGCCTTTGACCGCGGCCGCCTTCAGACCCAACTGCACCTGGTGGACGGCCAGTTCGAGCGTGCCGTCGAGCAAGCCGAAGCCAGCGCCGCCGAGCTCGAGCGGCTGCTGGCGGAACTGGGCCATGATCCGGACGCCATCGCGGACGACCCGGGCGTCGCCTACCTCCGCGAGCTCAGCGTCAAGCTCCGCCGCGAGTACGGCATCACACAGACCTTGCGTGAGCAGCTCGCCGAGGCGATCGAGCGTGAGGACTTCGAGTCCGCGGCCCAGCTTCGTGACGCGCTGCGTCGACGCTCGGGAACGCCCGAGCGTCCAACCGACTGGGACTGGCCGGACATGTAGGCCCGCGCCGCACAGGCCGCGCAGCAACGGCTGGCTGATCGAGGAAGCGCAGTCGGCGGCGGCACGCGCACGCGTGCCGTCGCCGACGCGTCATTCCCGCTCGACACTCGCCGCCGTTGGCGAGGTCCCCACCGCCCCCCTCGGCCCCGCCCCGTCGTCAGACCATTTCCTTGAGCGCCTTGAGCGGGCGGACCTTGACAATCTTGCGGGCCGGCTTGGCCTTGACGGTCATCATCTCGCCGGGCTTGAACGGGTTGGGCATCTGCCGCGCCTTGGTCGCGGGCTTCTTGATCACCGTGACCTTCATCAGGCCGGGAACGGTGAAAATGCCCGGGCCGCGAAGGTCCTTCTTGATGAGCTCGCCCATGGCCTCCATGACCATGGACACCTGCTTGCGTGTCAGGCCGGTCATGTCGGCGATGTTTGTGAACACCTCGGACTTGCTGCGTGCCTTGTCGCCACTCTTGGCCTTCGGAGCCGCCGCCATCTTCATGCCTTTAGCCATTGCTGTTGTACCTCCCAAGCCACCTGCGGGTCTTCCTGTCCCCAGGCGGCGGGTGCCAGAAAACTGCTCGTCGAGCCGGGATCTCGTCGCCGTGGCGCATGCCCTCTTCGGGCGAGACGGGACCGCGCATCCCGCTGCGGACATCCGCGTCCGCGATCGACACGTCGCGTTTTCGCATGGATTTTCGCCCGAGTCAAGGGACTCGAGCGTCGCGGCAACGAAAATCCCCGACTTTTCCCGCGGAAAATGCCGCCGCGCCCGCCCGAGCCCCCCCAGCCCGTCTTACGCCGCCGTGCGACGCCGCACCACGTCGCCCCCCCGGGTTCGTTCGCTCACGAGGCGGCCGGTGGTTCGGGCTCCTGGTTGATGAGGTCCAGCGCCCGGCGAAGCAGCCCGAGGCTCTTGCGGTCGAAACGGAACTTCAACCGGGGCAGCTCAGCGTGCTCCCCGCGCTCGGCCGGGAGCGCGGCGCACTGCTCGAACCGGCCCGCCGAGAGGATCCGCGCGTACTCGTCGTTCAGACGCTCCAGCGTCGCCGGCGAGACGGCTCGATGGAGGCGCAAGATCAGGTCGGGACCGACGTAACGCATGGAGTGGTAGACCCGGTAGAAGTTGACGACCTCGCGGACGGCCGCGTCCACGTCATCGGTGATGCGGAACAAGTGCATGTCCTGGTCGCTGATCATGCCCGTACGGAGGAGTTCGGCCGCGACGTACGCGCGCCACTGGGGCCAGTAGGTCCCCCCCGGCTGCTCGCACATGACGATCGGGATCAGGGGGGCCTTGCCGGTCTGGATGAGGGTCAGGGCCTCGAAGCTCTCGTCCTGCGTCCCGAACCCGCCCGGGAACAGCGCCAAGGCCGACGCCTCCTTCATGAACATCAGCTTCCGCGTGAAGAAGTAGCGGAAGTTCACCAGCTTGTTGTCCTCGGCGATGATCTCGTTGGTTTTCTGCTCGAAGGGGAGCTGGATGGCCACGCCGAAGCTCTGAGCGACGCCCGCCCCGTCGTGCCCGGCCTTCATGATCCCGTCGCCGGCCCCGGTGATGACCATCCACCCATGCTCGCTGATCTTCTCGGCGAACCGATACGCCTGGACGTAGTCGGGGTGGGTTTCCGACACCCGGGCCGAACCGAAGATGCTGACCTTGCGGATGTTGCGGTAGGGCGCGAAGACTTTGAGGGCGTAGCGCAGCTCGGCCAGGGCCGTCTCCATCAGCTTCATGTCCCCGCGGTTGGTTGGGTCGCGAGCCAGGCGGCAGAGCGTCAGCAAGGCGTCGGAAAGGAGATCCTGGTGTGGTCCCGCGAAGTGGCGCTCCGCGAACTGCTGGATGTCGGCGGCACGCTGCTGGCGGCGCTGCTCGTCCGTTTGCAGGTCGGTTGTCATAGCCTCCTCAGGCTCGTCGGCGGCAAGCCCGCCGGGAAACGCTCCCGACGGCGGAAGCCGCGCTCGGCTCGGCGGGATGGCGGCGGGTCAGGGAAGCGGGGCGCCCGCCCGACGTGCCCCGCCTACGCGTAAGTCAGTATAGCGTCGGGCGCTGCGATTCGGCTCGCCGCCGGATTGACCACTCCGGACGCGCGATTTAGGATAGCTCGCTTTGTGTATGGGAATTGCATGCCCTCACAAGGCGGGTGCGGTTCGCGATGGAGACTGAAGTCTTAGCGCAGTGGGCCTCATGGGCCTACCTGACCGTGCTGACGCTCATCTGCATCTACGGGGCACACCGTTACTTCCTGGTGCTGCTCTTCTATCGGGTCCGCAACCGGGCACCCGCACCGGCCGGCCGCTTCACCGACCTGCCGCCGGTGACCGTCCAGCTCCCGATGTACAACGAGAAGTTCGTTGCGGAGCGCATTATCGCCAACGCCTGCGCGATTGACTACCCCCGCGACAGGCTCCAGATCCAGGTGCTGGACGATTCGACCGACGAAACGCGCGAAATCGCGGCGGCGGCGGTCGAGCGCATGCGCGCCGCCGGTCACAACATCGAGTACCTGCACCGGACGGACCGGACGGGCTACAAGGCCGGGGCGCTCGAGGCCGGCACGCGTGTTGCCAGCGGCGAGTTCATCGCCATCTTCGATGCCGACTTCGTCCCACCCCCGACGATCCTGCGCGACACGATCGACTACTTCACCGATCCTCGGGTCGGTATGGTCCAGAGCCGCTGGGAGCACCTCAACCGCGACATGTCGCTGCTCACCCGGGCCCAGGCGATCCTGCTCGACGGGCACTTCATGATCGAGCACACCGCCCGCAATCGCACCGGGCGGTTCATGAGCTTCAACGGTACGGCGGGCGTCTGGCGCAAGGCAGCCATCGCCGATGCTGGCGGCTGGCAGCACGACACGCTGACCGAAGACCTCGACCTCTCCTACCGCGCGCAGCTCCGGGGATGGAAGTTCGTCTTCCTGCCCGCAGTGACCGCCCCGGCCGAGCTGCCACCCGAGATGAACGCCTTCAAGGCGCAGCAGCACCGCTGGACGAAGGGCGGCGCGCAGACGTGCCTCAAGCTCCTGCCGCGCGTCCTTGCCAGCCGGGCCAGCCTGCCCGTGAAGATCGAGGCTTTCTTCCACCTGACGAGCGGCGTCGTGTACGTGCTGGTCGTGCTCTTGAGCCTGCTCCTGGGGCCCGCCCTGCTGGCCAAGCTGGTCGCGCCCACGACACAGTCGAGCTGGGTCAAGGCGTTCGAGCTGGTGCTGTTCATCGTCGGCTTCGGGTCCACCGTGGCCTTCTATATGCTCAGCCAGCGGGCCCTGCTGCGCGGCTGGTGGTACGGTCTCGCGCACGTGCCGGCCCTCATGGCGGTCGGCATCGGCATCGCCTTTAACAACGCCGTGGCCGCGATCGACGGTTTCTTCGGCCGCACGGGCGAGTTCGTGCGCACGCCGAAGTTCGGCGACGCGATCGGCCAGCGGGGCCAGACCTGGCGGAAGCGGCTGCACGGGTTCCGACCGAAGTCGAATTGGAAGGCGTGGATGGAGCTCGGGCTGGGGCTCTATCTGCTTGGGTGCGGCGTCGCGCTCTTCTTTTTCGAGCAGTGGTACGAGCGCGTCTCGATGGCCCTGCCGTTCCTGCTCATCTTCATCGTCGGGTACTTCTACGTAGCCTTCCAGACTTTCGCGACGCAGTGGCTCACGGACCGGGCCCTGCGCTCGGGCGCGGCGGCGTAGGCGGCCGCGGCCGCCCCAGCAGCAGCGTCCCCACCACACCCGCCAGAACCAGCGGCCCCCCGATCAGCGTCGACGCAGCAGGCGTCTCGCTCACGGCGAGGAACGTCCACACCGGGTTCAGCACAACCTCCAGCAACACGACCATCCCCGCCCGATGGGCCTCCACGCGCTGCAGCGCCCAAGTGAACAGGAAGTACGGCAGCGTGAACTGCACCAGGCCCATCAGCACGACCAGTCCCCACTGCCGCGCCGTCAGCTCAAACGTCCCCCAGATCAGCGTCGGCGCGATCAGCAGCACTCCGGAGCCCAGCGCGTTCATGGCCGCAACGACCATCGCGTTCACCGGCCGCAGGCCGCGGAGTGCGACCGTGAGGGCGCCGTAGCCCAGACCGCTGGTCAGGGCGACGAGGAGCGCGGCCAGGGAGTCGCGCGCGTGCCCGGCGAAGATGATCGCCACGCCCGCCATCGCCACCACGAGCACGGCGCCTTCGGCACGCCGCGGGCGTTCGCGCAGGAGCAGGGGCGACAGCAGGAAGATCCAGATCGGCGACGTGTACTGGAGGATGATCGCGTTCGCGCTCGTCGTCATCGTATTGGAGATCACGAACGTGGCGGTCATCAGCGTGAACATCAGCACGCACCCCACGGGCCAGGCAGCGCCCACGTTCCTGAGCGTGTGGCGGCGCGGCCAGGCCAGCGGCAGGAACACCAGGCCGCCGATCAGCGAGCGCAGGCAGGCGATCGTAATGCCTGGCATCTGGTCCGCGCTGAGCACCTTGATGAGCACGCCATTGAGGCTCCAAAGCGTCGCCGCGGCAAGCAGCGCGAGGACGCCGGCGTACCGGGTGGGCGCCGAGGCGGGGCCGGGGCGGGCGGCAGACATGTGGCGAACGATACTCGCGGGAAGCGTCCCGTGGCATGCAGCCTGCGGCCCAAAGCACGACCATATCGGGCCTGGCGGTCCCGCGAGGCGCTCTTGCGCCGGTCTTCGATCGGTGTTGTGCAGGACTTCTTCGGCGCGTGCTCGGGCTTCGCGGCCCGGCGCCGTACAATGACGGGCACGTAGAGTTGGACGCCGCCGTGCGGGGGACGAAGGAGGCTGCAACGTGAGTCGATCACCGTCCCTGAGCCGCGTGCGATCCCTGTTTGCGGGCTGGGCGCTGCTGTCGTGCCTGCCTGCGGTGCTCGCCGCCCCCATCGTGCGGCCCTCGACCGACGCCGGCAGCACCTACCGCGGGCCGGCCGCGGGCGTCGACTGGGCGCGCCCCGTCGCCTCGGGCGACCTGGATGGCGACGGCCACGACGAGCTCATCATCTCGGCCTCCAAGTCGTGGGGCGGCTTCACCAGCCGCGTGTACGTCATCCGCGGCGGACCGGACGCGGATCGACGCGGAATCGTGGACCTCTCGGGGGTCGCCGCCGACCAGGTCATCATCGGCGCCACGGTGGACGACAACCTCGGCGCGTCGATCGCCACGGGAGACGTCAACGGCGACGGCGTCGACGACCTGCTCCTGTGTGCGTCGAACGCGTCTTCCGGCGCCCTGACGAATTGCGGCATCGCCTACCTGATCTACGGCGGGCCAGACTTCTTCGCCCAGTCCACGCGCCCCCTGTCCGTCGCCAGCAACTGGGACCTGCGGATCATCGGCCCCGAGTCGGGCGCCGACATGGGCGGCAGCAGCCTGTTCGGCGGCCTGGACGCCCAGGCGGCCGCCATCGGTCGACTCGACGCCGACGAATACGGGGACATCGCGCTCGGCGCGCACCTGGCCAACGGCGGCGGCAGCGACTCCGGCCGCGCGTACATCGTGTTCGGCGGGCCGTTCCCGTCCGGCTTTACGCTCGACCTGGGTTCGGGCGGCTTCCCGCTCGTGCGCATCGACGGTCGCGCCACTTACGACGAGCTCGGGACGGTGGTGCGGACGGGCGACATCACCGGCGACGGCATCGATGAGCTGATTCTCGGCGTGCAGTACGCCAGCCGCGGGCTGTTCACCTCCGACGGCGCGGTGTACATCTTCCGCGGCCGGGCAGCCTGGCCTGCCCTCTGGCGGCTCAATCAGACGCCCGCCGACATGACCCTCATCGGCCGACGCAAAAACGACGAGCTCGGCGCGTCGCTCGCGGTCGCCGACTTCACCGGCGACGGCATCGCGGACCTCGCCTCGGCTGCCCCGGGCGCCGAGATGGGCACGCTCAACGACCAGCGGGGAGACGGGTTCATCTACGGACTGGTCGGCTCAACGAGCTACCAGACCGGGACCTACTCGATCGACTATGGCGTCGTCACGCCCAACTTCCTCCTGATCGGCGACTTCGAGGAGAACCTCGGCATGCTCGTAACCGCGGGCGACTTCAACGACGACGGCATCGCCGACATCGCCGCGGGCGAGTGGTTCGGCGAGGCAGCCTCCAACGGCGTCGTCGAGGTGCTCTACGGGCGGCCGTTCGCGCCGGGGGCCACGTTCAATGCCGGCGTCAACACCGACCTGCGAATCGTCGGCGCCCCAAACGACCGCATCTCGTTCTCGCTGGCCTCGGCGGACACGAACGGCGACGGCCGCGACGACGTCGTCTTCGGCACGCCGTTCAACAACGGCGACCGCGGCACGGTATACGTCATGACGCACATCCAGGGCGACGCGGACCTGGACGGTGATCTGGACCTGCGCGACGTGGCGGCGTTTCAGCCCTGCTTCGCGGGCGCCGGCGCGCCGCCGCCGGGAGCGGGCTGCACGCAGTTCGACTTCAACCTGAACAGCTTCGTGGACGCGCCCGACCTGCTGAAGCTCGAAGCCTGGATGACCGGGCCGGGCGTGTAGAGCCTATCCGAGAATCCGTGGAGCATCCGCTATCAACGGGTGCCGGTTGCTCGGAGACGAGTGGCAGGCCGCCATCCAGGCCGCTCTGTCGTCCGACCTGTGCAACACCTGCCGATAGCGGGTGCTCCACGTCGTGCTCCTCTGAGTTCTGGGAAACGTTCTTGAACCTCCTCCTCCGTCCCGGAGAGGGGTTGGGGGGCAGAATTCTCGGCGGGAGCAGCGCCCTCATCTCTCCGGCTGTCGCCGAGCCGGGTCCGGAGATTGCCTCACGTGTTCGTCGTCCCGGCGCTGGGAATAGACTCAGCCTCGCCGGCTCGACACCCGCCAAACGACATCCCAACGCGCGCTTGGCGCCGCGGCTCTGCGCTTCGGTCGTTCGAGGGTCGCTGGGCGCACGAAAAAACCGCGACCTGCGCCGCGGTTCCTTGTCGATCTCAAAAGCGGGTGATGGGACTTGAACCCACGACATTCACGTTGGCAACGTGACGCTCTACCACTGAGCTACACCCGCAGTGGTCGGCCGGCGGCGCCACAGGGATACCGCATGCCTACGACGTTCATATCCCGGCCGGCGCGGTTTGGCAAGGGGTCGGCAGCGCGGCCGGGTCGCGGCGCGCCGGTAACCGGCACGGGCATTGAGACTTAGAACGCCTGACTGGACGGAGACCTGCCCGCGAGGAGGCAACCCTCCACCAGGCGTACGCCGCGCGCTCGCGATCGCGCTTCGGATCAGATTCCCACCTCGGCGGGCGCTCCGAACCCTGAGCCTCGAACGCTCGATGCGCCCCGAGCCGATACCGTGATCGGGCCGCGGCACACTTGCGCGCGTGCGGAGATTATGCGACACTCCGCGGCGCATGACGATCGAGTCGATGAAATGGGCACCATGAGCGCGACGGCGTTATGAGCACGGCGGATCGTAACTCGTCCTCGCGCGCCGCCCCGCCGACGCCCGTCGCGTCGCCGCTCGGCCGGACAGCTCTCGACACGCCGGTACGGTGCGGCGCGTCGCGCGCGTACCTGCTGCTCAAGCACACCGTCGATCGGGTGTCGGCGGCGCTCGCCCTGGCGGTGGCGTGGCCGCTCATGCTCTATCTCGCCTGGCGCATCCGCCGGGACTCGCCCGGCCCAGCGCTGTTTCGGCAGACGCGCGCCGGGGCGGGCGGGCGGCCGTTCACGATGTACAAGTTCCGCACGATGCGGACGGACGCGGACCCGTTCGGCGACTCGCCACAGAGCGGCCAGGATCCGCGGCTGACGCGCCTGGGGCGGTGGCTTCGGGAGACGAGCCTGGACGAATTGCCGCAGCTCATCAACGTGCTGCGCGGGGAGATGTCGCTGGTGGGGCCGCGGCCACTGTACGTGCAGCAGATGGCGGAGTGGGACGCGCGGCAGCGTGGCCGGTTGCTGGTTCGGCCGGGGCTGACGGGGCTGGCGCAGGTGCACGGCCGGGGGAGCCTGACGATCGAGGAGAAACTCGAGTACGACGTGCGGTACGTGGAGACGTGCGGGCTGTGGACGGACGTTCGAATCCTGTGGGAGACGGTCTTCGGCGTGTCGCGCGGCGCGGGGATCTACGAGGTGCGCTACTCGAAGGACCGGGAGCGGCGGGGTGGATGAGCGGCCGAGCAGCCGTTCGAGAAACGGCCGGAGCAGCCCCGCCTTGCAACTCAGTAGCGCCGGACCTCCGTATCCGACGACGCTCCGTGGCACCCGGCCCGCGAGTTCGACGCTCTCGGCCACACTGATGCGGCACCGCTGGACACGGAGGTCCAGTGCTACGGTTCTTGAGCGGGCTGCTGGCGTGAGCGATCCCACCGCGCGCAAGGTCGCGGCCGGCGTCTCGTGTATGGGCCATCGACGCCGGCCGCTGGGTAGGACCTTACTTGTCAGCCGCGTTCAGCGCGGCCACACGCGCTCGGGTTACAGGCATCCGCACCAGCCGCTGAGGCACGTCACGAACGCGTCGATGTCGTCGAAGTCGACCACGCCGTCGCAGTTGACGTCGCCGTTCTGCCACACGCACAGCGGGTACTCGGCGGTGTAGGCGGACGGACCGCTCAGGGCCGCGACAAACGGGTCGATGTCGTCGAAGTTGACCACGCCGTCGCAGTTCATATCGCCCTTGTTGTAGCTGAACTCATAGGCGCCACGGTCGATCAGCGGGGCCCCGCCGGTGCCCGTGTCGGGCCGGGCCGGCACGTCGTAGCGGCGGACGCGGCGGTCGAGGTCGAGCGGGATCTGCTCGAACGTGTTGTTGTTGCCGTTGAGGTCGTAGGTGTCGGTGTAGATGAGCGCGACGTTGCCGGCGTCGATGCAGGGGCTGGTGGGCAGGAGCCGGCAGTTGTCATCGAAGTCACCGGCGATGTTGTTGGGGCCGTCGGCGTCGACGAACTGCGGATCCGCGTCGAAGCCCTGGAGCGTGGTGTAGGTCCGCGAGATCAGGGCGCCGTTCCACGCGTTCAGGTTCTGGTTGCCGACGGGGTTACCTGGGATGTTGTCCCAGTTGCCCCACAGGATCGAGTTGCCGATGGTGACCGACGGCACGCCCGTGCCGACGCCCTTGTTGGCGAAGACGCCGCCGCAGTAGCCGCTCGTCGAGGCGTTCTTGGAGATCGTTGCGTTGCGGATGACCATGCCGTGCCCGGCGATGCCCGCGACTGCGATCGCCCCACCGTCGCCGAACTGGGCCGTGTTGCCGGACATCAGGCAGCCGAACATCGTCGCGTTGGAGAACGAGACCTTGATGCCGCCGCCGCCGCCGACGGCCGAGTTGCCCAGGAAGCGGCAGTTGAGGAAGTACGGCGCGCTGGCGGAACTGACGTAGACGGCGCCGCCCTCGCCCTCCGTGTAGCCGTTGTAGAACACGGACTCGACGAAGGCCGGCGAGCTGTTGATCATGTACACGGCCCCGCCGTCGGTGCTCGACCGGTTGTTTGACAGCGAGCAGTTGCGGACGACCAGGTTGCCGCCGTTCATGTAGATCGCGCCACCCCGGCTATCGGCGCCGGAGCCGTTCGCGTTGCCGCGGACGATGTAGAAGCCGTCCAGCAGCGTGCTCGAAGACGTGTTACTGGCATCGACGACGTGGTAGGCGTCGTCCGCCGTGCCCGAAGCGCCGATCGAGCCCGAGAGGTACGTCGGGTAGAGCTGACCCGCCGGCCGGTCATGGATCGACGACTCGCTGCCGGAGAAGTTGCCGTACATCTTCAGCCCGGCAGGAATGACGAAGCTCTCGCTGCGGCTGGTGCCGGTCGTGGTGTAGTAGAAGCCGTTGGCGACCCAGATCTCGACGTACGCGCCGTTGATGATCTTGGCATACTTCAGCACGGGCTGGAGGTCGCGGAACGCGCCCGCCCAGGAGCGGCCGTCGGCGTCGGTGCCGTCGATCTTGTCCACGTAGAAGCGGACGCGGGAGGCGCTCATCTTGACGAGCTGGATGCCGCCCACCACGCCCGGCCCCTGCGAGCCGAAGCCGATCACCTTCACCGTCAGGCTGCCGCCCGCGTTGACGTTGACGATGTGCAGCGTGTAGGTCAGCCCCGGGCCGTGGAAGTTGCCCGCCGGGTTGCCGCCGGCGTCCTGGAGGTCGTCGCCCACGCAGTTGCTCACCAGCACCTGCGCCCGAGAGTTCGAGTTCGGCGAGGCCGTGTAGGTGTACACGGCGTACTGCCCGAACTGGAGGTTGCTGAACGTGAAGTTCATGTCCATCGACGAGCTGGTCTGGTAGTCCTCGATCAGCTTGTCGAAGTCGCCCGAGGTCTGCGGGTCAGAGGCGTGCTCGAAGGTACCCTCGAGCGAGCGCGTGAAGCTCACCGCCGAGTTCGTGCCGTCCAGGTTCTTCAGCGTCGATACCTGGGGCGTGCCCGAATTGATGTCGTTCCAGAAGCCCGGTTGGGCCGCCCCGGCGGCGTAGGACGACGCGGGCACGCCCGCCCCGTTCCCGCTCGTGCGGTTCATGTCGATATTGAAGGACTGCCCGAACGCGGCGGCCGTCGCCAGGCCGCAGACCGTAGCCAGAATCAGACGCATGTACATTGCTTTCTCCTTCCGCATGGTGGTTGCTGTTTAAGGGGTTCACAGTTTCCAACGATCAGCCGTGGCCCTTGGCCGATCGTCAGCCCTCTGAAGGCAGTAACCGGAACCGCACCCGGCGACCTTAGGAAATTCGTTCGGTCGCTGAACCCCCGGGAGCAGCCCCCACGTCGCCGGCAGCGAGCGGGACGGCGGCGGACGACGAATTGGCCTCAGGAAGAAACCCGGACAGGGCGATAGGGACGCCCGCGAGCCCAGGAACGCGGCTCAGCTGGGGCGCGTCTCGGCGTGGAGGTTCAGGGGCCCACAGCCGCCGCCCAGTCCGGGATTCGTCGCGATGGCCGCCGTCACGAACGCCTTGGCACGCTGCACCGCCGCGAGCAGCGGCTCGCCGCGGGCCATCAAGGCTGTGATGGCGGCGGAGTAGACGCATCCGGCGCCGTGCAGGTGCGTGGTGTCGACGCGCGGGGCGGCGAAGCGGTGTATCTCCCCCTCCCACCAAAGCACGTCGATGGCCACTTCGCCCCGCCCGGCCGCGACGCTGGCTCCGGCGCTCTCAGCCGGCCCCGCACCGCCGTGGATCGCCCCCCCTGGCTCACCACCGGCAGCCGGCGTGCCGCCGTCGCCGCGTACGCCGACAAGGGCGCCCCCCTTTACGAGCACTCCCCGGGTGCCGGTCAGGGCGATTCGTGCCGCGGCCCGCTCCATGTCGGCGAGGCTGCGGACATCCATCTCGGCCAATGCCGCCGCCTCGAAGCGGTTTGGGGTGATGAGCCAGGCGCGCGGGAGTAGCCATCGTCGCATCGCCCGGGCTGCGTCCTCGTCGATCAGGGCGTGGCCGTGCTTCGAGACCATGACCGGGTCGACCACAACGGGGAAGCCGTAGCCGTCCAGCCGTCCCGCCAGCGCCTCGATGAGCGCGGCGCTGCCCAGCGCCCCGGTCTTGGCGGCCGTCGGGGGGATGTCCGCGACGACGGCGTCGAGCTGCCCCAGGACCAGTTCCGGCGGGAGTAGGTGGACCGCCTGCACGCCCTGCGTGTTCTGCACGGTCAGCAGGGTGATGACCGCCTCGCCATAGACGCCGTGCTGATGGAAGGTCTTAAGGTCTGCCTGGACGCCGGCCCCGCCGCTCGGGTCGGATCCGGCGATGGTGAGGGCGACGGCCTTCACGAGCACCACTCCCGCGTGCGAGGCGGCACGCGGCCGGCACGCCGCCCGTTCGATCGCGCCGTCACTTTCCGGCCAGCGGCGTGAGGCGATCGAGGATCTCGTGCTCCTCCGGGAAGCGGCCGACCTCGTGCTTGCTGAAGAGGAGCTTTCCGTCGGCCTTCACGTCGAAGATGCCGCCTGAACCGGCGATCAGCTCCGCGTCAACGCCGAAGGTCTCCTTGATGCTGGCCGCCAGACTGGCGGCCCGGGGCAGGTAGTTTCACTGTCGGCAGTACGTGATCGACACTTTCATCGCGCAGGCTCCTCACCGTCGCCAGCCACCCCGTCGTCGGCGATGGTAGGCGCCGCGACTGCCGGCGACAAGCGCGCCGCGCGGCTGGCAGTTCCAGCGCCCGGAAACTATCCTACGATGTCTCGTGGGCCGCCGAGCGCCCGCGGCGTGTGTACTGGGGACCGGATATGAACGCGATCCATCGACTCGCATTGCTTCCCTTGGCGCTGCTGCTCGCAGCCTCCGCCTCTGCCCAGAACGAGAACGCCGGGAGCATGGAGGAGGGCCGGAAGGCGGCCATTGGCGAGCCCGCCCCGCCGCTGCGCGTCCGCACGGGCTCCGGCCGGGAGACGAAGGTCGAAAACGTCCTCGAGCGCCATCGCCGCAAGCTCGTGATCCTGTTCTTCTACCGATCGAATGACCCGGCCTCGAACGACGCGGCGCCGATACTCAAGAAGATCGCGGACGAGTACGGCAAGCGCGGCGTTTCGATCATTCCGATCACGGATGAGAAGAAGGAGAAAGCCGACGCGTTCGTGAAGGCCAAGGAGCTTTCCGGCGAGTATCTCGCTCAGGTAGACATGGAGTTCCCCTACAACGTTTCCGCCCCACCGCGGATCTACCTCATCGACCCGGACGGCATCCTGGTCAATCACTTCCACCCGGCGGACCGGCTCGAGGAGCGGGTCAAGGAGGCGATGCGGCGCAACCCGCCGGCCGGCGCGGACCCCGAGACGATCCGCAGGCTGTACGAGCGCGCCGAGGCGGCCCTGAAGGCCGAGCAGGTTGGTCGAGCGTATGGGTTGGCGCTGGAGGTCGAGCAACTGACGGACAAGGAGACGTCCGTCGGGCAGAACGTCCGCAAGTTGAAGGAGACCGTCGAGAAGGCCGCCCGCGAGAAGCTCGACGCGGCGCGCAAGGCGTTCAACGAGAAGAAGTATGACGAGGCTCTCCCCCGGCTGGCGGAGCTGAGCGTTCGCTTCGCCGGCACGCCCCTGGGCACCGACGCGGACACCGAGGTCAGCCGGGTGATGGGCGAGCGCGACCAGAAGTCGAAGATGCGTGCGGCGCTCGACGAGGCCCGGGCCCAGGTGATCTTCGACCGGGCGAGTGACCACGAGGCGGACGGGCGTTTCATGGACGCCATTCGCGCGCATCGCGAGATCATGGACCGCTACCCGGACTCGGAGCTGGCCAAGAAGTCGGAGACGGCGGTGGACCGCATCTCGGCCGACCCGAAGGTCCAGGCGCAGATCGCTGCCGAGCGGGCCGAAGCCGAGGCGGAGCGCTGGTTCGACATCGCGGAGCGCTTTGCAAAGGCGGGGATGAACGCCAAGGCCCGCGAGTACTACGGCATGGTGCAGGAGAAGCACCCCAAGTCGCGGGCCGCTGCACGCGTGGCCGAACGGCTCAAGGCCCTGCCGGCCGACGAGCCCGACGAAGACACCGGCGGCGACGAGAAGGCCGACGAGGAAGCCGGCGAGGAGGCAAGCGGGGAGCCGAGCGAGGGGTAGCGCCGGGGCGGCACGCCCCTACTTCTCAGGACCAGTGGCGCGGGCCTCCGTGCCCGCCGGCAGGCAGGGACGCCTGCCCAACTGCGCGCACACGCGTCGCGGTGCGTCGGAGGCGCCGTGCGGGAGATCTCCCTGGGTTCGGGCGGCGACTGTCAGCTTCTGCCCAGGAGAACCTGCTCCACAACCTCTTGAGCCCCCGCGAACAGCGGGTGCTTGCCGCTTAGAGCCGAGTTGCAGGCTGTAATTCAGGCCGGCCTGCCGCCTGACTGGTCCAACACCCGCTGATAGCGAGTGCTCCACGTCGCGCTGCTCCGGGTTCTGGGAATGGTGCTGGCCGCTGCACAGGCCCCGAATCCGGCGCGCTCGCAGGCTGCCAGCCCCTGGGGACGCCGAACGCGGCAAGACGACGAAAGCCGGGTCTGCCGAAGCTGCTGGCCCCGGGCCGATCAGTCGCACGTCGCGCCGATGCGCTCCACAAACGGATCGATGTCGTCGAACGTCACGCCGCCGGCGCCGTCCACGTCGTTGTTGGCATATGAGCAACTCGGCAGCGCGCCGAAGATCGCCACGTGCTGGTCGATCCAGCTTTGCTCGCCCGACAGCGCCGCGACGAAGAAGTCGATGTCGTCGAAGTCCACATCGCCGTCGCAGTCGCTGTCGCCGCGGCAAACGGCCGGAGCACAGGGGTTCGCGCCACACGGGACGCCCGCGATGAACTCTCCGCCTGCGGCCAGGCACAGAGGCTCGACCGCCTCGACGCAGCCGCCCGCCACGCAGCACGCCCCCGCCGGCCCGCCCGCCAGGCGCAGCTCATAGCGCGCGCCGCACGCGACGCTCCCGCTCTCCCGCTCGGCGGCAACAACGAGGTGATAGCGGCCCGCCGGCGCCGCGGTCCGCACGCGCAACAGCGGCTCACAACTTGCGGCGAAGTACGCCGTCAGCGACTCGTAAGCCGGGTTACACAGGTCGCCCGGACTCAGGACCGGGCCGATGAGGCGCACGTACCCGGCGAACTCGGCCCGGATCGACCACCCGAGGTCGCCCCCGGCATGGTTCACGACGTACCAGTCCGAGTCGTTTTCGAAGGGCGTGGCCCGGGAGCTGCCGCACACGATCCCTGCCCCGCTGCTGAGCTGCCCGCCGAAGACCAGGCCGGCGTCGCAGCCACCGTTCACCGGAGCAAGCAGGTCGTCGCACAGCGGCTCGCCCTCGGCGACCGCCTGCGGGGCACAGGTCATCGGGCACGGCGGACACGGGTTCGGATCGCAGCTTGTGAAATCGCCCGAATACACGCCGCCGGCGCCGGCGCACTCGGCACCCGACAGCAATCTGCACCCCCCACCGTCCGGCAGGCAGCAACCCCCGCGAATCGGCGGCGCGACGCGTGCGCGGTAGGCGGCGCCGCAGTTCAGTGTCCCGGCGCTGAAGCTCGGCGCGATGACGAGCCAGTACACGCCCGGCGGCTCGTTCCAAGCAGTGACGCACACTTCGGTGCAGTCTGCGGAGCCGGCGCGCGCGGCCCGGATGATCGCGAAGTCGCACTGTTCCTGGGGCGTCCCGCTGGCCGGCGCGATGACGTACAGGTCTGCGACGAACTCGGCCACCACGCACAACCGCACGTCGCCGCCCGGGTGGTTGTAGACGAACCAGTCAAAGTCACGCTGGCCACCCACCGACGCGACCGTCCCGCACACCGTGCCCCCGGGCATCGCCAGCGACACCGTGTCGAACGGGTAGCCCGCACCGGGCGAGTTGCATCCGCCGTTCACCGTGTCTACCGGCTGGCCGCAGTCGGGCTCGCCCTCCGCAGGCGTTCCCGCCGGACAAGGGCAGCAGATGTCCGTGCAGTTGGACCCGACGCCGAAGAAGTGCCCGCCGGCAGCCGCGCACGCGTCCGCGGTCCGCGGTTCGCAGCCCTGGGACGCGCCGCCGGCCGCGATCAGGCAGCAGGCCCCGACCTGGTACACGCCGCGCCCACTCGCGACCTGAAACCCGCACGGGCGACCGACGCTGAACTCATCGGAGATCGATGACCACTCCAATGCGTCCTCGCGCGTCCAGCGCAGCCATGGATCGCCCGTCACGACGGCGCTGGCGGCGAGGTCGCCGCCCCACTCGGCCATGTCCGCTCGGGCTCCACCCGCCCCTCCCGCAGCGAATGCTCCCAGCAACACCACACCGAGCCCGAACCTCACCGCGCAGCTCATGCGAACGCTCCCTTCCTCGGCTCCAACACCCCGCTTCACCATTGCTCCGGCCCGATCATGCGCCCGCCCAACGTCGACAGGACGGCGGAAGCCAGCGGCACTTTGCCGGGCCACCGCGCGGCGCGACGCACAACTCAGCGTCCCACGGGCAAGGGGCCGGCGTCAATAGGTGTTTGTCCCTCGGCGTGGCGATGGCCCCTCGACCCGGTCCGACTGCGAGCGACCGCGCCGCCGCGAGCGGAGTGCCCACAAGCCAGCCGGCACTACGTAAAGCTCGTCGCCAAAGAGTTTTATGTGACAGTCAAGATGGACCGATCGATCCTTTGTCCCGCGAAGGTGGGGCGCGTGCGTCGGCTCGTTACAATGTGGGTACGTGACCGGTCCCAGGGAGGGAATCGGAGCCACGCACACAGACGCGCCCGCAACGGGCAATGAGGATGCGTCACCATATGAAATCAATCTGGTTCCATATTCGCCGCCGTGCGGCGGTCGTGCTGGTAGCCCTGCTGTGCGGCTCGCTCGCTCGCGCCGTCCCCGAGTTCGTCGAGCATATCCCGGGGAGCGCCGTGTACGGCGAGCCGGGCGGGACGACGATGCGTCAGCCAGAATCGCCCGTTGCCGGCGACACGATCCAGCTTTGGATCAGGATCGGCTTCTCGTTCTACTACACCGACGTCGCCGTCTACTACACGCTCGACGGCTCGACGCCCGTTGGGAGCTTCGGCAACCCCCTCGGCACGACCCAGGTGCTGCGATCAAGCCTCGGGCAGATCAGCTTCATCCGAAACGAGCCCACGGGCGGGCCGAACATCGACTGGTGGCGAGCGACGCTGCCGCCAGCCGCGAGCGTGTCCGGTACGACCCTCCGCTACTTCATCGGCGCCTGGCACAGCGGCGGCGGCATCGAGGTGTACGGCAACAATTACGGCTGCGCGGACAGCACGTGCGACAATCCGGCCAACCCCAAGACGATCCACAGCGTGACCGTGGGCAGCCCGCCCTTCCCCTGGCCGGGAAAGGGGCACCCGTTCGTCGATCACGGCGTCGGCTACCCGCCCGTGTATCACTGGAAGGAGGAGGGCGTCGTCGGGAACAACAACATCAACGTCATGGTGGATCAGAACGGCACTGTCTACGACATCTACTACCCATCCGCCGGGTGCGTGCAGGGTGTGGGCACGAAGAACGAGGGCTACGTCGACGGGCTCGACACGTTTCCGCCCGGGCTGCCGCCCGGACACCGCGGGCAGATGAACGTCAACCAGGCGATGGGCGGCCTGCGGATCGACGGGAAGACTTACTGGCTGAGCAACGTAAACGGGGCGAGCTACGACAACGTCGACCAGCAGTACGTCCCCCGAACCACCGTGATCTACACGACGGCCCGGCTGTATGACAACGGCAACAACATCCTGGTTGAGCAGTATGACTTCTCACCCAAGGGCATCACGTACCCGACCGACCTCGGCGGCAACCCCAACAAGGGCATCTATCTCAAGCGCTACCTCATCACGAACAACGGGCCGACGAGCAAGAGCGGCCAGTTCTACTTCTACGGCGACTTCGCGCTCAACGGCGGCGACGCGTTCGACGTCATGGATCACGACCTTGCGCGCGGCGCCATGTACGCGCGGGACACGACGTATCGCAACGCGAGCGACGTCGGGGAGTACAACCCCACGTCCTTCCCGAGCTACGTCAAGGACGTCTCGCTCTACCTGGCGGCCGCGATGAAGCTCGCCCCCGTCCCGGGCGCCGCGGGCGGTACGCCGGCCGGTGCCTCCTGGCGGCAGGTCTCCGCCGACAACGACCAGGGCTGGATCGGGATGGACATCACGCTCCCGCCGGGCGTAACGCGAGAAGTCAACGTCGCGATCGTGGGCGGCTTCGACGCTTTCCCCGACGCCACCGGCACGTACACCTGGCAGATTGCCCCTGTCATCGACTGGTTCATCGCCCAGAACGTCAGCCAGCTCCAGGCCCTGACCGAGGCGTACTGGCAGGCATGGCTCGACGCCGGCACAACGGTCAACTTTCCCGACCCGGTCTACAACGAGTTGTTCGAGCGCGGCCTGCTGGCCACGGCGCTGCACCAGGACGAGAAGAACGGCGGCATCGTCGCCGGGATGCATAACGGCGCGTACCCGTTCGTCTGGCCGCGCGACGCGGCCTGGGCCGCGATCACGCTGGCGCGAACCGGGCACGTCGACGGCGCGACCGAGGCGATGCGCTTTCTACGCGACGTGGCCTACCGGGACAACGAAAGCTGGGGCCGCAAGGGCTGGTGGAAGCAGAAGTACACCACCGACGGCTACCAGGTCTGGACCGCCCCCCAGATCGACGAGACCTCCTGCTACCCCTGGGCGGCGAAGTTCATCTATGACGTCACGGGCGATGTAGCGTGGCTGGCCGACCACTACGACGAGGTGTGGGAGGCCGCGGTCGTCTCTGTGCTCGAGTACTCGCCAGTCGTGTTCGAGGACGGGATCAGCAAGCGCAAGAGCGCGGTCGACGGCCGGCTCTTCTACAACGTGACGCTCGACCTCGTACACTCGAACAACCTCTGGGAGGACCAGTTCGGCCCGTTCAACTACTCGGTCGCGTCCGTCGTTCGCGGACTGGAGGACGCCGCCGCCATCGCCGACCGCCTCGACCAGGTCTGGTGCCCGGGTGGTCCGGGGACTTGCGGCTACGACGAGGATCGCGCCCTGTTCCTGGCCCGGGCGGCGCAGCTCCGAGGCGGCCTCGATGCCCGGCTGGCCTGGAACGGCGAGAACACCGACATCAGCCAGCTCGGCATCACCTATCCGTTTGAGGTTTATCCCCCCGGCCACCCGCGGGCCGAACTGCTCCTCAACCGCATCCGCGGCACCGCCAGCAACAACCTGGGGCAGTTCCAGCCGCTCGTCAACGGGCCCGGGGAGTGGGAGCACCTGGTCAACCGCTACTGGGGCGACACGTACTGGCACAACCCCTTCGGCCCCAACCCGAACGCCAGCCCGTGGTACCTCACCACGATGTGGTACGGCGCCTACCACGCGACGCGGCAGGACATTCATCCAGGCAAGGCCGACATCGGCGACCACAAGCTCCGCCTCGACCGGCTGATCGCCGAGCTCGGCCCCATCGGCTTCGGTGCCGAGCAGATCGCCCCGAGTAACAGCCTGCTCTACCCCGGTCAGACGGACTTCACCCACCAGGCCGCCTGGCCAAACGCCTGGGAGTCAATGAGCTTCTTCGTCGACAGCCTCATGCTCTTCAGCGGCTTCAGCCCGGACGCGCCCGGCAACACGCTGCGCGTGGCCCCCAAGCTGCCCGCGGCGTGGAGCACGATGACGTTCAACAACCTGCATGTCGGCTCGCACCGCGTCAGCCTCACGGCCAGCGAGGCCGCCACGTCGAGCACGCACGTCCTGACCAACACGACTGGCGGTGCGATCGACTTCGAGACGTACGTCCGCATCCCGAACACGCGGACGCCGCGCGTCGTGACCCGCAACGGCGAGCTGCACCCGTACACGTACGACCCCGGCACCGGGCGTACGCGATTGACCGGGGCGGTCAGCACCGGCGCCGGCGCCGCGACAACGCTGGTCGTCGACCACAGCATCCCGGGCGACTTCACAGGCGATGACCGCGTCAGCATCGCCGACTTCGACGTCCTGACGCTGGCTCTGGCCGGACCGGACAACCCCCGCCCACCGGCTGTGAGCGTCGTCAATTGGGAGAAGTCGAAGCTGGACGGTGACGCGGACGTTGACATGGGCGACCTGGCCGTGTTCCAGACGATCTTCACGGGCTTGTAAGCGCAGGAAGCGGTCTCGGACTCCCGCTATACTCTCCGCGATTCGAGCCGAGAGGTCTTTGGTTGCGAGGAGTCCCAGGATGAAGAGCGCGATTCGTCTGCTGGTGCCCGGTGTACTCGCTTTGATCGCATTGACGGCCGCCTGGGCCGCCCAGCCGGCCGCGACCCCCGCGGCAGCCGCCGCCGCCGATGAGCCCGCCAAGAAAGCCGACGAGCCGGCCAAGGCCGCGGACCTGGCCGGGAGTTACAAGGTCGACGGGGTTCACTCGTCTAACGTGTTCCGCATCAAGCACCTGGACACGGCCTACTTCTACGGCCGCTTCAACGACTGTGACGGCGAGTTCACCCTCGACCCCGCCGACCCGGACAAGTGCCGCTTCGACAGCCGCCTGAAAGTCGTCAGCGTCGACACCGCCAACAGCGGCCGCGACGACCACTTGCGCAGCGAAGAGTACTTCGACGCCGAGAAGCACCCGCACATCACGTTCAAGAGCAAGAGCGCGAAGAAGGCCGGCGGCAGCGCGCTGGAGGTCAGCGGCGACCTGACGCTCCGCGGCGTGACCAAGCCCCTGACCGCGACGGTCGAGCTCACCGGCTCGGGCAAGGGCTTCCGCGGCGAGTTCCGCGCGGGTTGGGAGACGACGTTTACGATCAAGCGGAGCGACTTCGGCATGACCGCCGGCCAGGGTGCCCTCAGCGACGACGTGCGCATCACGATCAGCGTCGAGGGCATCAAGAGCTAAGCCGACTCGTTCAGGCATACGCTAGCCGCGCGCGGCGCCGCTGACGGGGCGGCGCCCGCGTCGCACGAACCCGCCGCCGGTCTCATGCCAGCGTGTACGGAGCCCGACCGTGCCCGAGAGCCTTGCTGACAAGCGCTGCGTCCCCTGCCAGGGCGGGACGCCGCCCATGAAGCCCGAGCAGTTTCTCCCCCTGCTGGACCAGCTCTCCGGCTGGGAGGTGATCCAGAACCACCATCTGTACAAGCAGTACAACTTTCCCGACTTCGTCAGCGCGCTGGCGTTCGTGAACCGAATGGGCGCCGTGGCCGAAGCAGAGAACCACCACCCCGACATTCACCTGGCCTGGGGCAAGGTCGCGGTCCAGATCTACACGCACAAGATCGACGGGCTCAGCGAGAGCGACTTCGTTCTGGCGGCCAAGCTCGACACCCTGCCGCACTGACACGCACCGGGTTCGTCGTGTGACGCACCCGCGCGAGTCGCACCGCGCCGGCAGGGAAGCGGCCGTCCGCTCGTCGGCGGCCGCCTCCAGACGATGCTCGGTTCGGAGTTCGCCGCTCCCTCACGACCGCGGTTCCGATCGAGCGGCCGCGCGTCCAGCGATCTTCCGAACTGCCGGACGTGGAGGAGCCGGCTCCCCCCTACTTCAGCAGGTGCTCCTGCCAGAACTGCATCATCAGTGCGGTGAAGCGGTCGCTGTTCTCCTTCTTGCGGAACCCGTGCCCCTCGTCGAGCGCGTTGGCAAACCACACCGGCCGGCCAAGCTCCCGCAGCCGCTCCACGATCTGGTGCGCCTCGCCCACCGGTACCCGCGGGTCGTTCTGCCCGTGGGCCACGAACAGCGCCGCTTGGATCCGCTCCGCGTTGCTCAGCGGCGAGATACGCTCCAGAACCGCCCGCACCTCCGGATCACGCTCGTCGCCGTACTCCTCGCGCCGCAGGTCCCGGCGATACTCGGCCGTCCGTTCCAGGAAGGTGATGAAATTGGCGATGCCGACCACGTTCACGCCCGCCTTGAAGCGCTCCGGGTAGTTCGCCAGCGACGCGAGCACCACGTAACCACCGTATGAGCCGCCGTAGATCCCGACGCGCGACGCGTCGAGCTCCGGCTGCTTGGCGATCCAGTCCAGCAGCGCACCCACGTCCTTCACCGAGTCCTCGCGGAGAATGCCGTTGTCAAGCTGGTGGAAGGTCCGGCCGTAGCCGGTGCTGCCGCGGATGTTGGGGGCGATGACGCTGACGCCCAGCTCGGCCAGCATGAACTGGAACGTCGCGGCGAACGTCGGCTGCGTCTGCCCCTCGGGCCCGCCGTGGGCGTAGATCACGACCGGGCGCGGGCCGGCCTGGCGGGCCTTCCAGTAGAGCGCCGGGATCATCCGGGGCCGCCCGTCCAACTGGTCAAAGGTCGGATAGCGGATCAGCTCGGGCTCGATGAAATTGCTGGGGTCCAGCCCGCCGATCTCGCTCTCCGTCCAGCGCGTGATCACGGCGTCGGGGAACGTGAGCGTGAACACGTCGCCGGGAATCTGCGGCGAGTTGATCGTGATTCCGAGCACGCCGCCGTCGCGCGCGAACTCGAGCCCCCCGATCACGCCGTGCGGCAGCGCGTCGATCACGCGTCGCTGCCCGCCGTCAGCGTCGGCGAAGTACAGGTGCACCGAGCCGTCGTCGTTGACGGTGAAGGCGATACCCCGGCCGGTCGGCTCGACGGCCACGTCCTCGACATCCCAGGCGATGTCGGCCGTGAGGTTCTTCCACTGCTTGCCGGCCAGGTCGTACTTGAACAGGTTTCGGAACTCGCCCTCCCGGTCGCTCGTGAAGTAGATCGCGCGACCGTCCGCGGCCCACGCCGCGCTGCCGTAATACACCGGCGGCGTCAGCGGGTTGATCTCCTCGGCCTGGCCGCTGGCCACGTCGAACACGAACCACTGCGTCTGCTTCTCGGAGATGTACTTGTTGACGAGCAGGCGGCTTCCGTCGGGCGAGAACTCCCCCGGCCCGAACGCGCCCTCGACCTCCCATGCCAGACGAGGACGCCCATCCGGCAGGTCGGCCAGGTAGATGTCCATGTCGCGGCCGTTTCGCAGGTTGCTGGAAAAGGCCAGCCGCCGGCCGTCGCGCGACACGCTGCCGCCGCCGTTGCGCGACTTGCCGTCCGTCAGCATCGTCCAGGTCCCCGCGTCCAGATCCATCGTGTAGATCTGGGTGTTCTCGTTCCCGCCCACGTCCTTGCCGAACGGGAACCGCCGCTGCTTGCTGCCGGGGACGAAGCGCCCGCCGCCGACGGGTTCGTCGAAGAACGTGAGCTGCCGGCGCATGCCCAGCGGCGCGGTGACCAGGTGGACCTGGGCCGTATCGCCGAAGCGCGTCGTCACCAGCATCGACTTGCCGTCGTCGGCCAGGCTCGCGAGGCTGGCTCGACGAACGTTCAGGTATGGGCGCAAGCGGTCGCGCAGGGCGGCGTCCTGCTCTGGCACGCCCTCCAGCACCATCTGGCCCACTTGGCGGGTCGGTACGTCCGCTGCCAGCAGCGGCAAAGAGCACACGAGTCCAGCAACCCACGCGGCAACAGCGCAAGCCCTACGCATCACGCTCTCTCCTCAAAGCCGGCCCGCTCGGCTCGGCGCACCCGGCAGTATAGGGCATGACTGGCCCAACGGCCCGTCGCGGCGGCCGCTCGTGCCTGCGCCGCAAAGCTGCCGCGCAGGCACGCCGAACCTGGGCAGCCGATCGCGTAAGCGATCGGGGGGGCCCGCATCCGAGCCGATCGCGCGAGCGATCGGACGGCGCGTAGCCCGACCAATCGCGCCCGGATCGCGACCGACCGCTTGCCCAGTCGGCTCGGTTCGTGACCGACCGCTCGCGCAGGCGGGAGCGCGGCCGCGGGCCGCGCGACAGACTAGACCTCCGCGTGCGCGGGGGTGACGGCGTGGAATCCGACATTCCCGTGTGCGCGGCAGCGGCCGTCATTCCTGCAACAGCGGGAATGGCGGACGAGGCCCGGCCACACCTGGGGACGACCCCACGGGCCGGAGCTACTCGGCTATACTCTCCCATGCAATCGTAATCTTCCTTCGAGCGCGCGATGCCGACGCAAGTTCCCCTACCGCCCAGCTATCACGAGGCCGGTGAAGCCGAGCTGAAACGCCGCATCGAGGCCGCCCGCGAGCGGCTCGGTCGGCGCCTGTGCATCCTCGGTCACCACTACCAGCAGGATGACGTGATCGCGTTCGCCGACTTCACCGGCGACAGCCTGAGGCTCTCCCAGCTCGCTGCCCAGCAGACGCAGGCGGAGTTCATCGTATTCTGCGGCGTGCACTTCATGGCCGAGTCGGCGGACATTCTGACGGCACCTGAGCAGCAGGTGATCCTGCCGGACCTGACCGCCGGGTGCAGCATGGCGGACATGGCCCACGTGGACGACGTGGAGGCGGCCTGGCCGATGCTCGAAGCGTGGGCCGGCTGCCCAGTCACGCCGATCACGTACGTGAACAGCTCGGCGGCGGTGAAGGCGTTCGTGGGGCGCAAGGAGGGGGCGTGCTGCACCAGCTCGAACGCGAAGCTCGTGCTGGAGTGGGCGCTGCACGGCGCCAGGCCGGACGTGGGCGCGCCCGCCGATGCCGGCCACAAGGTCATCTTCCTGCCCGATCAGCACTTGGGCCGCAACACGGCGTACGCGCTCGGCTGGCCGCTCGAGAGCATGGCAGTCTACGATCCGCACCAGCCGTTCGGGGGGCTCGACGAGGAGACGCTTCGCCGGGCGCGGTTCATCCTGTGGAAGGGGCATTGCTCGGTGCACGCGCTGTTCAAGCCGTCGCAGGTCGAGGCGTACCGCGCGCGGCCGGAGCCGTGGAACGTGCTGGTGCATCCCGAGTGCACGTGGGAGGTGTGCCAGAGGGCGGACTACGTGGGCAGCACCGAGTACATCATCCGCACGGTGCGCGAGGCCGCGCCGGGGACCTGCTGGGCGGTGGGCACCGAGATCCACCTGGTGAACCGCCTGGCAAGCGTGCACCGCGACAGGACCGTGCGGTCGCTGGCGGGTGTGCAGTGCCTGTGCAGCACGATGTACCGGATCGACCTGCGACACCTGGCCTGGGTGCTCGACAGCCTAGTGGATGGCCGCGTGGTGAACCGTGTGCAGGTGGACGACGAAACGCGGCACTGGGCCCGCGTAGCGCTCGATCGCATGCTCTCGCTGGTGCCCAGCCAGCCGGTCTCGGCACGGTGAGTGTCCGTTGACCGCGGCGTCGCGGGGGCGCTCGGGGCCAAACATCGCGCCTTGAAGAAGCCGGCCCGCCCGAGGAAGATCGCCTCGATGCTAACACGCAACGACAGCCAGCGCGAGCACGTCATCGGCCAGGACGCGGCCGGGGAAGCGGCTGTACGCAACCACGCCATCCGCAACGTGGCCATCATCGCCCACGTGGACCACGGCAAGACGACGCTGGTGGACCAGATGCTGCGCCAGTGCGGCCAATTCCGCGCCGGGCAGCTCAAGGGCGAGCGCATCCTCGACTCGAACGACCTGGAGCGCGAGCGGGGCATCACGATCCTCGCCAAGAACATCGCCATCACGCACAACGACGTGAAGATCAACCTGATCGACACGCCCGGGCACGCCGACTTCGGCGGCGAGGTCGAGCGCGTGCTGAAGATGGCTGACGGCTGCTTCCTCCTGGTCGACGCATTCGAAGGCCCGATGCCCCAAACGACCTTCGTGCTGCGCAAGGCCCTGGAGTACGGGCTCAAGCCGATCGTGGTCATCAACAAGATCGACCGTCCCGGAGCGCGCCCGCTGGACGTGCTGGACGAGGTGCTGGACCTGTTCATCTCGCTGGGGGTGGACGAGCACGGGCTCGAGTTCCCGGTGGTCTACACGTCGGCCGTGCTGGGCTACGCCACGTCCGACCCCGCCGTCCGGACGGACAACGTCGAGCTGCTCTTTGAGACGATCATCCGAAACGTGCCGGCGCCGGAGTCGCCGGTCGAGCAGCCGCTCCAGATGCTGATCACGGCGCTGGACTACAACGACTACGTTGGCCGCATCGGCATCGGGCGCGTCTTTGCCGGCGCGATCCTGGCGGGCCGGCCGGTGGCCGTGCTGCACCGCGACGGCAGCCGCGATAACGCCCGCGTCAGCGAGCTGTACGCCTTCGATGGGCTGGGCCGCCGAAAGGTCGAGCGCGTCGAGGCGGGCGACATCTGCGCCGTGGTCGGGGTGGAGAAGATCGACATCGGCGACACGGTCGCCGACCCGGAGAACGCCGTCCCGCTCGCACTGATCCGCATCGACGAGCCGACGCTGCACATGACCTTTCGCGTGAATGACTCGCCCTTCGCCGGGCGGGCGGGCAAGTACGTCACCAGCCGGCATATCTGGGACCGGCTGATGCGCGAGAAGGAGCACAACGTCGCCCTGCGCGTCGAGCCCGGCCTGACGCCCGAGGAGTTCAACGTCTCGGGCCGCGGCCTACTGCACCTGTCGGTGCTGATCGAGGAGATGCGGCGCGAGGGCTACGAGCTGGCGGTCGGCAAGCCCAAGGTGATCTACCGCGAGCTCGACGGCCACAAGACCGAGCCGATCGAAATCTGCGTCGTCGACGTCCCCAACGAGCACGTCGGGCCGGTGATGGAGCAGATGGGCGGCCGCCGCGGCGTGTGCACGCGGATGGAGAGCATGGGGGAGCGGACGTACCTGGAGTTCACCATCCCCTCGCGCGGCCTGATCGGGATGCGGAACCGGCTGCTGACCGCGACCAACGGGACGGTCATCATGCATCACCGCTTCTACGAGTACGAGTTCCTGCGCGGGGCAATACCGGGGCGCTCATTAGGCGTGCTGATCGCGAGCGAGCCCGGGCAGGCGACCGCCTACTCGATCGACGGGCTGCGCGATCGGGGCGAGTTCTTCATCGCGCCCGGCGAGCAGGTTTATGCCGGGCAGGTGGTCGGTGAGCATTGCCGTGACAACGACCTGGTGGTGAACGTCGTCCGGGGGAAGAAACTGACCAACATCCGCGCCGCCGGGGCCGACAAGACCGTCGTGCTCAAGCCGCCGCGGCAGCTCACGCTGGAGCTGGCGCTGGAGTTCATCGAGGATGACGAACTCGTCGAGGTGACTCCGGACGCGATCCGCCTGCGGAAACGGTTCCTGGACGAGAACGACCGCAAGCGTGCCGCGCGGGCGGCCACGCAGGGGTGAGGCGCGGAAGCGGCCGGGTCAAGCACGCGCCTTCGCGTGGCGCGTGGGGTGCCGTCATGGTAGCGGACGTCGTGCCCGTCGGACCCGCTCGATTCCGTTTCACGCGCGCCCAGCGCGTGCTGCGCAAGACCGACTTCGACCGCGCGATGCGCGAGGGGATCCGCGTTCTCGACGAGCGCCTGACGATCTGGGGCCGTCCGAACGGCGCAGCCCTGACCCGGCTGGGCCTCACGGTCGGCCGGCGGCATGGCGGCGCTGTCCAGCGCAATCGGCTCAAGCGCCAGCTTCGCGAGGCATTCCGGCTCGTCCAGCGCGAGCTTCCGGCCGGGCTCGATCTCGTGTGCCAGCCGCGCACGGGTGTCAAGGCCCGGCTTGCCGATTGGCAGGACTCGCTTCGCCGGCTCGCCGCGCGTATTGTCGAGCGGTCGCGGCGTGCGTAGGAGCGACCCCGAAACCCGGATCTACAGGAACCGGAGCATCGAGCCGGTGGCCTGGCAGAGGGACTCGACGCACCTCCGCCCCCTCACTGGGAGGGACCGGGGGTAAGGGATCGCTTCCAGGTTCACTCGCCTCGGTGGGACACGGGCCGCAGGACGGGCTCTGACGACGGACGATATGGCGGACGGCGAGGTCATCCTGGTTCTCACTGCCTCGGCCGGGGCAGGTCATAACATGGCCGCGGCGGCCATCGGGGAAGAGCTGCGCCGGCAGCGTCCGCGTCTCGCGGTCGAGGTCCGTGACATCCTCACGGTGTGCGGGCCGCTGTTTCGCATGATCTGCCGCGACGGCTATGACGCGCTCGTCCGCTACGCCCCGGCCTGGATGAGCACGTTGTACGAAGCGACGGACCGCGCGGCGCAGACGCCGGAAGAGCACTTCAGGCGGCTTGTGCAGGCCGCAGGCAAGTCGCCCATTGAGCGGTACCTTTGTCGGCGCCGGCCGCGGCTGATCGTCAACACGCACTGGCTGGCGGCCGAGATCGCGGCCGGGCTGATTCGCCGGCAACGCCTGAACTGTCCGCAGGTCACGGTGACGACCGACCTCGAGACGCACAAGATCTGGATCCAGGAGCCCACGCTGCGGTACTACTGCGCGACCGAGCTCGGGCGGACGTACCTGCACACCTGGGGCGTGCCCGAGGAGCGCACGCGGGTCACGGGCATCCCGGTCCGGGCGGGTTTCGTCTCGCCGCCGACGCGAGACGAGGCGCGGCGCAGGTGCGGGCTTCGAGCGGACGCTCCTATCGTCCTGTGGCTCTGCGGAAACGCGGGCGACACGCCTCCCCGCGCGCACCTCGAAGCGCTGATCGACATGCCGGCCGATGCGGACCTCGTCGCGATCGTGGGGCGGCAGGCGAAGCTCCAAGCCGTACTTGAGCGCGTCGCCCGCGCCGCGCGGCGGCGCGTGGACGTGGTCGGCTTCACGGACCGCATGCACGAATACATGGCGGCGGCGGACCTGGCGGTCGGCAAGGCCGGCGGGCTGACCGTATCCGAGGCCCTGGCCTGCGGGCTGCCGCTCGTGATCATCCACCCGATCCCGGGGCAGGAGGAGCGCAACAGCGACTACCTGCTCGAGGCCGGCGCCGCGATCCGTGTGAACCACGTGCGGCTGCTCGGGCATCGGGTCAGCGAGTTGCTCGCCGATCCCGCGCGGATGGAGGCGATGCGCCAGGCGGCGCGCCGGCTGGCACGGCCCGACGCCGCGGCCGACATCGTTCGGGACGTTCTCGGCATGACTGGGTTGTGAGGCGGGAGCGTGTCTTTGTGTGACGGAGTGGCGTGTTGAGAGTGAGCGCGATTCGTGGCGGGGAGGTGTGGTGGCGACGGGGTGGGGAGGTGGGGTGGTGAGAGGGTGCGGAGGTGAGGGCGACGGGGCGGTGGGCACCGAGGACGCAGGCAGGACCCATGCGGGGCCTGGCAGCCGGTGCCCCAGGGGGCTCAGCCACCACAAGAGCGGCCAGAGGCCGGTCCCGCAGCGGGGGTGCGTCAACCGGGGCGCGTCTGTCCGCGGCGCCCCGTCGCTCGCCGACGCCACTCCAGAACGGCTAGCACCGCCGTCGCGCCCGCCATGTCGGCCAGCCAGTCGCCCAGTTCCGGGCTCCGCCCCACGAACTGCTGCGTCCACTCGTCGAAGACAGCGTAAGCCGCGACAGCCCCCCACACTTTCACGACGAACCAGTCGCCGAGCGGACGCCCGCGCGCCGCGAAGAACTGCCAGAGCAGCAGCGCAAGCACGGCGTACGCCAGAACGTGGGCGGTCTTGTCCTCCCCCGGTACGCCCTGCAATTCCAGCCGCGGCAAGTGCGTGAGGCAGAAGAGTGAGATCCAGTACGCCGGCAGCGCCCGCCGCCAGAAGTACCCCCAGCGCGACAGCCCCGGCCGCGCCGAGCCCGTCACGCCCCACCGCCCGCCGCGAACACCTCGGCGGGAAGCCGCGCGCCCGCCACCGGCGTCGGCAGCGGCTCATCCACGCCGCCCATCGCGAGCACTTCCTCGGCCAGCGCCGCGTAGTCCTCCGCCCCGTGGCTCGACGGCGCGTAGGCGAAGATCGTCTTGCCGAAGCTCGGACACTCGGCGAGCTTGATGTTCCGCCGGACCATCGTCTCGAACACCCGCGCCCCGTGCCACGGGTCCGTCTGCTGGGCGGCCGCGACGAAGCGCCTGACGTCGTCGACAACCTCCTGCGCCAGGCGTGTGCCGCGCTCGAACATGCACAGCACCACGCCGCTGATCCGCAGCCGCGGATTCAGCGACTCCCGAACCAGGCTGACCGTTTGCAGCAGCCGGCCGAGGCCCTGGAGCGCGAGGAAGTGCGGCTGAAGCGGGATAATCACCTCGTGAACGGCCACGAGCGCGTTGACCGTGAGCAGCCCCAGCGACGGCGCACAGTCCACCAGGCAGAAGTCGAAGCCCGCCTGGTACGGCCCCAGCACGCGCGACAGCACCGTCTCACGCTCGGGTCGCTCGACCAGCTCCAGCTCGGCCCCGACCAGGTTGAGGTGCGACGGAATGACGACCAGCCGCTCGTCCGCCGCCCTGGCCGCGTCCGCCAGCGCGACGCCGCGCGTCAGCACGTCGTACACCGTGGCGTCCGTCTCGCCGGCCTCGACGCCCGTGTGAATCGTGGCGTGGCACTGGGGGTCCAGGTCGACGAGCAGGACGTTGCGTCCCCGCCGCGCCAGACCGGCGGCCAGGTTCACCGCCGAGGTCGTCTTGCCGACGCCGCCCTTCTGATTGAGGATCGCGATGGAGCGCATGGCCGGCAGTATACGCACGCCGCGGCCCGGACCGAAGCGGCGCGCCCGTGCGAGCCGCCCGGAGGCAGCCGGCGCTCAAATGATCTTGCGCAGGGCCGCCAGCATGCGCTGTCGCACCGCCGGCTCGAATTCCGCGAGCAGCGCGTCCACTGCCGCGGGCCCCTCCGACATGCGAAGCTGTGCCGCCGCGCCGCGCAGGACGGCGTCCCGCTCGCTCACGAACCGCTCGAACGCCGCCCCGAGCTCGTCGCGGGTCCAATGGCTGAGCGGATCACCCACGTTCGTCTGCCGCTTGGCCCAGCGCGCCAGCGACTTCGGGTCGTCGCCGTCGACCTCGTACAGCGCGGCGATCACCCGCACGCGGCTGGCCGGCGTGCCCAGGTGCTCGGTGATCTCGGCGGGCAGGGCCGACAGCCGATCATCCAGCGTGCGCCCCGCGACCGTGTCCAGCCACCCGGCCGCGCGCTCGGGCTCGACCCGCGGCTCCACGAGCACGGCCGGCGGAACCTGGAGCGTGCGCAGCCCAAGCGGAAACTGGACCGACACACGGTGCCGCGCCGCCCCGTCCACCGTCGTGCTCTGCACGCGCAGGACGGTCCCCGTCCCCCACTCCGGCCGCGTGGGCACGGCGACCTTGCGTCCTACGAGCTCACTCGTGATCGCCAGCGGCGTCATTACCTCTCCCAGAACCTGTGGAGCACCTGCGTCCGCGCTGTCGCGGTCCGGTCTTGCGGGACGCGCTGAGCGATCAGTCGACCCCGTTGCCGCCGCCCATGGCCGAGAGCTGGAACGTCGCCATGCAGCCCGCGCGTGGGCACCGGATGGTCATCGTGGGCACGCCCGCGAACTCACCCTGGTCCGTGTTGAGCATCGCCAGCACGGTCGGCAGCAGGGCCCCCGCCGCGTGGACGCACAGCCCCGCCGGGGTCGAGCCGCCGATCTCCCATGCCGTTCCGGAGAAGCAGGGCGCCGGGCACGCGCCCGCGCGGGGCGGCGACACCAGCTCAACGCGCACGCACCGGCCGCGCGCTGCACCCTGGGGCGATCCCCTGGCTCCACTCGAGTCCGAGCGCGCCGCCGCCTGCTTTCCCGGGGCCGGAGCCGGCGGCGCTGCGCCGGGCCCCGCGGACGGCGGGCTCGCACCGCTCCCGCCGGCGGACTCGACCTCGGCGCGAACGGCCGGATCGACGTCGAAGACCACCACGTCGGCGCGTCGATCCATCGCCAGGTTGGCCAGCTCGTCGGCGCGCCGGTTCTCCTCCCGCCGGATGTGCCGCACGGACCAGCGGCCGACCTTCAGGAGCAGCAACTGGACGTGCTCAAAGAGGGCGACAAGGTGCGGCTTGCGGACCTGGTAGGCGCCGGTCACCTGCCGAACGAGCAGCTCGCTGTCGGAGAAGATCGTGAGGTCGTGCTGCCCCAGGCGCTGGGCCCGCTCGAGTCCCCGGATCAGGGCGGTGTACTCGGCGACGTTGTTCGTCTGCTCGCCGAGGTAGTAACCGGCCTCGTGGATGAGCGCGCCGCCGGTCTCGGAGAGGACCACGCCGGCCCCCGCCGGCCCAGGGTTACCCCGGGCACCGCCGTCGACGTGGAGAGTGAGTTGCAGCGGCGGCGGCACCCACGAGCCTCAGCGTGACTTGTCCATGAACAGAATCCGCCCGCAACTGCCGCAGGTCTGCACCTCGTCGCGCGTGAGCAGCGCGTTGGCCCGCTCGGCGGAGAGCGACATGTTGCACCCGTCGCAGATGAACTCCTGCCGCCGCGGATGGACCTGCACAACGCGCGCCATCACTTCGCCCTCGTATCGGTCCGAAAGGCGGTTGAACAGGTCCAGCACCTTGCCGTCGAGCCGGCTGGCTGCCGCGTCGCGCTGCTGCTCCAGGGCCGACAGGCGGGCGGAGAAGGACGCCAGCGACTGCTCGAGCTGGGCCTTGATGTTGCCGAGCCGCTGGGACTCCTCCTTGACCAGGGCCTCCTGCTCCGCGACGGCCTTGCGCTTGGTCTCGACCTCCCCGAGCAGCTCCAGCGCCCGTGTCTCCTGCCGCGTGCGGTCGGCCTTCTCGTTATTGAGCTGCGACATGATCGCCGCGTATTCCTTGTTCGTGCGGACGGTGTTCAGGGTGTCCCGAAGCCGGGCGACGTGGGCGTCACGGGCCTTCAGGTCGAGGTCGGCGGCATCGGCGGCCACCTGCGTGTGCTTCAGGTCGGCCCGCCCGGCCTCCAGGGTGTGTTCGGCGGCGCGGAGCTTCTCAGTCTGTCTCGCGACGCTGCGTTCCTTCGCCGCAAGCTGGCGGCGGATTTCTGCGATCTGTAGTTCGATCTCTCGCAGGGCCAGCAGAGCTTCCAGCGTGGCTCCCATCAACACGCTCCGACGCGATATGTCAAACCATCACGGTTAACAAGCCACGTAGTATCGCCTGAAGCGTCCCCCGCGGCAAGCGCCGCGCGTCAAACCGTGCTCGCCTGCCGCGATCCGGCCTCGGCGGCATCCCCCCCCAGCAGGCCGGACAGCCACTGCCGCAGCGCCGCGTCGTCGCCCGCCAGCCGCCGGAACGCTTCCGTCGACACCCGGATCGCGTCCCGTCCAATCTTGCCCACCCTTCCCGCCGCGTCCCGCGAGGCCAGCGTCAGCGCCCCCCAGGCGATCGGCAGGCCGCAGAACAGCCGCAACTCCAGCGCCGCGGCCGGAAGCGCCGTGACGAAGTCCACGCCCCGCAGAAGGCTCGTGCGAGCCTGGCGCATCGCGGCCGTAGCGATCTCGGTATGTGACAGACCCCGGTCGCCCCGCGGAAGGTAGCGCCGACTGTGGCGGGCGTCGGCCCAGGCATCCTTGAGGATGTTGACGAGCTGCAACCCGATGCCGAGCTCGACCGCCAGCGCCCGAAGCTCCAGGAGCGAAGGCCGCCCGAGATACGCGCTCATCATCGTGCAGAGCATCTCCCCCACCGTGCCGGCCACGTAGTAGCAGTAGGCCCGCAGCTCGGCCTCATCCAGCACCGCCGGGTACGGCAGATCCCGCTCGGCCGAGCGCTCCAGGAGGCCGGCAACCCCGGCGCTCATCTCGCGTGCGCAGCGTGCCAGTGCGGCGCGGTAGCCCGGCTCCAGGGCCTCGATCCGCTCGAACACCTGCGGAACAGCGCGCATCAGTGCGCGCTCGGGCTCGTTGACGCCCAGCGGATCCGCCAGCGCCGCCGCGGCCTGCGCGTCCCCGTCCAGGGCGGCGTCGACCCGGCGCAGTCGACTCACCCGCCCTGCCGCGTCCAGCTCGGGCGCGTCCTCGATCGTGTCCACGATGCGCATGAGCAGGTAGGCGACACCGACTGCGTCGGCAAGCGGCGCCGGCAGGAGCGGAATCAGCAAGGCGTAGGTTCGCGATACGCCTTGCAGGTGTTGTGCGACGAACGCGTCCATCGCCCTCTCTCGCCCACAGCCGCGCCGTAGCGCCGGACCTCCGCGTCCGGCGCCCCACGGTCGTGTCACAGCGACAGCGTGGAACGCGAACGTCCAACGCGACCGTACGCGGGCCGACGTCTACTCCGCTGCGCCGCCGGCCCGCTGCGTCCGCTCGGTCGGCGCCGGATGCCGCGCGTGGCCGTTGACCCGGTCCGCCAGGACCAGCCGCCGAATCGTGCCCGCGATGGTCAACGGATCAAGCCCGGCCTCGACGAGCTGCCCGCCGCGCGAGCCGTGATCGTAGAAGCGGTCGGCCAGGCCCATCCGGAAGATCGACTCGGTTGGCAGTCCGAGGCGGTTCGCGGTTTCCAGAATCGCGCTGCCGAATCCGCCGATCAGCGCGTGCTCCTCCGCCGTGATCACCGGCGTGCCGCGCGTGATCGCGGTGGTGACCATGTCCTCGTCAATCGGCTTGCAGAAGCGCGCATTCACGACCGTGACGAAGATGTCCTCCTCCGCCAGGCGCTCCGCCGCGGCCAGCGCCGCCGGGACCATCGTCCCGTACGCCAGGATCGTCGCGTCGGGTCCCTCGCGGAGCACGCGGGCCTTGCCGAGCTGGAACGGCGTGCCGTCTCCGCAGACGTCCGGCACCATATCACGCGGGTAGCGCACCGCCCATGGGCCGTCGAGCGAGAGCCCCAGGCGCATCGCGGCCTCGAGCTCCGGCTCGTCGGCCGGTGCCATGAGTACGAAGTCCTGGAGCCCGCGCAGGTAGGCCAGGTCGAGGTATCCGTGATGGACGGCCCCATCGCCGCCCACCAGGCCGGCGCGGTCGATGCAGAAGCCCACCGGCAACTTCTGGAGCACGACTTCCTGGAAGACCTGGTCGAAGGCCCGCTGGAGGAACGTCGAATAGATGCACGCCAGCGGACGCAGGCCGGCCTTGGCCATGCCCGCGGCCACGTCCACCGTGCAGCTCTCCGCGATGCCGCAGTCGAGGCAGCGGTCGGGCAGCGTCTGCCGGATGCGGGCCACGCCGGTGCCGTCGGGCATGGCCGCGGTCAGCGCGTAGACGCGCTCATCTTCGGCCATGATGCGCAGGGCCGCGTCCGCGAGCGCGGTCGTCCAGGACTTGCGCTCGCCCTTGATGATGGTGACCGAGTCGCCCTCGATCTTGAAGCGATCCGGGCTGTGGTAGGCACACGGATCCTTCGTGGCCCAGGAGCACCCGCGCCCCTTCTCCGTGTGAACGTGCAGCAGCACGGGGTTCGGCACGTCCTTGAGCAGCTCGAGCAGCTCGACCAGGTGCGGCAGGTCATGCCCGTCTACGGGACCGACGTACAGGAAGCCCATCTGCTCCCAGATCTGGTGCGGCGAGACGGTCGCCTTGATGCCCACCTTCAGGTGCTCGAGCGCGTCGTACATGCTCTGCCCGACGAGCGGGACGCGCGGCAGAATCGCCTTGACCTGGTGCTTGACATCCTCGTAGAGACTGCTGACGCGGAAGCGGGCCAGGTACTTCGCCAGGCCCCCCTGCGACGGCGCAATGCCCATCGAGTTATCGTTCAGAATCACAAGGAACTGCCGCTTGAGCGTGCCCGCCTGGTTCAGTCCCTCGAAGGCCACGCCGTTCACGATGCTCGCGTCGCCAACCAGCGCGACCACACGGTTGTTGCGGCCCATCGCCGCGTCACCACGGGCCATGCCGACCGCCGTGGGAATCGCCGTACCGGCATGCCCGACGTTGAACAGGTCGTAGGGGCTTTCGCTGGTGGAGGGGAAGCCGCTGGCACCGCCCTTCTGGCGCAGGTTCTCGAGCAGCGCGTTCCGACCGGTCAGCAGCTTGTGCACGTAGCACTGGTGGCCGACGTCCCACAGGAGCCGGTCCTTCGAGAAGTCGAAGACCCGGTGCAGGGCGATCGTCAGCTCCACGACGCCGAGATTGCTCGCCAGGTGGCCGCCGTGCCGGCTCACCACGTCAATGATGCGTGCCCGGATCTCGGCGGCAAGCCGGTCGAGCTCGGGCATCGAAAGTTGGCACAAGTCCTCGGGCGAGCTGATTCGGTCAAGCAAGCGTGTCATCAGTTGTCTGTTCTCCAGCGTCCGTCGCCATGCGTTCGCCGCATCGCGGGTATCGGCCCGCCCGCGCCGCGAGCCGGTGCAAACCGTTAATGATCGCGGGAAACCACGTAGCGCGCCAAGTCGGCCAGCCGCTGCCCCGCCGGGCCCAGCGGCTCCAGGGCCGCCACTGCCTCCGCTGCCAATCGCTCGGCCTCGGCCCGGGCGGCCGCAACGCCGAACACGGCCGGGTAGGTCTGCTTGTCAACCGCGGCGTCTTTCAGCGTGCGCTTGCCCATCTGCTCAGCCGAAGCGGTCTGGTCGAGCAGGTCGTCCGCGACCTGGAACGCCAGGCCCAGGCTCTCGCCGAAGCGCGCCAATGCCTCGCGGTGTGCTGCACTTGACCCACCACACAGCGCCCCGAGCCGGCAGCACGTCTCAATCAGGGCGGCCGTCTTGTGGCGGTGAATGAATTGCACCACCTCACGCTGCGGCGGCTGCCGCTCACCCGCCATGTCGGCCGCCTGACCGGCGATCATGCGCTCCGTGCCCTCAGCCAGCGCGGCGACGAGTTCGCGGGCAATCGCCGCGTCGACCGGGCACTGAGCCACCAGCCGAAGCGCATGCACGGCGAGCCAGTCCCCCGCCAGAATCGCCAGCGCCTCGCCGAAGACGCGATGGTTCGTGGGCCGCCCCCGCCGCAGGTCGTCGTCGTCCATCGCCGGCAGATCGTCATGAATGAGCGAAAACGTGTGCACCAGCTCAATCGCGACGGCCGCCGGCAGCGCCGCCTCCGGGTCGCCGCCGGACGCGCGGCAGCTCTCCACCACCAGCACCGGGCGGAAGCGCTTGCCGCCCGCCTGCACGGAGTACGCGACCGCCTCCGTCAATCGGCTATGCCCGGCCGGCCGGGCAGCGAGGCTATCGAGGTGACGCTGGAGCACTCGCTCCACCAACTCGCGCGTTGCCGGGTACCAGTCCGGCAGGATATTCGCGCGCCCGGAGCAGGCGGCATCGGTGGCAACGTTCTCACGTACGGGCATTGAGGCCCGCGGGTTCGAATGGACGCGCGGCATTGCCCAAGGATAGAGTGCGGCGCGCCGGATTGCCAGCGATTACCTGACCATGCGCACCGAGTTAACGCCGGAGTTGGTCCTGCGGGCCTACGCGGCCGGGATCTTCCCGATGGCCGAGCCGGGAGGCGCCATCGCCTGGTTCGACCCGCCGCACCGCGGGATCATCCCGCTCGACACGTTCCGCCCGCCCCGCTCGGTGCGGCAGGTCGTTCGCCGCCGCAAGTTCGAGGTCCGCATTAACACGGCGTTCCGGGACGTCATCGCGGGCTGTGCCGATCGTCCGGAAGGCACCTGGATCGACCCGATCATCACGCGCGTGTACGTGCGGCTTCACGAGATGGGCCGGGCGCACAGCGTCGAGAGCTGGCACGAGGGCCGGCTCGCCGGCGGGCTCTACGGCGTGGCACTGGGCGGCGCCTTCTTCGGCGAGTCCATGTTCACGCGCGTCACCGACGCTTCCAAGGTCGCACTCGTCGCGCTGGTGGAGCGGCTCCGTGAGCGCGGATTCGTACTGCTCGATACACAGTGGACGACGCCGCACCTCGAGCGACTCGGAGCGATCGAGATTCCCCGGGCCGAGTACCGTCGTCGGCTCGACGCCGCCCTCGCGCTGCGGTGCACGTTCGCGTAGCTTCGTGTGGCCGGCATCTTGCCCACCGCTCGCGGGCTGGAATCCCGCGCCGCCCTGACGGCGCCGGACTACGCCGCAGGCAGCGGCACGATAACCACGGACTGCCCACTCTCCCCCGCGACGATGCCATCATGCGATGGCAGCCCCGTCTTCAGGTATCCCAACCCGATCCATCGACCGGTCCGCGGATGCCGCGCGACCGACGTCACTCGCCCCACAACGCCCCCCCCCTGCCGCAGCACATCCCCCGCCGCCAGCGCCCCGCCCCCTTCCGCCCGAAGCCCCACCAGCCTGCGCGCCAACGCCCCGCGTGACCGCATGCGCTCCAGGATCTCGTAGCCCACAAAGCACCCCTTCGAAAGCGAAATGCCGCGCTCAATTTGCCCCGTCTCCGGCGGCAACACCTGCTCGTCGATATCCAACCCCAGCCACGGCACACCCGCCTCGATGCGAAGGGCGTGAAACGCCTGCCACCCCGCCGGTTGGGCACCCGCCTCCACCAGCCGATCCCACCATGCCGCCGCCTGCTCCCGCGGCACGATCAGCTCGAAGCCGGGCACCCGCCCCAGATCGTTGCGCACCAGCCGCACGTCCGGGCCGACCAGCAGGTGCCCCAGGGCGGGTAGCGCGGCGAAGTTCGTGTTGCCCAGCGCTCGGGCCACATCAACGGCGGACGGCCCGTACACCGCGAGCCGCGCGTCTTCCGCCGACGCGTCCGCGAGGCGCACGCTCTCGCTGAACAAGTAGCGATCGAGGTGCTTCAGCGCGGCGGCCACCACCTCGCCATCCACGTCGAGCCACAGCGCCTCACCTACCGCCAGGATGATCACGTCGAAGACGACCCGGCCGCGCGGATCAAGCGCGAAGGCGTAGTTCCCGCTGCCGGAATCGAGCGTCTGGACAACATTCGTCACCAGTCCGCTCAGCCATCGAGCCCGATCCGCCCCCGTCACGACCACGCGCCCACGGTCACTTCGATCCACCAGCCCCGCCCGCGTCGAAAGCGCGTCGTACTCCGCCGCCACGTCGCCGAACGAGTCCGCAACGTGCATCCCCGCCGGCGCGTCGCCGCGGCGTGCGTCGGCCGGGTAGTGTCGCGCCGCGTGGAAGGCTGTCAGCGTGGGCATCGGGTGCGTCCCTGGCTCTGGTTCGAATCACGCACGCGGCGGCGGCGCCACGGTGGCGCAGTGCCGGCCTGCCACCGACTCAGCGAAGTCGCTTGCGCACGGCTATATTGAGCCTAGCCCTCTGCGGTCTCGAATCAATGGAGCACCGATGCGGCGCGCGTGGATCATCTCGTCGGGCACGGAACTCGTGCTCGGTCAGTCGCTCGATACCAACAGCGCTTGGCTGGCCCGCGAGCTGGCCGGACTTGGCATCCGCTCAGAGCGGCACGTCACGCTCCCCGACACTGCCGGCGCGCTGCGCGAGGTTCTCCTCGCCGCGGTCGAGCAAGCCGACCTCGTGCTGATCACGGGCGGGCTTGGTCCGACTGAGGACGACCTCACGCGCTTCGAATTGGCGGCGGCGCTCGGCGTCGAGCTCGAGCGCGACGCGGCCAGCATCGAGCAGATGCGCGCCTTCTTCGCCACGCGCGGCCGCCAGCCGACCGAAGCCAACCTCGTCCAGGCGCTCATCCCGCGCGGCGCGCGGGCGCTGCCCAACTCCTGCGGCACCGCGCCGGGTATCCGCATCGAGCTGCGCGGCGTACCCTGTTTCGCGTTGCCCGGAGTGCCCACCGAGATGCGGGCCATGTTCGCGGCTTCCGTCGCGCCCGAGATCCGGTCCCTGGCTGAAGGGACCGTGCTCCGCACGCGTACGCTGCACACCTTCGGCATCCCCGAGGCCGAGTTGGGCAGCCGCATCGCCGACCTGATGCGTCGCGGCAACAACCCGGAAGTCGGCACGACCGCCGAGTTCTCCGTGATCGGCATTCGCATGAACGCGACGGCCGCATCCGAAGCTGCCGCGCTCGAGATGCTGGACGTGACGGAGCGCGAAATCCGCGCCCGGCTCGGAAGCGCGGTCTACGGGGTGGACGGCCAGACGCTGGCCGGGGCCACCGGTCGCGGGTTGCTCGCTGCCGGCCGGACACTCGCCGTCGCGGAGTCCTGCACCGGGGGGCTGCTCGGGGCGCTGATCACCGACGAGCCGGGCAGCAGTGCCTACTTCCTGGGGGGCATTATCAGCTACGCCAACGAGATCAAGAGGGACCTGCTCGGCGTACCGGGGGGCCTGCTCGACCGCCACGGCGCCGTCAGCCGACCGGTCGCCGGGGCGATGGCGGAAGGGGCGGCGGTGCTGCTGCGCGCGGATTACGGTCTGGGCATCACGGGAATCGCCGGTCCGACGGGTGGAACGCCTGAGAAGCCGGTCGGACTGGTGTACGTCGGCCTGTCGACGCCCGCGACCACGCGCACCTTCGAGCTGCGGCTCGGCAGCGACGCCCCGCGCGAGGCGATCCGCACCCGGGCCGCCCGGGCGGCCCTGAACGCGCTCCGGCTGGAACTGCTTGAGTCGGCCGGCCCACGCGCCGCAGATGCGCCGTCCACCCATGCACCCAAATAGCCGCCCCGCCGGGCGCTCTTGCGGCCGGCGCGGATGCCCTTACCGTAGATGCGTTTATGGCCGATAATGCCGGGAGTGTGGCGGCGCGCCGCGCCGGGCGACGGCGGCATGCGCGAACCGCCCGCACCGGCTCGCGTATCGAATCGCAGCCTCGATCTGGTCACGACGGAGTGTGTCGCATGCGACTTCGGATGCTGATGGCGGGTCTCACGACGGCGGTCCTTTCGGCGTGGGCAGTTGCGCAGCCGGCAGCTCCTGCCGTGCGCGACGCGATGCTCGAGACGCGCTCGACGCCCGACCTGGTGGCGGACGCCACGGCGCTGCTGGCCGAGTTCAAGTCGACCCGCTCGGAGTCCCTGCTCGCCGACGCGCGCCGCGTGCTCGGTGTGCTGCTCACGCGCGACCCGCTGAACACGGACGCGAACCTGCTCTCCGGCGAGCTTGGCCTGGAGGCCAACGACTACGACACGGCCCGCAAGTACTTCGCGCAGGTCACACAGATCGAGCCGAACAACTACCGCGCCAACGTCGGACTGGGGCGCATCTGGAATGCGAACCGCTCGTTCCGGCAAGCGGTCCTGTTCCTCGAGCTGGCCGAGCGCGTCGCCCCGGACGTCAAGCGCGGCTCGGCAGTCAAGCGGTTGCTGGCTTCGTCGTACCTGGGCATGGGCAACGTGACCAAGGCGCTCGAGAAAATCGAGGAGGCCATCCGGCTCGACCCCGAGAGCCTCGAGTCCCTGCGGGCACGCATGGACATCAACCTCCAGCTCGCCGCGCGCGACCCCGCCTTCATCCCCGTCGCCGTCTCGGACTCCAGCGACTACCGCGCCCGTGTCCGCAAGCAGGCCGAGGCGGAGCCCGGCAGTGTCGAGCGTCTCCGCGAGGTCGAGCAGGCCTACGACGCGGCCATCCTGGCCGTTCGAACGCTGCACAACTCGTACTATGAGCGCGACGCCCAACGCCGTCCGACCAACCGGCTGATCCGCGACAAGGAAGCTGAAGCTGCCGCAGCGCTCAATCGCCTGGCGGAACTGGCCGGCGAGGTCGCCGTCATCCGGCTGACGATTGCCAACCACGACATCATCCAGTTCGCGGCCGCGAAGGCTGTCGAGCTGGACCCGAAGAACGTCAAGTACCTCGAGAACCTGGCCGCCCTCTACCAGCGCACAAACCAGCGCGAGCAGGCCATCGAGACGTGCCAGAAGATCCTCGCGCTGCAACCATCCCACGCCGCAGCGCGGCAGTTCCTCGACTCCGTCGGCGTTCCCGTGACGACCGAGCCCGCCGCGGAGCCGCCGTCGCCCGCACCGGGCGATTGAGCCGGTCACCCGCGCCGCGTCCCAGAATCGCACCCCCCGCCCCGCCACCTGGGCCGCTTTGCGCGCGGCCGCGCGGCGATTCGTATGATCCACTGCGAGTGAGAGACCGGGGCAGGCCGGCGTAGACCGCCGGTCCGCGTCCGATCGTGGCACGCCGCCGGCGAGCCGCACGGCCGCGCCGATGCCTCGCGCTGGTCAAGCGACGGTGGGCCGCGACGTGGATCCCGACAGCACCACAATGGGTCTTTGTGATCGACGCGGCACGCGCGGCCCGGGCAGTACCGCTGCAAACAGACCGCCCTTGATTCACCGCTCGACCCAGCGCTGGCTGGCCGCCGCGGCGCTCCTGCTCGTCGTGTACGGGACCTTGGGCCCGATCGCGGGCGGACGGGGGCCGTGGTACCAGGCCCCCGCCCAATGGTGTCTCGTACCGCCGGCAACGCCCAGCGACGCCAACGACCGACTCACGAACCTCCTCGTTTACATCCCGGTCGGGGCGGCCTTCCGACTGATCGTCCGGCGACGCGGCTGGTCCGGGTGGCCCGACCTCGTCGTGAGCCTCGGACTCGCCACCGGTCTGAGCTACGCGACCGAACTGCTCCAGCAGGCGCTTCCCGGACGGCAATCGAGCCGTATCGACCTGTATTGGAACGCGGCCGGGGCGATCATCGGAGCGCTGGCGGTCGTGCCCGCGCAAGGCTGGCTGCGCCGATTCCACGCCACGCTGTTTGAACGCCTTCACCGGCCCGGCGTGGGCTGGCACGTGTGCACGTGGGCCGCCATCGCCGCGACGCTCCTGGTCATGACGGCGCCCTGGCAGCTCCACCGCCCGGCGACCCCCGCCGGCTGGGCGACCGCCTGGGAGTGGGCCGACCCGCTGCGGGCGGCGCGCTTCCTCGCATTCGCGGCGCTCGGGATGCTCCTCTTCGTTCGCCTGGTGGCCGCGGGGCGGGGCCGCGCCGCGGCGGTGTGCGGCGCTTTCCTGCGGCTGGCCGCGCTGGCGCTGGTGGCCGAGCTGGCGCAGTCCGTACTGAGTGAGCACGTTTCCAGCCTCTCACACGCGCTCACCGCGATGTGCGGATCGGCAGCAGGTGCCATCGCCGGCACGCTCGTGTTCAGAGCGGCGGCGATGAGCAACACCCCGGATCACCGCGACGGTGCGACGACCGTCGGCGCCCCCACGCTCGCCCCCGTTCCGACGGTGCAGCGCCTCGCGGCACTGGGTCTCGTCGGCGTCGTCGCCGCCATCCTGCTCGGCGGTGTGGTGGCCGAGTTGCTCTACCGCGGCGTGCAGCTCGACCCGCGCTTCTCGTGGACGCCCTTCCGTGCGCACTTCCGCGTTGCGTTCACGACGGCGCTGGCCGACGCGACGCAGTCCCTGGCCATGTTCGGGACCGTCACGCTGCTCGCCCTGGCCGGCGCGCGCCGCCACGGTCCGCCGCTGGCGTTGATGAGCGTGGGCACGACAGCGCTCTTGCTCGAGGTCGGGCGCGCGTTCGTGGCCGGACGCAGCGGAGATGTCACCACGATCATCCTCGCGCTGCTCGCCTGGGCGGCCACGTGCTACGCCTGGCGCAAGCTTGTGCCGTCCGGCACACTGAGCACGCTGGTCCAGCCCGTCTCGCGGCCAACCTGACCGGCGGAAGTTGCGCCCGACCCCGCATCTCTGGCACCGGTCTTCAGCCGGTGCTCCCGAGCAACAGCGCGTACGCCGCCCTGTCCGCTGCCGCTCGGCATCCTCCGATAAGACAGAAAGAGCCGTGCTCTGTCGCGCGCCGCCGCTCCGCGGAGAAACCGCGCCGGCAGCGCCGCGTGCCGTGGATGCCCTGCGCCGATGCGGATAGGACTGGACGCACGAACGCTGATCGCCACCCGCCCCCGCGGAACCGGGAGAAACCTCCTCGACACGTACCGCGTCCTGCCCGCCCTGCGCCCCGACTGGGAGTTCATCCTCTACCACCAGCGACCGCTCGATGACGCCGGCGACGTCGAGGCGCCACCCTGGAAGCTACCCAACGTGCGCCTTCGGCAGATTGATCTGCCCGGCGACCGCTTCGACGTGTGGTTTCAGGTTCGTCTGCCGCTGGCGGCCCGGGAGGACGGCGTTCACCTGCTGCACTGTCCGGCCAACGCGGCCCCGCGCTGGCGGCCGGTCCGCTGCGTGACGACCGTGCACGACCTCGCGCCGCTGACGGTGCCAGGCGAGGCATCCCGCGCCGAGCAAGCCGCCTTTCGTCGCGGGCTGCTCCGAGCGATCAGCGGTACGAGCGTGGTCATCACGCCATCGGAGGCGACGCGTGACGAACTCTGCCGGCAGTTCAACGTCACTGGCGAGCGCGTGGCGATCGTACCGTGGGCGCCCGACTCCCGGATCACCGCGACCGCGGACACCCCGATCAGCGAGACCGAGCGACAGCGCATCCGCGACACCTTTGGCCTGGACCAGCAGTACTTCTTGAGTTTCGCGGGCGACGCGCGTCGCAAGAACGCCGAAGGGCTCATCCAAGCGCTGGCGACGCTCGCGGCGGCGGAGCGCGCGGGCGTCCAAGTCGCGTTCGTGGGCATCACCCGCCCGGCGCGCCGCGCCGAGCTCGAGCAACTGGCGGCGTCGCTCGGCGTGGCGCCGGCCTGCCGACTGCTCTCGTTCGTACCCTACGAGGACCTGCCCACGCTCATTCGCGCGTCGGCCGGCGTGCTCATTCCCAGCCTCGCCGAGGGCTTCGGGCTCCCCGTGCTGGACGCCTTCGCCTGCGGCGCGCCCGTGGTCGCGTCGCGCTGCCCGAGCCTGGCAGAGGTCGCCGACGACGCGGCCGAGTACTGCGACGCGCACGATCCGGCCACCATCGCGAGCGCGATTCAGGCGCTTCGCGAGCCACGGCGCGCCGCCGAGCTCGTCGCCCGAGGCCGGAAGCGCGTGGCGCACTTCAGTTGGCTCGCCACCGCGCAGGCCATGCTGCGAGCGTATGAGCGAGCCCTGGGCATCGCCGATCCGGCAACGCCGACGGCACAGGAGGTCCGGATCGCGTGAGCCCCGCCTCGAACAACGCAAGCCGCGGCCCCCTTGGCCTCCGCCTCGATTGCCGCCACTATCGCGGCGATCGCCCCTGCCGGGCGGGCATCCAGGGCGCCTGTCCGAGCGCGTGCACCGCCTTCGAGCCGCTTGGCGACCGCATTCTTGTCATCAAGCTCGCGGCCCTAGGCGATGTCATCCGCACGGCGGCGATCCTGCCCGGCCTCAAGCGATACTGGCCGCAGAGTCACATCACCTGGGTGTCTCGCCCCAGCGGCGTGCGTGTCCTCAGCGGACACCCACTCATTGACCGGCTCCTTCCCTTTGACGCGGAGTCCCTCTGTCACCTCGAGCTCGAACGCTTCGACCTGTGTCTCAGTCTCGACAAGGAGCCCGCCCCCGCCGCGCTGGCTATGCGCATCGCAGCCCCGGACAAGCGCGGCATCGGACTGGGGCCCTTCGGTACACCCTTCCCGCTGAACCCCGAGTGTGAACGCTACTTCCTGCTGGGGCTCGACGACCGCGCGAAGTTCCATGAGAACCGCGCGTCGTACCCGCAGCTCATCTACGAGGCCCTCGGACTCGAGTACCGCGGCGAGCGCTACCGCCTGCATCCGCCCGGCGACGCTTGCCGGCGGGCAGCGGACGTCTGGCACAGGCTGGGCGTCGAGCCCGACGACGTCATCGTCGGTCTCAACACGGGGGCCGGCCGCGTCTTCGCCAACAAGAACTGGCCGCCGGAGAAGTACGCGGCCCTGGCCGCGCGCCTGTTGGCCGAGCCGGGGCTGCGCGTGGCCCTGCTCGGCGGGCCGGACGAGGAGGAGCAGAACAAGCGCATCGCCGCCGCGTGCCCGGGAGCGCTGCTGACCGGCAGCCACCACGACGAACCGACCTTCGCCGCGCTGGTGCGGCGCTGCCAAGCGCTCGTCACCGGCGACACGATGGCCATGCACGTCGCCATCGCGGCCGACGTTCCGTGCGTCGTGCTCTTCGGGCCCACGTGCGAGCAGGAGATTGATTTGTTTGGCCGCGGTGAAAAGGTGCGGACAACGCTGCCCTGCTCGCCCTGCTATCGCCGCACATGCGACTTCTCGCCGAGCTGCATGGACGACATCTCACTCGCGCGCGTGCTGGCCGCCGTGCGCCGCTGGCTCCCCACCCGGGTGAAGTCGCAGACCGTAACGCTGCCTGTGCTGGAGAGCGTATCGTGAGCGACGCCGTACGGCTGCTGCGCGTGCTGGTCGTCGCCGGCGGCGAGCCGTGGCCACTCGATCACGGCGGCCGGCTGCACCTGTACCACGTCCTGCGGCACCTGTGCACGTGCACCGACGTCACGCTCGCCATTCCCGCGCGCTTTCGGCATGCCGATCGGCTTCCCGATGGCGTGAAGCGCGTCGAGATCCGCGCCGAGAGCGCCAGCCGCTTCGTACCGGACGACGCCATTGGCCGCCCCACGTGGATCGAGCAGCGGGCAGCGCGGCACTTCGGGCTGCGTCCCGAGATCGCGACGTACCTCTGCGAATCCACCGCGGACGGAGCGTTCGACGTGGTGATGCTCTGCGGGTCGGTGCTCGGCCAGTACGCCCGCTGCTGCCGGTGCCCGGTGGTCTGGAATCCGCAAGATGAACTGGTGCTGGCCACGCTGCGCGAGCGGCGCGCACAACCCTGGACGCGCTGGCCCGCACTGCTGAGGCGCGCGGCGCTGTACGCCGTCTGTGAGCGAGCCATTCAGCAACGCGTCGCCGCCAGCGTGTACGTCTCGCCGATCGACGCCGCCTGGGCGCGGCGCTGGTCGCCGGGGGCCAACATTGTCTCGATCCCGAACGGCGTAGACCTCGACTACTTCCGCCCCACAGACCGCGAACCCGTGCCCGGCCGAGTCGTCTTCGTCGGTGCACTCGACTTCGCCCCCAACGTCGATGCCGCCTGCTGGCTCGCGGAGCGCGTCTGGCCAGCCCTGCGCGCCCGCGATGCGCGCCGCACGCTGCACATCGTCGGTCGCGCGCCGCTGCCCCGCGTGCGGGCCCTGGCTCAGCAGCCCGGCGTCGTCGTGCGGGCCGATGTCCCGGACGTTCGACCCGAGCTGGCGGCGGCGGTGGTGGTGGCGGTCCCCATGCGCACCGGCGGCGGACTCAAGAACAAAATCCTCGAAGCCGCGGCGATGCGGCGACCCGTGGTCGCCAGCCCGGTCGCGCTGGGCGGCCTGACGGCGCGGCCCGGGCTGGACGTGCTCGTCGCGGAGGGCGCTTACGAGTGGACCACACAGCTCGAGCGGCTGCTTTCTGATCCACATGACGCGGAGGTGCTCGCGGCTCGCGGTCGCGCCTGGGTGGAGACAGCGCACGACTGGGCCCGCACGGGCGAGCAGTTCCGTGCGATACTCGCGCTGGCCGCGGGCAGGCCCGCCACCGCGCCGCCTGCACATGAACCGTTGCCATACGAACCGCCCGCCGCGCCGCCGCCGGCCGCGGTCGTCGAGACCCAGGAGGCCGTATGCCCCTGACTGCACTGGCCTTCCTGCTCGTGTACGTCGTCGGCGTGGGGACGGCGCTCTTGTACCCACTCGCGGGCATCGTGGTCTACATCCTGGTCTATCACATCAACCCAGAAACCCAGTGGTGGGGTTCGTCAGTCGCGTTCCTCGGGCCGCGTATGTCGCTCATCGTGGCGATCGCCACGCTGATCGGCATGCTGGTCCGCTGGCCGAAGCTCGAGCATGGTGCCCGCCAGTTTGCCGGCCCCTACGTCCTGGGGCTCCTGCTGCTGGCCGTCGCCGGCGGCAGCCTGCTGTGGGGGCTGGGCATCGGCGAGCGCGGCCTGTACCAGGCGGAGAAGTTCGCCAAGATCCTCATCTTCGTCTTCATCCTCATCCGGTGCGTACGCACGCCCCTCGAGTATCACGCGGTCGTGGTCGCCTGGCTCGTGGGCGTGCTCTACATCGGCTACCAGGCGCTGGGTGGCGGCGGCGTCGTCATCCGCGGACGGCTCAACGAGGGCATCGGCGGCCCTGACTTCGCCGAGTCCAGCGACCTCGCCGTGCACCTCGTGGCCACGCTGCCGTGGATCGGTGCGCTCTTCTTCATGGCCCGCACGTGGCTTGGCCGAGGCGCCCTGCTCGTGGTTGGCGCCCTCGCGGTCAATACGCTCATCATGACGCGCACCCGCAACGCGCTCGTCGGCCTGGCGCTGGTGATGCTCGGGTGCGTGCTGGCCCTCCCACGCGGTTACCGCCTGAGAGGCGTGGCCGCGGTCGTCGCCGGCTCGCTCATGGCCGTGCAGCTCACGGACCCCGGCTGGTGGAGCCGAATGGCGACCATCGCCGAGTACAAGACCGACCCCGCCTCGCTCGGCCGGCTGGACTATTGGTGGGCCGCACTGGCCATGGTGCGCGACCATCCCCTCGGAATCGGCATTGGCAACTTCCACTCGGCGGTCCGCGACTACGTCCCGGGTCTCACCGAGGAGCGTGGCTGCCACAGCACGCCGCTCGCTTGTCTGGCCGAGTTGGGCTACTTCGGACTGGGCGTCTTCGCCTTGGCGGCGGTCGTGGCCCTGGCGCGACTGGGTCGCGTGCGCCGAGCGGCCCAGGCACTGCCCCAGACTCTGGAACTCAAGTGGTGGCGCGTTCGAACCCGCTTCCACCTGGGCTGGCACGCCGTCGCGCTGCGGGCCGGACTGCTCGGGTATCTCGGCTGCGGCCTCTTCACCACGCGCACGTTCAGCGAGAACTACTGGCTCATGATCGGACTGAGCGTGTGCCTGTGGAACGCGAGCAAGTACATCGCGGCAACATCGGGCGCGGCGGAACTCCGGCCGCGCGCCGCCTCGGAACCCGCCGAGCTGCCGTCCCCCGCGGGCGGGCCGGCGATCATCGGGGAGCCCTGCGCGGCGGCGGCCAGCTCGCTGCATCAGCGGTTGCAATCACACGCGCACGCGTAGCCGGAGCCCGTGGGCATGAACGTCGCGCTGGTCATCGACAGCCTCGACCTGGGCGGCGCAGAGCGGGTGGTCGAGCGCCTGGCACTGGGCCTGCAGGCCGCGGGCGACCGCCCGGTTGTCTACTGCCTGAAGGCTCCGGGCGCCGGAGCAGCGCGTCTCGCGGCGACGGGCATCCTCGTGCGATCGCTCCCGCCCCGCCGGCGAGACGTGCTGGCCCCGCTGCGGCTGGCGGGGTGGCTGCTCTCTGACGGCGTCCACGTCGTCCATGCCCATAGCAGCGCGGCACTTGCGGCCGCGTTTCCCGCCGCGCGCGCCCTTCGCATCCCGGCAGTCCACACGCGCCATGGCGACCTGCTTGGCCGGCCGAGCGTCTACCGGCGCATCGCCGACCGGCTGGCACCGTTCGTCGACCGCACGGTCCTGGTGGCACACTCCCTGAGGCCATGCCTGCCTCGCGGGCGTGCCGTGCAGCGCGCCGTCGTGATTCAGAACGGCGTGGACTGCCAATGTGTTGATCGCGACGCCGCTCGACAGGAGCTGGAAGCGCTGTGCGCCCGCCCGCTGACAGGCCCCGTCCTGCTCAGCGTCGGCACCGTGTGCGCCGAGCGCGACACACTCGGGCTCATCGCCGCGTTCGCCCAACTCGCCGAGGACGAACCACACGCGACGCTCGTTTGCGCCGGCGGCAGCCGCGGACCGGACTACCTGGAACAGGTGCGCGCGGCCGCGCGGAACGCCGGCGTCGCCGAGCGCGTCATCCTGCCCGGCACGCATGCGGCGGCGTGGCGGCTCATGGCCGGAGCGGACGTCTTCGTACTCGGCTCAGCCAGCGAGGCCGCCCCGCTCGCCGTGCTCGAAGCCATGAGCCAGTCTGTCCCCATCGTCGCGACCACGGTGGGCGACGTGGGCGGCCGGCCCGCCCCCCCCGCCGAGTTCGCGTTCCTCGAGCACGGTCGTGACGCCCTGCTCGTGCCGCCGCGCGATCCGAAAGCGCTCGCTGGCGCGATCCGCGCGTGCCTGCGCGACCCCGCGGCTGCCCGCCGGCGCGCCGAGCACGCGAGGGAGCGCTACCGGGCGCGCTTCACGGCCGACCGCATGGTCGCGCAATACCGCGCGCTCTACGCGGCCCTCCACCCGCGCGCCGCCGTCCGCCCGCACAGTCCCCGCATCGTCCCCGATTCGCCGTGCGTACTCATGGTCGGCCCGGCGACCGAACTCGTCGGCGGCATGAACAGCGTGATCGAGACGCTGCTTCACGGCCCGCTGGCCATGCGAGCCAGCCTGGACCGGTTCGGGTTGCCGCCACCCACCGGCGGCTCGTGCCGCGCCCGGGCCCCCGCGAGTCGGGCAGCCGGGCTCTTCCGACGCCTGCTCGCGCACAGCCGCGCGCTGTTCGACCTGGGCGCGCGGATTCGGCGGCAGCGGCCCCACGTCGTCCACATCCACACGTGTAGTTTCACCTCGTTCTATCGCAGCGTGGCCGACCTGGTCGTCGCGCGCTGGATGCGCGCCCGCGTCGTGCTGCACATCCACGGCGGGAGTTTCGCGGCGTTCTGTGACCGTGCCGGGCCGGCCGGCCGGGCCATCATCGCCTGGACTGCCCGCTGCGCCGGCGCCGTGGTGGTCTTGTCTCACCGCGCGGCCACGTTGCTGCGCCCCTACGTGGGTGACGCACGCATCGAGGTCGTCCCGAACGGTGTCCCCGTGTCGCCCGAGCCGCGACCGCCGTCCGGCGCGGGCCGCCCGTGCCGGTTTGTGTTCCTCGGAGCCGTGCGCCGTGCCAAGGGGCTGTCGGAGCTGCTCGACGCCGCGTCACGGCTGGCGCGCGAGGGCGTTCCCTTCGAGCTGCGCATCGCGGGGCCAGTGGACGACGAGGCGCGCGAGTGGTTGAGCCGGGCGACGATGCTCGGCCTCGAGCGCCAGGTCCAGTTCCTTGGCCCGGTCCGTGGACCAGGCAAGCAAGCGCTGCTGGCGGAGTGCGACTGCCTGGTGCTGCCAAGCCACGAGGAGGCCATGCCCATGGCGATCCTCGAAGCCGGCGCCGCGGGCCTGGCCGTGATCGCCACCCGCGTCGGCGACGTGGCTGACGTGCGCGGCGAAGGGTCGGAAGCGGCCGGCCCGGGCGGCGGCGCTGTCGCGGGCCAGCTTGTTGATCCGGGCGACGTTGGCGCGCTGAGCGCGGCGATGCGGCACTACGCTGCGAACCCGGCAGAGCGCGACGCGGCCGGACGAGCACTGCAAGCGCGCGTCGCGGCGCGCTTCTCGATCGAGGCAACGTCTGCGGCCTTGGCGGCCGTCTATGGCCAGGTCCGCGCGGCGCGCGGCATCGCCGCCGACACGCGGGTCTACGAGCACCTGGTGCGTACGACCATCTATCCGCTCCACGAGCGGTTGCGCGGGCGACGCACCGTGGAGAAGTTGCACGCGCTGCGCGCGCTCATGCGGCACGCGCCCGCCGAGCTTCAGCGCTTCGTTGACCAGCGCCTGGTGGAAACGCTCCAGTTCGCCCGGCGCAACCTGCCCTTCTTCGCCGAGATCGAGCTTCGCGACGCGGACTCGCCTGCGCGTGCCGGCGCGCGGGCCGCGCTCTCGCGCCTGCCCGTGCTGAGCAAGGCCGACGTCCGCCGCCACAGCGACGAACTCACCTGGCCCGACGTGCCGGGCGGGCTCGTTCCGGCCTCCAGCGGCGGCACAACGGGCGACACACTTCACTTCCACATCGACCGCATCCGCCAGGCGCAGGACCTTGCGGCGCGACTCTTCATGCAGAGCCTCTTCGGAGTCCTGCCCGGCGCGCGGCGGCTGCACCTGTGGGGTTCACCGATCGAGGCCCGGGCCCGCTGGCTGCGCCGCGTGCGCGACCGCGTCATCAACGAGCGCCTGGTAAGCGCATTCGATCTCTCACCGCGACGCCTCGATGCCTATCTCGACGTGCTCGCAGGTTGGCAACCCGCGGTCGTCTACGGCTACCCCTCCGCCCTGGCGGCGCTGGCCCACCACGCGATCGAGCGGGCGCGGACGCTGCCCCCCGGGCCGCTGCGCCTAGTCGTTCTGACCGGCGAGGAGATCTACCCCCAGCAGCGCGAGGTCATCCAGGCCGCCTTCGGAGCGCCGGTCGCCTCCGAGTACGGCAATCGCGAGGTGGGGCTGATCGCTCACGAGTGCCCCCACGGCAACCTTCACGTGATCACGCCGCACGTCTGCGTCGAGATCCTGCGGGGCGGTGAGCCGGCAGCGCTCGGCCAGACCGGCGAGATCGTCTGCACGACGCTCGGCACGCGCGGCCAGCCGATGATCCGCTACCGCGTCGGCGACCTGGGGCGCCTGCTCGAGCACGGCTGCACATGCGGCCTGCCACTGCCACTGCTGAAGCTCGAGGGTGGCAAGGTCAGCGGCCTGCTGCGCCTTCCGGACGGGCGCCTGTGCCACGGCGCGGTGTCGTCCTACGCCGTGCAGGGCCTGCCCGGGATTCGGGCGTTTCGCACCCACCAGCGCAGCCGGGCGCGGATCGACGTGCTGGTGGAAGCGGACGAGCGCTTCACGTCCGCGGCGGCCGAGACCGTTCGGCAGCGGTACCGCAAGCTCTTTGGCCCCGCCGTCCAGGTCGAGTGTCAGGTCGTGGAGCGGATTCCGCCCGACCCCTCGGGCAAGCGGCGACACGTGATCTCGGACGTGGTCGACCAGGCCGACGCGGCGGCGCTAGATCACGTCAGCGAAACGGTGCTCGGTTCGTGAAAACACGGTGAGCCCCACCGCCAGGCAGATCAGCGTGACAGCCAGACCCGGCAGGAGCAGTAGCGGGTCCAGGGTGTAGTTCGGCAGCAGCGCCCAGCGCGTGCCTTCAACGACCGCCACCATCGGGTTCAGTGCGTACCAGGAGCGCCACGCGGGCGGGATGAGCGACAGTGGGTAGACCACCGGCGTCGCCAACATCCACGCCTGAACGAGGAACGTGGACGCGGCCGAGACATCCCGGAACCGCACGTTCAGTGAGGCCAGCGTCAACCCGATGCCCAGCGCGGCCAGCGCGGCCAGAATCGCCCAGAGCGGCAGCGTCAGAACGGGCCAGCCGGGCCACACGCCGTAGTACCCAGCCAACAAGCCGTAGCTCGGCAGCACGCAAAGCAGGTCGATCGTTGAGGCTCCCAGCGCCGCCAGCGGGAGAATCAGCCGCGGGAAGTACGCCTTGGTGATCAGCCCCGAGTTCGCCACGAGGCTCACCATGACGGCGCGCAGACTGCGGCCGAAGAACGTCCAGATGAGCACGGCGGCGAAGCATGACAGGGCGTACGGCACCGCGCCCGCGCTGATGCCCGCCAGGTGATGAAAGAGGAGCGTGTAGAGAGCCGCCCCCGCCAGGGGCTCGACCAGCGCCCACGACACTCCGAGGACAGTCTGCCGGTAGCGAACCCGGATGTCGCGCCACGCGAGGAACGCCAGCAGCTCGCCATGTCGGCGCAGCGCCGTCCACGGCACGACGGGACCTCGTCCCCCTGCTTCGATCACGGTCAGCGTTGTCGCCGGATTGGCCGGGGCGGCGGCTGACATGGGCTAGTCGGTGTTTCCGGGGTAGGCGGGCGGGCCGGAAATGCGCGTCGCCAGCGCCGCCAGCGGTCGGCCGGCGACAACCAGCGTCGTCGTCACGCGATGCCGGGCATCTCGCACCCGGGCCATGATTTCGCCCAACCGCGACTCGAGTCCATGCAGCGGCGGTCGCGCGGGCTGCGTAGTCGGCGGCGGGTCCCGGTTCGCGGCCGCGACGGTTGGCGATGTCGAGTCCGTGGTCTCGACGCACGAAACCGCGTCCGCGACGCCAGTGGCCGCCGTCTGTTCGCCCTCGGTGCCAGGCCCGTCACCGGCGTCGCAAGTGCCGTACTCGCGCTGCCCGGCCGGGCCGTCCGGCGCGGGATCTTCCGCGCGCAGTCCGATGTCCTGGCTATCGGGCCCCGCCGCAGCCGAGTCGGCGACCTCGACCGCCGCGTCCTCGTGGTGGGCTGCCGGCATGTTGGAGGCTGCCACGCAAGTGTCGTCCGCGCTGACGAACGTGGGCAGCGAGGCGTCCTCGACCAGGCGCGCCACGGACGTCGGCGCGGTGCGGCGCGCTGCCGGTCGCGACCACGCGACAGACTCAGCGTCGCGCGCCTGCCGCGGGCGGCGCCACGGACCGCAGATCGCGTCGTAGGCCGCCGCGATGTGCTCGGCTTCGATCGTCGCGCGCTCGTCGCCGTAGGCGTCGATCAGCGCGCTGTCGCAAATCTGGTTGATCGCGGCGGGGTTGCCGCGCGCCGCGCGGTGTATCTGCTCGATGGCCGACGGCGTGAAAACGATCGTCCCCCCCCCGGCCGTGGCGAGCCGGTGCTCGATGTACGCCGCCGTGTCGTTCGCGCTGAGCGGCTCGAGCCGGCAGATGCGGAAGAGTCGGCGTCGCAGGCGCGCCAGGGCGGGCGTCCCGAGCCGCGTGGCCAACTCGTCCGTCCCCAGCGCCACCAGCGTGACCACCGGCCCATCTTGCGCCTCGCGCGCCAGCAGCGCCAGGATGTCGCTCCAGGCGTTTTCGCGAAGCGCGTCCGCGTTGTCGGCGATCGCGACCACCGGTGCTCGCGTGCGACCGCGCGCGCGAACCCAGGAAGACAGGACCGCGTCGTACGGCGGCTCCGTGGCCAGCCGGCCGCCGCCGCGGAGGGTGTTGAGCGGATACACCGAGATTTCGGTCTGCCCTTTGGGTTGGCCGAGACCGTGAATCCAAAGGACATACGCCGTTCGGTTCACGCTCTCCGCCAAGAGCCTGGCCACGAGCGTTTTACCGGACCCCGAGGCCCCTAGAATCACGACGCCGCTCTTGCCCGTGCGGGCGGCGAACTGCGCCGTGGCCAGCGCTTCCTGGTGCGAGGCGCCTGCGAAGAAGAACGCCGGTGCCGGCGGCCCTTCGAACGGCGGCAAGCGAAGGCCAAAATGGCGATAGGCGTGCATTGGACGCACAGACTCCGGGGTCCTGCGGATACATCGGCTGAGCCGGCAAGGACCTCGAACAACGTGCCGCGCAGCTTCGACGCCCCCCGTCTATCAGTCCGCCCGGGATAAACCCGTTTCACATGCCCCGGAAATGAGTCGATAACTGCCGACAGAGGTGCGCCACTGCGCAAGACTCCGCGCGGCCGTGGCCACGCGGACAACCAGCCTGATCCCACGAGGATGCCGCGATGCGGACCGCCGTGCGTGAACGCATACCTGAACACCCGGGAGCAACCACGCTGCTCTGGACCGCGCTGTGCGTCGTCGGCCTGGCCACGAGCGGCTGCGCCACGCGACACGGCGACGCGGTGGCGTTCGTCAAGGAGAGCGAGGCCGAAGTTTCCACCGGCACGTACATCGTCCGCCCGCCCGACGTGATCACCATCCACGCACCGCGCACCCCGGAGATCGACGGCGCCTCGCAGATGATCCGCAGCGACGGCAAGATCGTACTGCGGCTCCTGGGCGAGATCGAAGTTGCCGGCCTGACCACGAGCGCGATCGCCGACAAGATCAAGGCCCAGCTCGCGCGCTACTATGTCGACCCGGAAGTGATGGTGCAGGTCTCGGGCTACAACAGCCAGTTCTACTACATCTTTGGCGAGGTCACGCATCCGGGGCCGGTGCGCTTCACCGGCCGCGACACGCTGCTGATGGCGATGGCCCAGGCTCAGCCGACGTTCTTCGCGTGGAAGTCGCAGATTCGCGTGACGCGGCCGGCCGACGAGAAGGGCGAACGCAAGACGATCATCTTCGACCTCGACAAGGTGGTGGCCGAAGGGGACACGAGCATCAACTTCCTGCTCCAGGAAGGCGACATCATCGAGGTGCCGCCCACGCCGCTGGCCTGGCTCGGGCACCGCGTCCGCGAGGTGCTCTACCCGGTCGAGCCGGTGTACAGGGCCTACACGCTGCCGGCGGGAGGCATCAACGCTCACCGAACCTACCAGGATGAGTTTGGCGGCTCGAACGACGACACGGACAGCTTCCGGCGTCGGTTCGCCCGCTGAGGACAGGCGAGGATACGCCACCGCATGAGCAGCGCGCCCGGACAAGCCTTCGACGACCTCCGCCAGAGCCTCCACGAGGTCACGCGCGTCGTGCGCCAGCGGTGGCGGCTCTCGACGATCGGGCTGGCGGTGGTCGGCGCGGCGGCCTTCTGGATCAGCCAGTACCTGCCGCGCGAGTACACCGCGTCGTCGCTGTTCGAGCGACGCGACGACGTCGTGCTCCAGAACATCATCCAAGGCAACTCGCCGTACAGCTTCGAGCGACTGAAGTCGACCATGTCGCTCGACATGGTGGGGTCGCGGGCCCTGTTGCGCGGCGTGATCAGCATCGGGTTGCTGCCGCGGGAAACGCTGACCAGCCCCGGCGCGCTGAGCGACGCCGAGCGCGCGTCGCTGGAGTCCGTCCTGAAGCAGTACGAGCTGCGGGCGGACGTACGGCTGGTGCACAGCAGCTCGACCCTGGACCAGATCCTGCTGCGCTGCGCCGGGAACGACCCGCAGGTGGTGCGGGCGCTGGTCGTAGCCCTGCGGGACAACTACATCGCCGAGTCCCGCGAGCGGATGCACGAGATTCTCGGCAGCACGCGGTCGTTCTTCGCCGGCGAGGTCGAGCGGCTGCGCGGCGAGCTCGCGCGCCGCGAGTCCGAGCTGCGCAGCGGTTACGACGAGTTCCCCGGGCTGGACCCGACCGACATCGTGGGCGTGGGCAACCGTCTCGAGCTGCTCCGGGCGCAGCGCGACAGCTACTTCCAGCGCAAGGCCGCGCTGGAGGCCGAGGCGGCGGCCCGCGAGCAGTTCCTCCAGACCGCCGCGGCCCGCGAGGCCGAGTTCGTGCAGAAGTACAGCCCGGCGCCGACGTCGTCGCCGGCCGGAGGCGTGAGCGACGCCGTGGTTGACGAAGCCGTCCGCGCCGTGAAGCGCGAGCTGGTGGAGCTGGTCACGGTCCGTCGGATGACGATGGAGCATCCGCAGGTGCGGGCGTTGCAGGATCGGCTGGACGCGCTGGAGTCGCTGCGGACGGCGTTGGCCGAGACGGCGCCGGTCGAGTCGCCGCCGGAGCGTCCCGGGCCGCCGCCCGGCAGCGAGGTGCTGGCGCAGTGGCAGGCCCAGCAGATGCGCGTGGAACTGGAGCTGGACGCGACGCGCAAGCAGCTCACGGTCGTTTCCCGCCAGTTCGACGAGGCCGAGGAGCGACTCGCCCGCTTCGAGTCTCTGTATGAACAGCTCGTCGCCAAGGACGACACGTTTCGTGACGTTCTTGACCGGCGGGCCCAGCTCTCGCAGGAGCTGGCGGTCTGGCAGAGTCACTTGTCGGGGCTCGAGCGGATCATGACCGCCGAGACCGGCGAGCGTGGCACGCAGTTCGCGCTGATCGAGGAACCGGAGGACGTCACCCAGCCGACACGTCCGCGCGTCGCCTCGGTATTCGCGGTCTGTTCCAGCATGGGCCTGGCGGCGGCCGTGCTGCTGGCGGCGCTGGCGGAGCTGCTCGACCGGTCGTTCCGCTCGGTCAATCAGGTGGCCCGCTCTCTTGGAGTTCCCGTACTCGCCTGCATTGGCGTCGCACCCACGCCGACCCAGCGCCGCCGAGCGCTTCGCGCTCGACTGTTCTGGACACCAACACTCAGCCTGCTGGTCATCGCGCTTCTGGCGTCGGCCAGCCTGGCCTACACGAGCCTCCGCTGGCCGCACGTACACCGCGCGGCCCTCGAGCGCGTCGCCGGCGCGCTCCAGCACGCGGGCGTCAGCGGCCTCTTTCCGGTCTCGCCGCCCACTGGGGAGGTTCCGCCGCCATGAGCTCGATGAGCAAAGTTCTGGCCAAGCTCGACGCTGACGAGTCCCGCGCGCCCGAACCGGCCGCGGCGGAAGACGTGCTGGCGGCGGGGATGGCCGATTCGTCCGCCGAGGGGCTCGGCGATAACGCGGACGGTTCCCAGTTCGTTCCCGATCCGTCACGGCCGCTCGACATGCGGCCGCCTGTCCTCGGCACTCCGTCGTTCGACATCAACGGGGAGACGCGCGCGTGGGATGCCGCCCGAATTGATCCGGTCATCACGCTCTTCCACCAGCGCTACGCACCGATCAGCGAGCAGTATCGCGGCGTGCGGGCGCGCCTGCTGGCGACGAACGCGAGCCAGGCCGCCCAGGCGATCGTGGTCACCAGCGCGGTGCCCGGCGAGGGCAAGACCGCCGCGACGATCAACCTCGGGCTGGCCCTGGCCGAAGGCGGCGAGCACCGCGTGCTCATCGCGGACGCGGACTTCCGCCGGACGTCGGTCGCGCGGATGCTCGGTGCGGAAGATCGCCCCGGGCTGGCGGACGTACTCCGCGGCGAGGCAACGCTCGGCCAGGCCCTCCAGCCCACGCCCCTTCCGAACCTGAAGCTGCTGCCGGCGGGAACCGTCAGCGCGCAGGACTTCAGCGAGCTGCTGGGCGGCACGAACGTGGCGACGACGCTGGACGACTTGCGTCTCGGCTTCCACTACGTGCTTCTGGACACGCCTCCCGTGACGACCGTTTCCGACGTGAGCCTGCTGGCCCCGAATTGCGACGGCGCCCTGGTCGTGGTCTGGATGCGCCGGACACCCGAGCCGCTCGTGCAGCAAGCCATCCGCACGCTTCAGGCGAACAACGTGAAGGTTCTGGGCTGCCTGCTGTCCCGATTCCATGAGCGCGGCGCCAATTGACATGAACGACGATGCCTGCCGGACGGCGGCCACTGACTCCGTCGAGCGTCTGTCCGGCGCCGACGTGGGCGGCGCGGCGGCAACAGACGCCGAGCTGCGCGTCACCCTGCCCGGCGGGCCGGGCGACGTGCACGCCTGGGCGCAGTACGTCGCGGCTCACGCGGACGGCACCGTGTTTCACGACCCCTGCTGGTCGCTGACGGTCCGCGAGTGCTTCGGGCACCAGCCCATGCACCTGCTTGCGTGGCGCGGGGCGCGGCTGGTCGGCGTCCTGCCGCTCATGGAGGTTCGCAGCCTGCTCGCCGGCCGACTGCTGATCAGCGTGCCCTACGGCACGTACGGCGGGATCCTGGCCGACGACGACGCGACGCGCGACGTGCTGGCCTCGACCGCGCGCGAGCTGGCCGAGGCGGGTGGCGCACGCGTGCTGGAGCTCCGCTCTCGCACGGCGGCGGTCGCTGACTTCGAGCCGATCGACGGCTACCTCGGGTTCAGCAAGTCGCTGCCCGCGACACCGGACGCCGTCGCTGCTTCCCTGCCGAAGCGCCCGCGCGCCGCGGCCCGACACGCGCGCGACCGCGATGGCGTGCAGGTGGTGCACGACCCCGAGTTGCTTGAGGCGATCTGGCACCTGTACTGCCGCAGCATGCGCCGCCTCGCCTCGGTCAACTACCCGCTCGCGTTCTTCCGTGCCCTGCAAGCGCGGCTGGGCGACGATCTCTGGGTCAGCGCGGCCTGCCGCGGTGGCGAGCTGATCTGCGGCACGCTGTGCCTCGTCTACCGCGACACGATCATGCCCTACATCCTCGGCGCTGACGAGCGCATCACGGGCGAGGGCGCCGCGAACCTGCTGTACTGGGACCTGATGGAGCGGGCGGTGCAGCGCGGGCTGCACACGTGGGACTACGGCCGCAGCCGGGCCGACAATCGCGGCGCCGTCGGCTTCAAGAAGAACCAAGGCTTCGAGCCGAGCCCACTCGGCTACCAGGCCTTCGTGCCAGGCGGTCGGCGTCCGCCGAATCTGAAGCCGAGCAACCCGCGGTTCGCCCTTGCGCGGCGCGTCTGGACGCGACTGCCGCTGGCGATCACGCGGCCACTGGGCGCGTGGCTCTCGCGCTCGCTGCCGGGGTAACGCACCGTGCGCATCCTCTTCCTGACGCCGCGCTTTCCGTACCCGCCCGACCGTGGCGATACGCTGCGCTCGTGGAACATGCTCCGCGCGCTGGCAGGCCGGCACGAGGTGTGGCTGGCCTGCGTCGACCGCGACGCGCCCGGCCCGGAGCACGAGAAGGCCGCCCGGGAACTCAGCCGCGAAGTGGCCGTCTTCACGCGGTCGAGCAGCGCTGCGCTGCTGCGCGGGGCAGCCGGCGCAGTCCGCGGCCAGAGTGTGACGGAGGGGTACTTCAACGACGAGCGACTCGCGGCGACGGTTGTCGCCTGGAGCCGCACGCGGCCGTTCGACGTGGTGCTCGCATACAGCTCCGGCCTGGCAGAGGTCGGCCTGCGTGCCCGCGCTCGGCACCGCGTTCTCGACCTGTGCGACGTGGACAGCTTCAAGTGGAGCCTGTACGCACGCCGCGCCCTGCCGCCGCTGCGCTGGCTGTACCGCCTGGAGGCCCGGCGCGTGGCCGCGCTCGAGGCCCGGCTGTGTCCGCAATACGACCGTTGCCTGGTCGTCAACGAGCGGGAGCGCCGCAAGCTGCGACGTCGGTCGCCGGCCGCGGCGGCAGCGGCCCGCGTGCTTCCGACGCTCGTTGATCTGCGCGAGCTGCGGGGCGAGTTGCTGGCGACGCTGCCGGACGAGCCCGTGCTGGGCATGGTCGGATCGATGTTCTATCCGCCGAACGTGCGCGCGGCGAACTGGTTCGGCGCGCACGTCTGGCCGCGTATTCGGGCGGCGATACCCGCGGCGCGCTGGCTGATCGTCGGCGCGCGGCCGGCGGCGAGTGTGCGGCGCTGGGCGCGCGACCCGCAGGTCGTGGTGACGGGCCATGTCGACGACGTGCGCCCGTACCTGGCGGCGATGCGTGTCTTCGTCAACCCGGTGCAGGGCGACATCGGCGTGCAATCGAAGCTGCTCGTCGCGATGGGCGCGGGGCGAGCCTGCGTGGTCTCGCCGGCGGCCGCGGCAGGCATCGAGCACGACGACCCGCCGCCTTTCGTGATCGCCGGTTGCCCAGAAGCCTTCGCCGAGGCGGTCGTGCGCCTGCTGCGCGACGGCGCCGCGGCCCGCGCGCTGGCCGCACGGGCCCGCGCCCAGATTGAGCGCGATTACGACCTGGAGTCGGCCGCTACGCGACTGGACGCCTGGCTGGTGCCCGCGGGCCGCCGGGCGGTGCAGCGGCGCGACGTGGAGGCAGTCGCGGTCGCCTCCGCGCCGGCCGAATTCATCCCGGTGCCGTGATGATTTGTGGGCGAAACATCGTCTGCCTGGCCAGCAGCTTCTACGACCATCCTACGAGCAAGCACCATGTCATGCGGGTGCTCTCCCGCGAAAACCGCGTCGTGTGGGTGAATTGCCACGCGTCGCGGCGACCGACGCTCTCCGTCCGCGACCTGCGCCTGGCCGGGCAGCGGCTGAGCCGCGTGCTGGGTGGAGCGCGCCAGGTCGCGGCCAACATGACCGTGATCTCACCGCTGCTGCTGCCGTGGCCCGCGTCACTTACCATCCGGCGCGTGAACGGCTGGCGGCTGCGCGCGGCGATCTCGCAGGCGCTTCGGCGTCTGCCGCCGGCGCCGACGCAGCTCTGGATCTTCACGCCAGACCTGCCGGAAGTGATCGATCACGCGGTCTACGAGCGTGTGGTCTATTACTGCGTCGATGACTTCGCGGCGTTCGACGGGTTCGACACGCCGACGATCGAGGCGCTGGAGGCGCGCACGCTGGCGCTGTCGGATGTCGTGCTCGCGACGTCACAGCCCCTGCTCGAGCGCTGCGCGGGGCGACATGCCAACGTGCACTTCGCTCCCCACGGCGTCGACTTTCCGCACTTCGCCGCGGCCGCCGCGCCGGACGGGCCCCCGGTACCGGCCGAGCTGGCGAGCCTGCCGCGGCCGACGCTCGGCTTCCTGGGCCTGGTCGGCGAGCACGTGGACCTGGAGCTGCTGGCGGCGGCGGCAGCGCGGCGGCCGGACTGGTCGTTTGTGCTGGTCGGCACCGTGCGGCGCGACCTGGGGTGCGTTCGCGACCTGCGAAACGTGCACGTGCTGGGTCCGCGGCCGTACGAGGCGCTGCCAGGCATCTGCCGCGGGCTCGACATTGGGCTGATCCCGTTTCAGATGACGCGGCTGGTGCGGGCGGTCAACCCGATCAAGCTGCGCGAGTACCTGGCCGCCGGCCTGCCGGTCGTCACCACGCCGATGCCGGAGGTCTCCGGCTACGGCCCCGCCGTGCGGACAGCCCGGACGTGCGACGAGTTCGTCGCCGCGACCGAGGCGTGTCTGGAGCTGTCGCGGCGCGAGCCGGCAAACGCGCGGCAGGCACTCGTGGCCAGCGAGACCTGGGAAGCACTCGTGGCCCGACTGGCGAAGATCGTTGCGGCGTCGCCAGCCGATGCGCGCCGCGGCGCGGCATGCGCTCCTGGCGGCCACGTGTCGCGTGTGGAGTAGCGCTGTGCGGGGCGAGAACGCGAGCACGCGGACATTGGGCGCGGCAATGTCTACGCCGGATGCGATGCCAACCGCTCGGACGGCCGAGGGCCCGCGCGCGACCGAATACGCCCCACTGCCCCCCCTCCCTCTCAGGGAGGGGATCGGGGACGGTCAGATCCTCGGCCGAGGCCACGCCATCGAACCACCGGTTCCCGCCAGCCCGGCGGCCGCGACAGCTACTACCCTCTGTGCCTTCTCAATCGACGTGGAGGAGTACTTTCACGCCGAGGTCTTCGCCGGCGCGCTCACGCCGCAGCGCCGAGTCGAATTGCCCTCGCGTGCCGCCGCGCCGCTCGAATGCCTGCTCACTCTCCTGAGCGAGACCGGAAGCCGCGCGACGCTGTTCGTCCTCGGCCAGTGCGCGCGGCCGCTGGCCCGACTGCTGCGAGAGGCCGCGGCAGCGGGCCACGAGATCGCCTGCCACGGGCACGCCCACGCGCACCTGGCCCGCCTCGACCCGCAATCCTTTCGCGAGGACTTGCGGATCGCACGCCGCACGATCGAGGAGCACGTCGGCGTGTCGCCGCGCGGCTATCGGGCCCCGACCTTCTCGCTGACGCGAAAGACGGCCTGGGCCCTCGATGTGCTCATCGACGAGGGCTTCACCTATGACGCCAGCATCTTTCCCGTCCGACACGACCGCTACGGCGTGCCGGACGCGCCGCATGTACCGTTCCTGGCCGTGGCACCGTCCGGCCGGAGCATGGTCGAGTTTCCGCCGCTGACCATCGGGTTGCGCAGGCTGCGGCTGCCCGTCGGTGGCGGCGGATACCTGCGGCTCCTACCCGGGTGGGTGGTCCGTGCGGCGGTGCGGCGCGCGGCTCGACGCGGCCGCCCGGCACTCATCTACGTCCACCCGTGGGAACTCGACCCCGGTCAGCCCCGCTTGCCCGCCGGCGTGCTCGCGACCTGGCGTCACCGGGTCGGGCTCCGCTCGACGCACGCCAAGCTTCGACGCCTGCTCGCCGGGCAGCGCTTCGACTCGATATCGCGCGTGCTGGCGCGGATCACCCGCCGCCCCGGGCTGACGCGATTCGCCCTGTGAGCTGAACGGCAGTAGCGCCGGAACTCCGTGTCCGGCGACCGGTAGCGCCGGAACTCCGCGTCCGGCGCGGTCGCTCGGGCGTGTCGAGGAACGTCGGACACGGAGGTCCGACGCTGCTGTCTCGGCGCTTCGTCGAACATGGAGGTCCGACGCTACTGGTTCGAACACCACCGGCGGCTCGTCAGCGGTCTGCTATGCCGGGCCGCGCCGCACCGCGTATCGCTCCAGCGGCGTGAGGCGTTGCAGCAGCCACGGCGCGGCCAGCGCGCCCAGCAGCGCCCCCGCCGCTACGTCGCTCGGATAGTGGGCGCCGTTGACGAGTCGAGCCAGGGCGCCGAGCGTGGCCGCGGCGAAGAACGCCCATCGCCATCGCGGGAGGAAGGACGTGGCCGTCGCGGCGATCGCGAACGCCAGCGTCGCCTCGCCGGACGGGAAGCAGACGGTCTCCTTGGAAAGCAGCTCGGTCAGCGGCGGCTTGAAGGCCAGGTGCGACTCGGCCTGGCTCGGGCGCAGGCGGCCGATCGCGCCCTGGAGGACATTCGCCGCCAGCCCGACGACCCCCACGGCCGCCAGCGCGAGCAGGTATCGCGCCGTGCGGCGCGGATCGAGCACGGCCCCGACCACCGCGAGCACGACAGCCGCCCAGATGCTGGCAGTCACCAGCCGCACCGTCTCCCAGAACGGCCGCGTCAGGGCATGGAAGTCGCGCCCGACCGGCCGCGTCTCGTCATTGAGCCGCAGCGAGACCTGCTCGTAGAACCAGCGGTCGACACCGGCGAAGCCGACGACGATGATCGCCAGCGCGACGCCGATCCAGATCAAGCGGGCGCTTCGACACGGCCGAGCGAGATTCTCGACAGCGGGGTCGACGTGCATCAATACTTGCTTCCCAGGCGATCGAGCAGCGCCGGCGCCAGGCCGGTGAACTCCTCGACCACGTAGATGGTCCAGATCTGAATCCGCCGGCCGCGCACGGAGACCTCCACTGTCTCGGCCAGCCGCGGAGCGCGGAAGGTCGGCGGGCGACCGTCGACCGGCTCAAACAGCTCGGCCTGGCGCGCACCAATGTAGATGCACGGCCGCCCGATATACCTCGGGGCCTGGCGAATCGGATTCTCCCAGAGATCGTATTGGCTGGCGCGATCGCCGAGCACCGCTTGCAGGCAATACACCGTCGGGTTGCCGGGTGTGTAGAACGCCACCTGGCTTGCGAGCTGGTAGTCGTCGGTCACGACGAACGGCTCGCGGCCGGCGGCGCGCTCGGCGTCCAGCACCCGTCCCACGCCGGCGCCCAGCTCCGCCCAGCCGCGCAATCGAGAGGACGGGTCAAAGCGAGCCATCGGTGTGAGGTCGAACTCGTTATCCTCCGGTGCAACCCGCGCGAGCACCGGGTAGAGCACGTGGCTGTAGTGCATGACGCCGACGGTCAGCAGTCCGAGCACCACCCCCGCCGCGATCGTCCCGCGCGCGAGCTTGCGCGTGCGCGGCGAACCAGACGCCAGCAGCCGCGCCAGCCACAGGCAAGCGAGGATCGTGCCCGGCAGCGCGCCCAGCACCGGCCAGTTCGGCTGCACCTTCGTGATCAGGCTGAACAGCAGGAACACACCCCACGGCACCAGCGTCGCCAGCACGAGCAATCGGATCGCCGCTGGCTCGTGCCGCTCACTCTCTGCGCCGGCCGCGGGGCGCCGCCAGAGGGCGACGACCGCCCCCACCATCACCGCGAACCACACCGGCCCGACCACGGCAAGTTGCCCGCCCACGAACATCAGCGGGCCGAGCAGCTCCAGCCGTGGGCCGCGGGCCACGCCCGCCTGCCCGGCCACGTGGCGGAAGCTGACCCAATCGTGCCGCGCATTCCACAGCACGACGGGCAATAGTCCGAGCAGCAGCCCCGACACCGCTCCAACGTACGGCCCCGGACGCCGCAGATGCACGCGGTACGTGGGCTCCAGCAGGATCGCCCCGCCGACCGCCACGAACAGGAACACCATGTTGTACTTGGCCAGCAATCCGGCGGCGGCGAGCAGGCCGGTCACGACCCACGGCCACAGCGCACGGCCGCGCAGCCCGTGCTCGGCGGCCACGAGGCCCCACACGTAGCAGCACGCGAGCGGCGCATCGATGGTCATGAGCACCGAGCCAACGGCGAAGATCGGGATGACGTTGAGCAGCGCGACGCTGGCCAGCGCCACGCCCGGTCGGCGCGTGGTGCGAAGCGCCAACACGTAGAGCCCCAGACCCGTCAGGATGGAGAGCACGATCGCCGGCACACGAACAGCCAGCGCCTCGCTGCCGACGAAGCCCTGCGACCACTCCGCCAGCACCGATCGCCCGGCGGCGATGATCCAGGCCACGAGCGGCCCCTTGCTGTAGTAGCTCCAGTCGAGCCGCCGGGACCACTCCCAGTAATGGGCCTCGTCGCCGGACAGGTCGAGCGGGCAGTCGTTGACGAGGTACAGGAAATGCAGGCCCGCGCCGATCAGGAGCAGTACGATCGCAGCCAAGGCCGCCGCGACGGAGCGACTCGTAGCTGGCTGGCTCGCCGATGCGTCGTTCATTCTGCCTGCCAGGGGATGTAGCGAACCGCGAGCGTCACGGCTCAGTGGGCGCCGTTGCCGACTCGTTCGGAATGGCGGCCGCGGGCGTGGTCACGCGAACCCACTCGGCGGTCACCGTGTAGTTCGGATACAGCGTGCCGCGGACGGACACGCGATCACCGACGCGCAGCGCCGACAATGGGGCAGGCTCATCGTTGACCAGGAGCTGGCCGTCGGGCGCCAGCGTGCCCTTTACTCGGATCGTGCGACCGCTGCGCGGGTGTGTGAACTCGATCTCCGCCGTGCGCTGCTCGACGTTGACGGCCGTCACCAGGGCGTTGTCCACCTGCGCGACGCGAGCGCGCGGAATGCTTCGGTAGACCTGGTAGCCGACGGCAACCAGGACGATGGCGAGCAGCACCGCGAGCACCAGCACCTGGCGACCGCGCGAGAGGCCCGGAGGTCTTGCACTCGGTTCGTGGGCTTGTGTGTCCATTTCGCTCCCTGCCGCGGGCGACCGCTTTGCCCACGGCGGCATGTATTAGGCGGCGATCGGCGGCGAACGTCAACGTGTGGGGAGTGCGCGCAAGTCAGCACACGTACGGCGTGACCGCTCGACCCACCCGCATCCCGCACTTGAGGGAGCCCGCCGCGGCGTGGCGCTAAGACCCCGCCGCGCCCTTGAATCCCCCGGGCGAATCCGGCGGAGCGAGACGGTCGCTCACCTGGCCGAGGATCGCGTGCGCGACGCGCTCCGGGTTGTAGCCCGCCGTCAGGAAGACGACGGGCTTTCCGACCTTGGCGGCGTAATCGCGGGCCTCGTCGGCGTGCAAGTGTCCGGTCAGCTTGATGATGACCAGCACCAGCGCTGTTTCCGGACGCTGAATCGGGGCGCGCATCGGGCCGCCGGGGCCGTGTTCGCTCAACGCCACCCACTCGACGTCACCTAGGTCGAATGCCTCGCGCCAGCGCTCGATCGCGTCCTGCCGCGGCTCGCCGCCCACCACAACAACGCGGCGTCCCCGCAGCCAGTCGCGGACGGTCATCACGTCCTGGCTCCAAGTGCGGTTGCGTTGAGCTGCGTCCTCCTCATTCTCCGCGCCCGCAGCGCCCAGCTTGCGGGCCTGCTCGACCAGCCGGCTGAGGCCGAGCGTCTCGGCCAGTTCATCGGGGCAGAGTTCCGCGGCCACCGGTCCCAGGGCTTCGACCAGCCGCCGGTCCGACGCGGGCAGCCCGCGCTCCGCCAGCCGCGAGACAGCCCCCGCGATCTTCTGCCAATGTGGCTCGGCCTCCGCGGGTGGTGTCCGCTGGATATGCCGGGCGTGGTAGGCCACCTGGCTCAGGCCCTTGGTAGTTTCCCGGTCGCGCTGAACTCGCTCAGAAAACTCGGCGGCGAACTGCCGGATGCGCTCCATGAGCTGCGGCATGCCGGCCGGGTCGGCCGGATCATCTGCTGCCATGTGGCGACGAACGAAAACCCCTCGTCGCGCGGTTTCCTGCCGGAGCCAGAGGTGAGCCTCGAGCTGATCGGGGTCGTCGGACCGAAGCCAGGTTTTCGACATGGCCACGCGCAGGGCCGAGTTCGCCTCGGCGAGCAGCTGAAAGGCCACACCCTCGTCCGTCGGCGCCGGCCCATCGGACGACGACACGACGCGTTGGACCAGGGCGGCGGCCTCGGCGTGGGCCTCGTAGCACGCGGCGATCTGCCGAAGCGTGGCCTCGTCGGGTGGCAGTCGGTCACGCCAGAAGACCCACAGGAAGCACTCCGGAAGCGACTTCGCCTCGGCGATCATCTGGTTCATGCGCGCGAGCACGTCACGCGTGGCGTCCATGTCGCCGGCGACGCGCTGCTTCTCGAGGAAGAGCACGCACGAGGCGGCCTTAAGCCGGCTGCGGCGTTCCACGAGCGCCAGGTCGCTTCCGTCGCGAGGGGCGCCACGCTTCCCGGGCCGCTCGGGCTTGTCCCGTGAACCTGGAGCGAGCGCCGAGAGTTGGGCCCGCCGGACTTCTTCGGAGGTGCCCGTGACGGGCACTCGCGCGACGGCGCCGCCCAGCTTCAAGGGCACGCTCAGCGTGACAGGCGGGATGCCGGGCAGAGGCCGACGGACGGGCGCCTTGGATGACGCCGGGGCGGGCGGCGCCTCTCCCTGAGGCATGGGGTGAGCAGGCGTGGCGATGGACTCAAGCGGCGCAGGCCGCGGGTCCACCCAGGCCGTGTCGCCGGCCTCTCCGGCCGACGACGCGCCTGCCGCCGGCGCACCGGCCTCCGAGCCGTCGGCCGCGGCCTGCTCGGCCTGCTCACAGAGCCATCGACCCAGGAGTGTCACGACCGTGCGGAGGGAGTCTGACTGCGCGAGCTGCGGGCGTATGAGCCGGGCGAGGGCGTCGAGAAGCTGTCCCAGCTCGTCGCTGTTCATGGATTGCTCGTGACATCGATGCCCATCGGCCGCGCCGGTCACCCGGATCGCTTCAGGCCGGCTGAGCAATCTGCTCGCGCTTCCGCGTGATGTCGGCCAGCAGCGTGTCGTAGGAGTCGACGAACAACTGCACGCCCTCGTCGAGCAGGCAGGCCGTGACCCAGTCCATCTCGATCTGGAGTCCGGCGAGCTGCCGCATGATGTCCTCCGCCCGCTCGACATCCGTATCGATCGACTGGGCAACGACGGACTGGGCCTCAATGGCCTCCAGAGTCTGGAGCGGGACGGTGTTGACCGTGTGTACGCCGATGAGTGGATCGACGTACTTCGTGGCCGGGTAGCGCGGGTTCTTGGTGGACGTGCTCGCCCAGAGCGGCCGCTGCGGGCGGGCCCCCAGGCTGCGCAGCTCGGCGAAGCGCGGCCCGTTGAAGAACGCCTTGAACCGAGCGTAGGCCAGTTTCGCGTTGGCTACCGCCGCCAGGCCGTACATCGGCTCCAGATGCGGCTCGCCGTGCGCGACTCGGTGATCGATGATCTTGTCCACCAGCGTGTCGACCCGGCTGACGAAGAACGACGCCACCGACGACACGAGCCCGAGCGGCCGGCCGATCGCCCGCAGGCGGCGAAGTCCCTCCGCGTATGCCTCCATGACCCGCTCGTACATCGCCAGCGAGAAGATCAGCGTGACGTTGACGTTGATGCCCTCCCCGATGAGCGTGCTGATTGCCGGCAGCCCCGCCTCCGTCGCCGGCACCTTGATCATGACGTTCGGCCGCCGCAGCGCCTGGTAGAGCCGGCGCGCCTCGGTGACCGTGCCGGCAGTGTCGTGCGCCAGGCGCGGGCTGCCCTCGATACTAACGTAGCCGTCCCGCCCGTGCGTCTCGTTGTACACGCTGCGGAGCACGTCCGCGGCGGCGCCGACGTCGGCGACCGTCAGGGACTCGTAGATCTCCGCCGCGCTGCGCCCCTCGCGGACGAGCGCGGCGATGTCGGCGTCATAGACGTTGCTGCCGCTGATCGCTTTGTGAAAGATCGTCGGGTTGGAGGTGACGCCAGCGACGCCAGCGTCGACCAGCTCGGCCAACCGGCCGCTCTGGAGGAACTCGCGGCTGATGAAGTCGAGCCAGATGGCCTGTCCGAGCTGTGCGATCTGCCGAAGGCGGTTGAGCATGGTTTCTCGATCCTGGTTGGTCGGGGGCGGCGGCCGCCTTTCAAGGCGGGTCGAACGGGCACGGCAGCGCTGCCATCACACCGCGCAGGTGATGGCCCGGCGCACCGACGAGCCAGCCACGATGCTCACCTCATTATACCCCGTGCCAGCTTCGAGCGCGGGCGCGAAAACCGCGCGGGCGCTTACGGCCGGTCGGCACGGCCCGTACGGCACGCGGTGCCCGCCGCCACGCCGCTCCCTACTTCGCCGTCGGATCGGCCGCGCCACTCTCGTTCGTGCCCAATAGCCGGGCGAGCGATTCGCGGGCGGACGGCGAAAGCATCATCCGCTCGCACTCGGCTCGGCAGGCCGCACCGGGGGCCCCCAACACCTCCGCGAAGCGAGCGAGCGACACCTTCATCCTCCTCGCCGCATCCGCGGGGTGACCGGCGATCAATTCAGCCATCTCGAGGGCCCGATCCGCCAGCCGGTCGTCGTCAACGACCTCCGCGACCAGCCCCCACGCGGCTGCCTGCGCCGCCGACAGGAGTTCGCCGGTGAGCAGCATGTACGCCGCGCGGCACGGCCCCGCCGCGCGTAGCAGCAAGGGTATGACGATCGCGGGCGCCAGGCCCTGGCGAATGCCGGGGAAGCCGAATTGGGCCGATCGGCCGGCGATGACGATGTCGCAGGCCAGTGCCAGCGCCGCCCCGCCGGCGGTCGCGGGGCCGTTCACGACCGCGATTGTCGGCTCGCCCAGGGTCGCGAGCGTTTCGTAGAGCGCCAGCAGTGGCCGCGTGTCGAACGCGGGCAAGTCCGTCGGCGTCGCCAGGACGTCGTGCAGGTCGAGCCCGGCACAGAACGCCGGCGGCGTGCCCGTGAGGAGCACGACCCGCACATTGGCCGACGCGTCACACGCGCGCAGCGCTTCGGTGAGCTGCCCGATCAGGTCGGCCGACAGTGCGTTGCGCCGACCGGGCCGGTTCAGGGTCAGCTCGGCGACCGGGCCGACGACTCGCGTGAGCAGGCAGTCGCTCATGGCTCGATGATGATCTCGGGTTGTGGTGTGGACGGTTCGCGCGAGGCGTCGCGCAGCGCGCGGAGCAGTCGCGCCCGCTCCTCCTCCGGGGTCTCGCGCGCATCAGCGGCGGCGGGCGGCGCCGCCGGCCGCAGGTCCGCAGTGCGGATGTCCGGCGACCAGGTGACACGCTGCGCGTTGAGCGAGCGGACGATCTCGGTGGCGCGCGCGAGCGAGAAGTCGCCGTCCAACATGAACACACCGTCGCGAATGGGTGAGGTCACCACGGGCGACATGACGAGTTGGTCATCAATGAAGATGGCCAGGCGCGTCGCGGCCCACGGCAACGTCGCCCGCGCCAGGCGCTCGGCCGCCGGCTGCGCCAACTCGACACGAACCAGCGTACGCTTCGACCCTGTCACGACCGCGGCGTCACGCACGTCGGCCTGCGTGAAGAGCGTGGTTTCGCTGATGAACAGGGCGGCGCCGGTCTCGTCCTGACCCGGCTTGAAGCCCTCCACGGGGCGGCCGGACGCGCGGTGCGCCCGCAGCGTGGTCCGGTAGTCGTCGCGCTGCGCCGCGGGGTCCGTCGCCGGCCCGCTCGTCGCGCATCCGGCGGTCAACACGAGGATCGGCAGGCAGAGCCAGCGCCGAGCGGACGTGGCACTGGCGCGCAAGCTCCCGGTGCTGCTCATGGTCGCCCCCCGGCGGAAGCGAGCAGGGCGTCGAGCGCCGCCAGCGCGGCGTCGCGATCGGCGAGCTCCTCGTCGAGCTGCCGGGTGTAGAGCGCGTCGAGAATCTCCTTATAGCGCGGCCCGGCCGGCACGCCCCGGGCGATGAGGTCATCGCCGGTAACGAGCGGCGGCGGGCAGACCCGCTCGGGCGGGATCGCAGCGAGCCGGGCGTCAAGACAGGCCGCCCGCTCCCGTGCGTCGGCGAACTCGGCCCACCGCGCCCCGGCCCAGTCGCGCAGCGCACCGAACGCCGGCCCGGCCAGGAGCCGCTTGAGTGCGGCGAGCGATGGTTCATCCGGCTGGTCCAGGTCTGCCTGGTGGCTGACGAGCCAGCGCACGACCTCGCGCTGATCGTTCGAACAGGTGAGAGCGCGGCACACACGCTCCACCTCGCCGGCGCCGCGCTCCGCCAGCAGCACGGCCAGCACGAGCTCGAATCCGGCGTCGTCGGCAAGGCGCGCGAGCGTGCGATCGATGCGGTCGACCTCGGCCGCGCTCCAGCCCGCCCCGCCCCACAGGAAAGGCCGCAAGCCGCAGTCACCCAGCAGCCGCCACGCAGCCAGGCGCGTCGGGTGACTGAGCATTCGCTCAAGCTCGTCGCGGACGCGCTCCGCGGCCACGCGGGCCAGGCGCGGCGCCTGCTCCCGGATCGCGGCCAGCGTCCCCGGCTCAATGTCGAAGCTCAGCCTGGCCGCGAACCGCACCGCGCGCAGCAGCCGCAGGTGGTCCTCCTCAAATCGCTCGGCGGGTTGGCCGATGGCCCGGATGAGCCGGCGCTCCAGGTCCGCCATGCCGCCGACGTAGTCGACCACTTCGGAACGGAGCGGGTCGAGGAACATGCCGTTGACCGTGAAGTCGCGCCGGCCGGCGTCGCGGTGCGCGTCGCAGTACGTCACGCTGACCGGGTGGCGGCCGTCCAGGTAAGGCCCGTCCTCGCGAAAGGAAGCCACCTCGACCCAGCGCCCGCCCATCTTGACCAGCACGACCGCGAACGCCGCACCTACCAGGCGCGTTCGGCGAAAGAGCCGCGCGACCTGCTCAGGCCGCGCGGCCGTTGCGACGTCGTAGTCGTCGGGCACGCCCCCCAGGAGCAGGTCCCGCACGCACCCCCCCGCCAGCAATGCCTCGTGCCCCGCCTCGACCAGCGTGCGCGCGATCTTCACGGCCGGCTGGGCGGCTTCGGGCAGAGCGTGCTCAAACGGGAATCGGGCAACCACGGCGGACGATGATACCCTCGCCGAAGCACGCCGGCCGAACGCGCGGCCGGTCGGCGCCAGTCCGCGCCCGGCGCCGCTACCCGGTCCGAGTGGCCACGCGGGCCAGCCGGATGTTCCACACCCAGATGAGGATGGTACAGGCGAGGATGGCCGCGCCGGCGACCTGGTGCAGCGTGGTGATCGCGACGTCGTGAGGGGCGGGCTCGCGGTGGCGGGCTTCGTCGCCCGTGACCCACAGCGCGCCGAGGCCGAGGACAAGCTGGACACCGACCAGGACGAGTAGCGCCCGCCCGCTGCGCGACAAGATCGGCTGCGGGTAAAGCCCCCACGCGCGAACCGCCACCGCCAGGGCCATCAGCAGCACGAGCACGGCGAACGTGACGTGGAGCGTCAGGGCCCAATCCCCGATGGCGATGAGCGTCTTCGGATCAGCCTTCAGTTCGTAGCGGTTGATCTCCAGCGCCCATGTGAAGTGTCGGACGAGGGCGCCCAGGACAAGCTGACTGATGACCAGGACTGCGAGGATCGCGGCGAGCACTCGGTCTGTGCCCGCCGCGGGGTGTGGGTTGGCCGGTGTGGGGCCCAGCCAGGTTCGGCTGCGGACCGCGGCCAGCGCGACCAGCATCGCGAAAACCATCTGGCCGAAAACGCCGTGGACGATGGCCAGGATGATGCTCGGGCTTGTGTCAGCCGGGTCGGTGCTCAAGGTGAGGCGGCCGGTGACGCGCAGGCCACCCAGCACACCCTGGAATACCACCGCGACCAGCGTAACCCAGGCGAGCGTCGTGACGTATCGGCGGCGCTCGGTGAGCGTGATGTGAATCGCCAAGACCAGGGTCGTCAGGCCGACCAGCGAGCCCAGAAGGCGGTGAGCGTGCTCGAGGTACACCCCTCCGGTCATCCGCGCGAGGGGGTACAGGAACATGTTGTACCCCTCGGAATTGGGCCAGTCGACGACCGCCAGCCCCTCGTCGTAGCCCGTGACGAGGCCGCCCGCGCCGAGAAGAACGAACGTCGCGACTGCGGCGACCACCGCCAGGCCGCCCAGCCAGCTCCGCGGCGGCGTCCCGGCCGGGCGCAGCGCGCGGCCGACCAGGGCACCGAGCACGATGAAAAGGACGCAGACGACCACCGTGCCGGGGACCCAGAGCAGGGCGCCGGCGCGGATGCTGTTCGGCGTCTGGCCGCTGATGAGGCTACCGACGATGAGGAGGTTGATCAGGCCCGTGATTGTCCCACAGGCGACCCATCCGCCGACCCCCCGACCCGTCCAGCGGCCCGCCACCAAGCCGCCGATGAGCAGCACCGCAATCAGCAGCGCGAAGAGGATCGGGGCTGGGACGGCGTCGCCGAACAGCCGCACGAAGTAGCCCACCGCCCACATCCCGACGGCGGTGCCGAAGCCGATGGCCAGCAGGTCGGCCCCGCGCTCCCGGGATAGCCCGCGATCGCTCATGCCAACGCTCTCCCAGCTCGCCCATCCGCGCGCTGCCAGTCCCGGCTGCCGCGGGGCCGCGTAGCTTAGCGGAGCCGGGCGGGCGTGCACACGGGGCGGGTGCCGCGTAGAATCGGGGAGTTCTCCTGGGAGCGAGGCGTTGGCGATCCAGTCGGGCCGGTCAGCCGCAGCGGTCTACGAAGAGGCGCCACTGCGCCGTGTGAGCATGAGGGGGACGGCGCGGGCATACCTGGAGCTGAGCAAGGCGCGGCTGAGCGCGATGGTCGTGCTGACCACCGCGGTGGGCTACGTCATGGCCGGGCCCGTGCCGTTCGACACGGCCCGGTTCCTCCTCACGATCATCGGGACGTGCCTTGCGGCCTGGGGGGCCAACGCGCTCAACCAGTGGCATGAGGCGGACCGCGACGCGCTCATGCTGCGGACACGCACGCGGCCCCTGCCGGCGGGACGCATCGGACGCTCCGCGGCGCTCGCCTACGGGCTGATCGTCGGGCTGGCCGGCCCCGCGCTGCTCGCCGCGACGGTGAGCCCGGCCGCGGCCGTGCTGGCACTGGTGACGCTCGTCGTGTACGTCCTCATCTACACGCCGACGAAGGTGCGCACACCGCTCAACACGCTGGTCGGCGCCGTCGTCGGGGCGATTCCCCCGGTGATCGGGTGGGTTGCGGCGGTCGAGCGGTTCGAAGCGGGCGCGTGGATCATCGGGGGGATCCTTTTCCTGTGGCAGATACCGCACTTCCTCGCGCTGGCGTGGCTTTATCGCGAAGACTACGCTCGCGGCGGCTTTCGCATGCTGCCGGCCGTCGATCCGAGCGGGCGGCTGACCGGATACGTCTCGGTGGCGTACTCGCTGCTGCTGATCCCTTTGGCGTCGCTGCTGAGCGTCATGCAGGTGGCCACGTGGTGGTACGGGCTCGGCGCTATTCTGGCCGGCGCGGGGCTGACCGCGGCCAGCGTCGCCTTCGAGCGCGACCGCGAGGACGCGGCCGCCCGGCGGTTGTTCGTTGTCAGCCTGGTGTACCTGCCGGTGCTGCTCGCGCTGATGGTGGCGGGGCGGGCGCCGTAGCGCCGGACCTCCGCGTCCGGCGACCTCCGGCGCGCTCGGGCGACGTCGCCGGCTTGGGAGCGTCGGATACGGAAACCCAACGCTGCGCTTCAGCAACCGGTCGACCGCGCTATCGTCTCCGGTTCGCGCGTACCCTGACAGGAACTTGAGAAATGGATGTGGATCACGCAACACCGGCCGGCGGCGCGGCGCCGCGCGAGCGCCTATTCACCTTTCGCAGCGGCGGCTGGGCGCTGCTGCTGTCGCTCATCCTGGCCGGCGGGGTGCTGGCGTACTGGGCCGCGCGGCTGCCACTGCGGACGCCGACTGCTGGCGATGGCCGGCACGTTCACTCGTACGCGTTCGACCTCAGCCACGCACAGATTCCGGTCGAGGGAATCTACGCCGCGGGATTTCCGAAGGACGGCTTGCCGGCCCTGGTGAACCCGCTGGCGCTGACGCGCAACCAGCTTGACCAGTTCACGCGTGACCTGCGGCGCGGGCACCAGGGCAAGTTCCTGGTCGGCCACGACCGGGTTATCGGCGTCGAAATAGGCGGTCAGGCCCGGGCCTACCCACTCTCGATTCTCAACTGGCACGAGATCGTCAATGACACATTGAGCGGCGTGCCGATCGCAGTCACGTACAACCCCCTCTGTGACAGCGCCGTCGTATTCGATCGCCGCGTGGAAGACCAGACGCTCGAGTTCGGCGTCAGCGGGCTGGTCTACAACTCGAACCTGCTCATGTACGACCGGCAGCCCGAGCACCGCGGCGAAAGCCTGTGGTCGCAGCTCCAGTTCAAGGCCGTCGCCGGCCCGGCGGCCGCGCGCGGCGCCGCGCTGTCGCTCGTGCCGGCGCGGGTCGTGCATTGGGCGGACTGGCAGGCGGCGCATCCCGATACCACCGTGCTGGCGCCGGACGCGAGCCGCTGGAAGCTTTACAAGCGGACGTACGAGCCCTACTTCGGCACGGACGAACTGCGCTTCGCGGT